>CANPVX010000043.1 GCA_947581815.1 Candidatus Indicimonas acetifermentans | reverse complement strand
CTCCGAACACCGTAAGCCCGCTCTCGCGGGTCTCAGCCGCCGGCGGCACACCGGAAGTCGTGAGCACGCTGGATGTGGAGGCGGGCGAGGCGAGCCACCGCTGGCCCGAAGTGCTGCCGGGCGGTCAGGCGGTCTTGTTCACCGCCTTCTTTTCAGGTTCCGAGAGCAACGTCGTCGTGCTCACACTGGAAACCGGTGAAGCGAAAACCGTCATCCAGAGCGGAACCCACGCTCGCTACGTCGAAACGGGGCACCTCGTCTATGGGAGCGTCGATGGATCGCTGCTGGCGGTACCGTTCGACCTGAAGCGACTCGAGGTGACGGGGCCTCCGGTCTCGCTTCTCGAAGGCTTGATGGTGAAGCCAACGTTGGCCGCCGAGTTCGCGATTTCCCCTAACGGATCGCTGGTCTATCTCGCAGGCGAGCTGGCTGACCTGTCGCTCGTTACGGTCGACCGCCAAGGCGTGGAGCAGATCCTGCTCGAGGGGCTCCGCCTACCGGAGGCGCCGCGGTTCTCCCCGGACGGCGGGCGAATCGCCCTGGCCGTCGAGGAGGGTGGCAACAGGGATATCTGGATTTACGAGATGGAGCAGGGGACCCTGTCGCGACTCACGTTCGAAGGCGACAACCGCTACCCCGTGTGGACGCCCGCCGGCGATCGCGTGCATTTCACTACCGACCGGGTCAGTACCGATCGGGATCTATTCTGGCGCCTCGCCGACGGGAGCGGGGCGGCGGAGTTGTTGCTCACGCACGAAGGCCAAGTTTGGGAAGGCGCTTGGTCGCCCGACGCGAAATGGCTCGCCTTCAGAGCCATAGGTCCGACCACCGGGCGCGACCTGTACGTCCTGCCGCTCGAAGGCGATGGCACAGCACGCACCTACCTTCAAACCACGTTCGACGAACGATCACCCGCGATCTCGCCCGACGGCCGCTGGCTGGCCTACGCCTCTAACGAAGCCGGCCGCGACGAAGTCTACGTGCGCGCGTTTCCCGAGCCCGGCGGCCGCTGGCAGGTCTCGGCCGATGGGGGGACGGAGCCGCTCTGGGCGCCGAGCGGGCGCGAGTTGTTCTACCGCGACGACGACAAGTTCGTGGCCGTCGCCATCGAGACCGAGCCGGTGTTCAGGACGGGGGCCCGCGAGGTGCTTTTTGAGGGTGCGTTCGTAGCCAATTCCAGCCACGCCAACTACGACATCAGCCCGGACGGCGAGCGGTTCGTGCTGATCAAGGGCAGCGAGGAATCGAACCAGCTGGTCATCGTTCTGAACTGGTTCGAGGAACTGCGCCGCCGGATGGAGCGGTAGGTCCGCCCGATGTGAGGCGGGCCCCGCGGGCCCCTTTTGAGCTATTGTTGATGCTTCCCGAGCATATGTAAGCAGAAAGCTTACGGGCTTCGCTCGCCCGTGACGCGCTCGGGAGGTATAATGTGGAACGTATGTCGGCGACGCGGATCACCTGGCGAGACACGCTCCTCATGCCTGAGGACGGCAACCGCTACGAGGCGATCGCGGGCGCGCTGTACGTGACTCCGGCTCCCACGGTGCGCCATCAGCGGGTCAGCAAGAAGCTTTTCACAGCGCTCGTGCGGCTTCTCGAAGAGGCAGGATACGGGGAGGTGCTCTACGCGCCGGTGGGTGTGGAGTTTCCAGACTCTGCAGAGGGCGTCCAGCCCGACATCGTCTACGTTTCCCGCGAGCGCTCCGACATCATCGGCGAGGACTGGATCCGTGGAGCGCCAGATCTCGTAGTAGAAGTCGTTTCACCAAGCACGGCGGAGCGCGACCGCACGATCAAGCGCAAGCTGTACGAGCGCCACGGCGTCAAGCAATACTGGATCGTCGATCCGGACACGAAGACGGTCGAAGTATGTAACTTCGCCGCCCGCACGGAGCCCGCGATCTTCGCCGAGCGCCTGACGGTGCTTGCCGCGGGTACGACTATCGGCGAGATCGACCTGTCGAAGGTATTCTCACGCCAGACCTGACAAGCCCCGCTGCACCGCCCGAACTCAGGGAGGCGCCGGATGACCTCGGAGCGTAACTCGCGAGCGGGCCGGATGGCAGCCGCCCTAGACCGGCCGCGCCCGCGAGCGGTGAAGCGAGAGGTCGCCGGCGCCTCCGCACTTGCAGGCACCCGGTACCCCATATAAACAACCGGGGCCCGCCAGGACCCCGGTTTGCTCACCAAACAGTGACGTCGCGCCGAGCTAATCTCCCGACGAGTACGCGGGTTCCAGCTCCAGCCTCGTCTTCCTCCGCCTCCTCGCCAACACTCTCAGATCGCTGATCGCGTAGATCGCCGACGGCAACAGGAGCAGCGTCAGCACGGTGCCGAAGACCAGGCCGGCCGCGACCGACACCGCCATCGGAACGAGGAACTGCCCCTGTTCGCTCCGCATCAGGATGATCGGCGCGAGCCCGCCGGCCGTCGTGATCGTCGTCAGCACGATGGGTCTGAACCTCGACTTCGCTGATTCGTACAACGCATCGGCGACGTCCATCCCCTTCGCGATCAGCTTGTTGTAGCGATCGACCAGCACCACGGAGTCGTTGACGATGATCCCCGCCAACGCCACGATCCCCAGGAACGACAGGATCGACACCGGGATGCCGATGATGTAGTGGCCTATTACGGCGCCGATGACCCCAAGCGGGATCAAGCTCATGATCAGCAGCGTCTGAATGTACGACTTCAGCAGGAAGAGCAGGATCGTGAACATCCCGACCATGGCGAATGTCATGCTGAAGCGCATGGAACCCACCATCTTCCCGACTTCCGCCGCTTGGCCGGTGCCGGTCTGACGCTTGACGCCTTCGACCTGCGCCAGCACCCGCGGGACGACCTCGCCGTTGATCTCACCCAAGACCACCTGCAGCTCGTTCTTGGAGTAGTCGAGGTCGGCGAACACCGTCACAGAGCGCTGACCATTCTCGTGGCGGATCCGCCTTATTCCGCGCTCGATCCTGTACTCGGCTACCTCCTTGAAGGGCACGTAGTCGCCGCCGGGCGTCCGCACCTTCAGGTTCTCGATCTGGGCGATCGACACGCGGTCCTCCTTCGGGAAGCGCACCCAGACCTTCATCTCGTCGCGACCCCTCTGCACCCGCATCACCTCTTCGCCGTAGAACCCCTGCCGTAGCTGGGTGGTCAGGTCTCTGACCGTGAAGCCGAGGGCCCGCCCCGTGGGTTTCAAAGCGACGATGAACTCTCTGTTGCCGGCCGGTGTGTCGTCGCGAATATCCTTGATGCCGTCGATCTGCAGCAGCTCGTCTTTGAGCAGATCTTTGGCCATGAGGAGCTGCTCGTAATCGGTGCTCTGGAAGCGCACCGAGATCGGCGTTCCACCAAAGTGGAACCCGCCGACGATGATGTTCTCCGCCTCGGGCAGCGTGCCGATGTACTCGGCCAGGCCGTCCGAGAACTCTTTGACGGAGTACTCGCGCTCAGCGGCGGAGGGCAGCACGAAGAAGATGTTGACCGACCCGCCGCTCATCCACGAGGTGAAGTTCTCGATGGGGTTCGGCACGCCGTTCTCTTCGTCCTCCCATTCCGAGGCGAAGGCCAGCGACTTATCAATCAGCTGGGCCCGGATACCGTTCGCCACCTCGGCCGACGTGCCCGCCGCGACCTCTGCCTGGATCCGAGCGTAGGGCGGTTCGATCTCCGGGAAGAACTGGGCCCTGACATGCTGGCCCTTGAACGCCCCCGCGACCATCATGAGGACCGCCAGCATCGCCGCGCTCACCGCCCAGCGGTTCCTCAGGCAGAACTTGAGCAGCGGGCCGTAGAGGCCATCGCGGACGAAGGCCAGAAAGCGGTCGGTGCGCTTGCGCAATTCCGCCAGGAAGGCGTGGCTTTCGGGCCGCTTCACCAGCGCCCTCGAGTGCGAGAGGTGCGCGGGCAGCAGGATCGCCGCCTCCACCAGCGAGAAGAGGAGGCAGATGATCACGACGGCGGCGATTTGCCAGACGTATTTCCCGAGCACTCCGTAGAAGAAGAAGTATGGAGTGAAGGCAACGATAGTCGTGGCGATGGAGATCGAGACCGGTTTGATCACGTCCATCGTCCCATCGATCGCCGCCTGTATATGCTCCTTCCCAGCCTCAAATTGCGAATAGATGCTCTCGCCTATGATGATGCCGTCGTCCACCAGGATGCCGATCACCATGATGATGCCAAAGAGGCTCATCTCGTTGATCGTGATATCGAGCAGCCACAGGACGAAGAACATCCCAAGCAGCGAGACCGGAATGCCCACCGCCACCCAGAACGACATCCGCAGGTTGAAGAAGATCCCGAGCAGCACGAGCACCAGGACGAGGCCGATCATGCCGTTCGTCGTCATCAGATCGAGGCGCTGCTCCAGCTCCTCGGTGTCCCTGATGAAGGTGTTGAACTGCACCAGCCCCGCGTACTTCTGCTCGTACTCCGCCGCCAGCCGATCCGTGATCTCCGTGATCTCGATCACGTCCTCGTTGATGCTGTACATCACGTTGAAGCCGACGGAGCGGCGGCCGTTGTACTCGGAGTAGAAGACGTTCTCCGGCCACTGCTCCGCGACCGTGGCGATGTCCATGAGGCGGACGCGCTGGCCATTGATGGACGAGATGACCTCGATTTCCTCGAGCTCTGCCGCCTCGTACTTCGTGTTATAAGAGCGGATTAGGATCTCTTCCTGATCGGTCAACACCGAGCCGGACGAGATATTGAGACTCGAGTTGCGGATCGCCGCGGCGACCTCGGACATCGTGAGCTTGTAGCGGATCAAGTTCTCGGGCGAGACCTCGATGGCGAACTCGCGCGTTGGGAGGCCCCAGGTCCGGATGTTCGAGATCTTACCCGTGCTCAACAGGTCGTCCCTGAACTCCTCGACGATGCGCTTCAGCGTGTGCAGATCCTCGGGGCCGTAGATGCTGAGCATGACGGCCCGGCTCCACTGAGTCGTCTGGTAGACGACGGGCTTCTCGGCGCCCGTGGGATAGGAGTTGATCGAGTTGACGACGTTCTTGATGTCCTGCACCGCCTGGTTCATGTCCCAGTCGGGCGGGTACTCGACGTTCAGCGTACCGAAGCCATCGGAGGACCAAGAGGAGACCCGCTCTATTCCCTCGACGCCCCGCAGGGCTTCCTCGATCTTCACCACGATCCCCTCTTCGACCTCCACGGCGGACGCGCCCGGGTAGGGGACATCGACTTCGACCTGCTCCACCTCGAACTTGGGGGAGAGCCGTTTGTTCAGGTTGAAGAGGGCGAACACACCGGCCATACAGATGAGCAGCATCACCCAGTTGGTGATGACCGAGTGCTTAATGAAGTACTCTATGACCTTGCGCATTGTATACGGGCACCTATTGGTTTGTTGCTTATTCGATCGACCTTAAGTTCGAGAGCGTCACGGTGCCGACCGGCTCGCGGCCGTCCCGCCGCCAGCCGTCGGCTCGACGGTGTCTCCCTCGGCGAGGTCGGTACTCGGCGGCTGCAGCTCCGGCATGTTCAGAGAGCGAATGTCCATCCCGACCAGCGGCTTCTGCAGAATGGTCGTCACGATCACCGTCTCGTCGGGGACGTCGTTGCGGACGATTGCCATGTTGCCCTGCAGCGCCACGACCTCGAGCCGCTGACGACCCAGCGTCCCTTCGTCGAGCGTGTAGGTGTAGACGTAGCCGTCGTTGTCGATCAGGTGGCGTGGGATCGCGGCGACGTCGTGCAGCACGCGACCCGCGATCTCGACGTGCACGTAGTTCCCGGGCAGGAAGTGCGGATTGAGGCTCCTGTTGGTGAACGTCACGTAGACGTTGAGCGTCTGCGAGTTGCGGTCGACATTCGTCTCCTTACGAGTGATCCGGCCGCTCAGCATGTCGCCGCCACTCTCATCGGCATAGATCGCCACCCTGGGAGCCGTCGAGAAGTCGAGCTCCTTGCTCTCCTCGATGAGCAGTGGCACGGGAACGACGAGGTTCTCGGCGTCGCTCAGCGTGAACAGCAGCTGGCCCTGCGAGACGAAGCTGTTCTCGATCACTCCGCTGGACGTGACGTAGCCGTCGAAGGGCGCCCGGATGTCGTACTTCGAGAGCAGTATCTCCTGGTTCCTGACCGCGTAGTACTTCCCGATGATGTCCTTGGCGCTGACCTTGATCTTCTCCTGCGCGTTCGTGATCTCCGGCAGCTCCGGCACGGGCTTATCGATGTCGATGGTGTTGAAGTAGTCGAACCAGCGCTTGTAGATACGTGCGTCGTCGATCCGCAGGTCCGGGAGGAGCGTCGCCACGGCGTTCAGATACTCCGAGCGCAGCGAGAAGAGGCTGTTCTCCACGTCCCGTGAATCGACCTTCATCACGACCCCGCCCGCGCGGACGAAGGTGCCGTCCTTCAGGTTGTTCTTGGCGAACGTAACCCTGCCTGTCGCCTCCGAGACGATCTCGAGCTTGCGCTCCGACTCGATCACGCCATCCCCTTCGATCTGAAGCGCCAGCTCGCCGAAGACCAGTGTTTGGGTCTCGACAGCCCTCGCCTCAGGCTCGAACTCTCTCTTGTTGGTCTCTTTCTTGGTCGAGCCCAGTCCCTGCATGCCCAGGAACCCGACGACCAGAATCGCGGGAATCGCGACGACCCTGAGAACCGTCTTTCTGCTCATATTATATTGTCGCCCTCGCAGCGCAGAAGGTGCGTTATGTTACACTGATTTCTATGTATGACGCTGGACAAATTCGAGACAAGATATATCAGATCCACCTTTCTTGCCCACCCCTACGTGATTAGGTGGGTAAAAGGTTCAAAGGGTTGCCTGGCGTTTTTTGTACGGGTTCGGGACTAGGCGGGTTGGAGGGGTCGGCGGCGAGGGGGCTCGCTTCACCGCTCGCGTGCGGGGCTCGGGGACTTGGGCGCCGAAGAGGCCGCTCGCGAGTTACGCTCGCACCCCCGCCAGCCTCCCCCAGCCAACCGCGGAGCTGCTTCGAGCCCGGCCGCGCCTTCGCCAGGCCCCCGTTGAACGGGGCGGCCGAGCGGCGGGCAGGGCTCCGATCCCGGCCGACGGGCGCCTCGGCTAGTGTCTGCGACGGCGGTCAGCTACAGGTAGTGGCTGATCTCGTCTTCAAAGCTCGGAAAATATCTGGAGATGACAGTGATATCGAAGCTGGAAAGAATGGATTCCTTGGGTTCTCTATCGAGTAGGAATTGGAAGGCGGCTTCCACACAGCGCTCGGGGCCCACGCCCTCACTTGTGAGCGCGCGATAGGTCGACTCCGTCATCGTCACGCGATGCCGAGTCTCTGTGTCGCCCTCCCGGACCGCCACATCGAACTCAAAGGGATCGCCGCTATTTGTGAGCTTTACGTCGATCATGTCGGCTGCACTTATTATCTTCTGCCCTCACGACCACCGAATACCGAATACCGAACACCGAACTACGGAGAAACTAGGCGGAAGGTCCGCTCGGCTTCGGCTGTCTCGCCGGAGAGTCTGTCCGTCAGCCGAATCCGAACGCGATATAAGCCCGGTTCGTCGCTCAGAGTGAGCTCCAGGTAGTCCGGCACGCGGTCGCCCCGCACCTCGACCGTCCGCTCGAACACGAGCTCGCCGTCTTTATCATCACCCGCACCGACCAGGCTGCCCAACGCTCCAATCACGCTGGCAAAGACGCCCTTCCCTTCGGCGTCCGAAACGCTGATCACCAGCTCGTATTGGCCGATTCCGTCGCGGTCCGACTCCAGGCCGTAGACTTCCCAGTAAAGGGCAAAGGGATCGTCATTCTCGAACTCGCTGTTCTGGTTTACGCGAATCGCGAAATCGCGCCGCTGGCCGGGATCCCGCGTCTTAGGCGCAACTGACCGGGCCAGTACTATGTCGCTCAAGGCGAGCGAGTCTTCGGGGAACGCGATCAGCTCCAGCTCGCCGCGCCGCGCCGCCGCTTTCTCTGTCGACGCCCGAGCCTCCAGTCGGTACTCATAGCGACCGGGCGGCAAGGCGGTCGAAAAGCTGATGGGTTGCGGCTGCTGCTTGAGCGCCAAACGCAGCCTCTGGCTCACAACCGTGTTATAGGCCGGTCCAGCAAAAATGAAGAAGCCGGAGTCGAGGCTGTCCGCAGTTGCGGCTAGTGGCAGCAGGATGGAGGCGGCGGGTATAGCAGCGTAGAAATCGACCTCGACAACCCCCCCCCCTTCGACGGGGCCCTTGAAGCGAGCCATCTGCGCAGGAAGATCAACAAGCTCGAAGCTGGTTGTGAACACGGCGGGAACGCTCGCCCGAATCTCGTCTTCGGCCCCCTTCGAGTAGCTGGTAGTCACGTGGCTGATGTGGCGCCAGCGGCTCACCTTCTGGAATATGAAGTTTGGTATCTCCCAGCCGTAGTTCCAAAAGATCCAACGGCCGCCGCCGCTCGCGCCGACCGAGGTGAGAGAGGACGCCTCGAGCCTTGGATCGCGTCGGATCTTCCAAATGCGAGCGGGCTCACCGTAGCGCGCGTAAATCACGCCTTGCTCCGTGTCCGCTCCCCACGTGCCCTCGGCAGGGTCCTCGAACATGATGTCGGCGTAGGCGACCCGGGCGAGATGGCCGACACGGACCTCGTTCTCGGACGTCAAGTAGAGCGGGTCGGACCGTCGCCATAGCACGTCCTCGAGCTGTTTCCTCTGGTTCTCCGGCGCCCGGTCATAGGCGTCGGCCAGCGCCACGCGCAACAAGTTCGACACATCTCGATAGTGGCTCGCGATCTCATCGGAAGCGTTGGCGATGCCGCGGTCGAACTGCAGCTCGGCCAAAGAGTCTCGACCGGTGCGCTGGTAAACGAGTCCGAGGATGAGGTATCCCCACGGCTCCTCCGGCGCCCAACCGATGAACTTGCGGGCGAGCCCGGTTGCCTGTCCGTAATCGCCGCGGTCGACGTAGTGGATGGCCAGCCGCCGAAAGGCTCCGGCGTGGGCGGAGTCGGCCTCCAAGGCTTTCTCGAACGCCTCTACCATAGCTCTGAATTCGTCATCGGCGTCTTCCGACAGATCTTGCGCGCGCAAGAAATACTCGTTGAAGTTCTTGGGGCGCGCGAAGTTCATGCAGAAGCTGCCGAACTGGGAACATTCCGGCGTCACCACGGGTGGGAGCGGTTGCATCGTGTGGAAGTGCCAGCCATCGAGATACTCGTCCTCGAGGAAGAGGCCGCGCTGGAACCAGAGCTCCGCCGTTTCTTCGGGCGTCAACCGCGACGGATCTTCCTCTAGCTTCGAGATGGCCCGATTCAGCATGCGTCGCGCGTCGAGGTATATCTGCTGCTTCCGCATCAACTTTCCCAGGGAAGCGAAATAAATCGGGCTGCCGGAGTCGAGTTTGATGGCGCGCCGGAGCGCCTCCTCCGCCTCGCGGCGCTCCTTGAAATCCGTACCGACACCGCTCGCTATCTCTGTGAGCACGCGACCGAGCAGTCCCCAACCGGGAGCGTAATTCGGCTCGTCCTCGGTCAGTTGTCGGAGGGATGCCAGTGCGGCGGCCGTGTCGGAGCTCGCCAGATCGGCCTGGGCGCGCTCATACAGCTCTGGGGTCTGGGCAACCAGCGTACCCGTGGAACCGAGCGCTAGTAAGGCTACGAGACCGAACGCCCGCCACGGGCGCGCGTCTCTAGCATGACGTCGACGCTTCGTCATCGCCCGCGCCCCGTGCCCCGCGCCCGCGACCTCGGAGTGACCCACCCGCATTAACCTTCCCCCAGTATCCGCGCCTTGTGCCTGCTGATGAAATCCTCGACGCTCTTAGGGATGAGCAGTTTATCGGAGATAGCCGCGATCTCCTCCGCCTCCCTCCACGCTTCCTCCAGCACCGCCAGCTCACCTTCCAAAGCCATACGCTCGGTGTTCTCGTGCGCGGCCATCTCGAGTGCGAGCCGCACGTCGGCATCCATGTGCTTGATCCGATAAGCCTTGTCCCAGCGGGGGAGCTCTGGAGTCGTGAGCGCGAAGAGGCGCTCCGGGCTCCCCGCCTCCTCGATGCGCTTCACCGCGCTCTTGATCTGATTACTGGACCCGCCGAACGAGTTGATCTTCGGCAGTATGAGCCCCGCCGCCGACATGGCGTTGGCGCCCATTATGTCGACCGTCTGTCGCTTGCCCTTCCCTCGTGCGCCTAGCAGCCCGATCCTCTCCCACGGCCTGTACGACACCCTGAGCGACCAGCCTTGCCGCGTGTCGGCCCGGTTGAGCTCGATCCTCTTCAAATCTTTGCGGGTCACCCGCAGCCGGTTCCCTTCATCGTCTCGCACGCGGGCTACCACCCGGTTCTGATCGTCGCCGATGAAGAAGATGATGAAGAAGCCCGCGTACATCGCGGCGGCGTAGCCAGCGACCTGCGCGCCGACCTTGATCATGCTGCGGATCCGCCGTTGGATGAACCGGCGGCCGTAGCGCCAGGCAGCGAACTCCTCGCGCACGGGCTTCCCGACTCGGACCAGCTCGAGCCCTTCCGGCAGCCGTGCCAGGCCGATGTTGTCCGTGGAGAAGCGTAGCGGCGTGTCGTGGAAGTGGCGCTCGCACTCCTCGATCGCCTCCCAGCGCTCGTGCATGGGGCTCAGGTTCCAGCGCCGGCAGCGCTCGCAGATGACCCACAGCCGCCCCTGCGCCGAGTCGAAGGCGAGGCGGCCTCCGACCGGGAAGCGCTCGATCACCTGGTTCGAGCCCAGGTCGCGCTGGCAGTAGATGCAGGTCCGGTACATATCCTCTGGCGGCGGCTGAGTGGAAGCCCCTTCGGGGGCAAAGTGTAAGCGGTTCTACAGTGTCGATGGGCGAGCGCGTCTATATATGACAAGATACGTACAGGCGCTCCCTAATATATAGACGAGATGCAGTGCGGGACGGTTTCCTGCGCGCGGATACGGGTGCCGGCACCATCGACTACCTTGGGTGCCGCTTGAAGAGATGGGGAGGCGCCGAGTGACCTCGAGCGTAACTCGCGAGCGGGCTAGATGGCGCCGCGAGCGTTGCGTACCCCGACGTCTCGAAAGCCCGCTCAGAAGCGCGACGCGGTGAGCGTTACGTCGGCGTTCTGCCAGGCGATCTGGAACCTAGCCTCGACCTCCTCCGCTTCCTCGGCTTTCCCCTGCTCCTCCAGGCTCGAGTAGAGCCCATACAGCGACCAGCCGTTGTCGGGAAAGCGCTCCAGGTCTTCGCGATAAACCCGCTCAGCGTCCTCGGCTCGGCCGGCCCCGAGGAGCGCGGTACCGAGAGACTGGCGCACCGGATAGTACCAAGTGGGTGGCTCGCTGTAAGTGAGACCGTCCTCCAGCTCCGCGGCAATCCCGAAATGAGCTATGGCGCCGTTCGGATCGCCGCCGCGCAGGTCGATCTCGCCCGCCAGAGAGTGCTGCGCGATCTCGAGCGCCGTCTTGTTGTCGCCCTCGGGGAAGTTCGCGGCTGCCTCGGTCACCAGGTCCAGCGCCGCCCGCGCGTCGGCCCCCTCGCCTTTGGCGGCAAAGGCGACCCCCCGGGCGTAGTGGGCCATGGCGAGGGAGAAGCGCAGGTCCTCGGGCGGGAGCGGCTCGGCCAAGATCTGGTCCCACTGGCCGAAGGTGACGAGAGTCCAGTAGACGACCGGCGTGATTGCCTCGAGCCAACCGACTTCGCGCGCGACCTCCGGCCCGACCTTCTCGGCTACCTTCCGCGCGCCGTAGATCGCCGTCTCGCTCTGCCCCGCCATCGAGGCCGCGAAGCTCATGAAGTGGTAGTTATGAGGGTAGTAGCCCTGCGGGTAGATCCCGCGCCGGTTGACCTGTGGACCCTCGAAATACGATTCGTCTGCGTGCACGGCGTGCCGGTTCGCTTCGATCGCGTCGGCGTAGCGGCCCACCCTTATGTAGATGTGGCCGGGCATATGCACGACGTGTCCGGCCCCGGGCATCAGCGTGGCGAGTCGCTCGGCGCATTCGACGGCCGCGTACGGGTCGTGGGCCTCCTGAGCGTGGATGTAGAGGTGGCACGCGCCGGGGTGCTCGGGATTCTCTGTCATCGCGTACTCGAGCCTAGCGAGGATCTCTTCCGTCGCCGGGCGCGGCGCGCCGTCTTCGGTCCAGTAGTACCACGGGCTCAAGTTCATCAACGCGTCGGCGTACAGCACCTGCGCATCGAGATCGCCGCGGTAATTCGCGGCGAGCTCGGCCATCGCCTGCGCGTAGGCGGAATCGAGGCTCACCCGGTCCTCGGTCGGCTCGGCCGCGAAGCGAAGCGCCATGGCCTCGATGAACGCCCGCTCGCGTGGGCTCGCGTTCGAGACGTTGTTCAGTGCCCGCTGGATCGCCGCGTAAGCCGCTTCCGCTCTCTCCGCATCCAACGGGTCGTTGATGTTCGGCCCGGAAGCCAGCGCCGCACCCCAGGCGCACATCGCGCAGGACGGATCGAGCCGCTCAGCCTCCTCGAAGGCGCGCACCGACTCGGCGTGATTGAACGCGTAGAGGAGCCTCAGCCCCTGATCGAAATAGCTTTGCGCCTGCGGAACGCTCGTCGTGATCTCGTGATGGAGCGATCCCAGGTTGTCGTAGAGCGGCTGCACGCCTTCATCAGAGGCGCCCTGGATCCTGCCGCGTTCGCCTTCCCCGCCGCACGACGCGGATGAGATGAGCGCGACGGCGACCAGCACTGCGCTTGCTGTGCGGTACATATCTCCCGTTCTCCATGTTGTCGGTGAGGCCCGCAATCTAAGCGGCGAGCAGTCGGCGCGCACCCACAGCTCTTGCACAATAAACCCCGAAGCTTAAGAAGGAGGTCGAACCGATTCCGCGTGAGGACAAGGAGTTCTGGGACCTGGTGGGGCGTGTCCTTAAATCCTTGACACTAGTCCGTAGTGCACGATAATACACCGTTCCAATCGCCCACACCCACCCTCGCCACCAGGATCGAGCATGATCGATAGCCTCACTCAAGACATGCGCCAGGCTGGTCGCTTGCTGCTCAAGAATCGCGGTTTCGCCGCCGTAGTCATCCTCACCCTCGCCCTCGGCGTTGGAGTCAACACCGCCATCTTCAGCGTGGTCAACGGCGTGCTGCTAAAGCCGTTGGCGTTCAGCGAACCCGAGCAGCTTGTAGCGCTGGGAGAGGGGCAGCTCGATGGAAGCCCCGACGAGCTCGGCAGCACCTCTGCGGCAAGCTTCTTCGCGTGGCAGGAGCAGGCGACGTCGTTCAGCGGGATGGGCGGGTGGTCGAGTGGGCAGGGCACACTGACGGGTAGAGGTGAGCCGCAGACGCTCTCTTATGTCGGCGAGGTTGGCGTCCTCTTCGCTGTGCTCGGCAGGGCGCCGTTACTCGGGCGGACGCTTGTCGAGGGGGACGAGGAGTCCGACGCCGAGCTGGTGGTCGTTTTGAGCTACTCCAGCTGGCAGCGCCTCTTCGGCGGCGACGTCGGTGCGATCGGCCAGAGCCTGACGCTAAACGGAAGGCCGAGGACCGTCGTCGGAGTGATGCCTCCCGACTTCCGCTTCCCGGATGGAAGCGTTGACGTCTGGCTTCCCTACCAGTTCTCGGGGGAATTTCGGGCAAACAGGGATCAATACTTCCTGCAGGCGATCGCGCGACTGAGGCCGGGCGAGACGGTGGAGGGCGCACGCGCTGAGATGGAGACGATCGCATCGAGGCTGCGAACCGAGCATGCGCTGTTCAACACCGACCTGCGGATCAACGTGCTTCCCTTTCGGAGCACGCTGGTTGCCGATGTGCGGACGCGGTTGTGGGTCCTGATGGGAGCGGTTGGTTTCCTTCTGCTCATAACGTGCGCGAACCTGGCCAATCTGTTCCTGGCTAAAGCCTCGGGGCGCCGTGAGGAGATCGCGGTGCGGAACGCGCTGGGCGCGGATCGCGGGCGGCTGGTTCGCCAACTACTCACCGAAAGCCTGGTGCTGTCGGTAGCCGGCGGGGCAGCGGCGGTGTTGGTCGGGTTCGCAGTGCTCAAGCTGTTGATGGCCACACTGCCCGGCGGCTTACCGCGGACCGAGGAGATCGGCCTCGACCCCCTCGTTCTGCTGTTCACCCTGGCCATCGCCCTCGTCTCGGGGCTGGCGTTCGGCATCGTGCCGGCGCTGCAGCTCTCCAAGATGGGCCCGGGTGGAGCGCTGCGAGAGGGCACGCGCTCGAGCGCCAGGCGGGGTTGGTCACGCAGCGCACTCGTGGTGTCCGAGGTCGCGCTAGCGCTGATGCTGCTCGCCGGAGCGGGACTGCTGGTGAGGAGCTTCGGACTGCTTCAGAAGGTCGACCCGGGGCTTCGCACGGAGAACCTGCTGACTTTCAGCGTCGCGGTCGGGGAATCCCGGCCGGAATTTTTCGCGACCAGCCTCGAGCGAATCGAGAGCCTTCCAGGTGTCAGATCGGCGGCAATAGTCAGCCGGCTTCCTGTGAGCGGTCGCGGCGTAGGAGCGTGGTTCAACATCTTCAGCCGCCCGCTGCCGGAGGGTGAGACTCCACCCGCCGTGCCCTATCGCGTGATCAGCCCCGGATACTTCGAGACTGCGGGCATCCCGCTGATCCGGGGGCGCCCGCTGACTGCGGCGGACCGCCTGGACGGACAGCGCTCGGTGGTGATCAGCGAATCGCTGGCCAAGAACTTCTGGCCCGATGGCGATCCCATCGGCGAGAAAATCTACCTGGGCGCTCCCGACAACCGACTGTTCGAAGACGCCACGATCGTCGGCATCGTGGGAGACACGAAAGACGCGGGGTTGGACAGCGATCCCCTGCTCAACATCTACGTACCCCACGCCATGATGCCGTACTGGAGGGAGTTCTCTTTCGTGATCCGCACGGAGGCGGCCCCGACGGCCGTAGCGCGGGCGGCGCGTAGCGAGATCCGCGCGCTGGACGCTTCACTGCCCATCACAAGCATGCGGACGATGGAAGATGTGTTGGGCGAATCTGTAGCCTCAGCCCGCTGGTCGATGATGCTTTTGGGCTCGTTCGCCGGCATAGCGCTGGCGCTGGCGGCCCTCGGCGTGTTCGGGGTGCTGTCTTATGTAGTGACTCAACGGACGAGGGAGCTGGGTATCCGGATCGCTTTGGGCGCCACGTCCCAACAGATCGAGGGCATGGTGGTGAGACAGGGCATGACGGTGGCGCTCCTCGGTGTCGTGCTCGGGTTGGGTGGTGGGTTGGCAACGACTAGACTGATGTCGAGCATGCTCTACGGCATCACGAGCAGCGACCCGCTAACATATGGAGTGGTTCTTACGTTACTCGTGAGCATCGCCGGGCTCGCGGTCTATCTGCCAGCGCGCCGAGCCACACGGGTCGATCCCATGCTCGCGTTGCGGGCGGAATGATCGTGGAAGTTCACCGCCGCAGCCTGTGGCAGGTGCTGCTGATCTACATAGCCCCTGGCTAGTTCGTCCCCGTGTAGACCCTTCCCCAACAGCCCCGGTTCGTGGTGTTACCGGATTTGACTTTACATTGCAAAGTACGTTATATTGTGAAGAACTACAACCGGGGAGGTACCTATG
Organism: Candidatus Indicimonas acetifermentans; assembly: GCA_947581815.1. GTDB lineage: Bacteria > Gemmatimonadota > Gemmatimonadetes > Palauibacterales > KS3-K002 > Indicimonas > Indicimonas acetifermentans. The sequence continues at coordinate 1,092 of CANPVX010000043.1, read as the reverse complement.
AGCCTGCCAGCCGGACGTGGCCTCGGCATCCTAGGGCTGGCTGCCCTCCTAGGAATCCTCGGCGATGCCCTGCTCAGAGCCACACCGTGGGGCGTCAATCTCCCGTTGTGGATCGGTGTGGCCGCCGCTGCCGGATGGGCCCTCCTCCCTGACCCAGCGAACGGCCGCACTCAGATCACGGGTTGGCCCCTGCTTGCCGTGATGTTCTTTGCCCTCTGCTTTGCTTGGCGGGACTCGAGCTTCCTGCAGTTCTGGAACGGCGTCGCGATTCTCAGCGCCATCTCCCTCCCCGCGCTGCAAATGCACGGCGTTCGTCTTCGCGTCGCTCGCATCACCGACTACGCCATGGGACTCGCCGCCAGCGGTGTGAACGCCGCCGCCGGAGCATTGATGTTGACGCCCGACGATGTCCACTGGCACGCGATGTCCCGCCACGGCCGACGGGCGAGAGCCGCCGCGGTCGGTGTGGCGCTGACCGTTCCTGTCCTGTTGGTGTTCGGTGGGCTGCTGGTGTCGGCAGACCCGGGCTTCGAGCGCATCGTGCAATCGTTGGTGGACTGGGGCTTCTCCACTATCGCATCGCACGGTCTACTGGCCGGATTCATCGCGTGGACCTCGACCGGCTACCTGCGCACGCTCGCCACGGCTAACGACCCGGTCCTCACACTCGGAAGCACGACACTCGCCAGGCTCCCGCACAAACCGGCACTCGGTTTCGTCGAGCTGGGAATCCCCTTAGGAGCGTTGAGCCTGACCTTCCTGGTGTTCGTGGGCCTGCAGGCCCGCTACCTGTTCGGTGGCGAGGCGGTGATTCTCGAAACGGCGGGCCTCACATACGCTGAGTACGCCCGGGGTGGTTTCTTTGAGCTGGTCACGGTTGCCACGCTCCTGTTGCCGCTGCTGCTCGGGACGGAGTGGTTACTCGACCAGCGCAACCCGCGGAATGTGACACGCTTCCGGACGCTCTCCGTCACGCTCCTGGTGCTCATCGGTTTGATCATGTTGTCGGCGGTCCAGCGTATGCGGCTCTACATGGACGCATACGGCTTGACGCAGGACCGCTTCTACGCCATGGCCTTCATGATCTGGATC
>CANPVX010000042.1 GCA_947581815.1 Candidatus Indicimonas acetifermentans | reverse complement strand
AGTGCTGCTCAGGCAGGAACGACACTTCGGAGACCTCTGGGTATATCCGCGTGAAGACGACGAGAATAGTTGAAGCGATCCTGTTTTCGAGCGAATCCCCGCTGGCAGCGGCCGAGATCGCGCGCGCCAGCGACGGCCTCGGCGCTCAGGATGTCGAGGGTGCGATCAAGGAGCTGCAGCTCGAGTACGAGCGGGAGGAGCGGGCTTTTCAGGTCTATCCACTCGCTGACGGATACCAAATACTGACGCGCCCCGAGTACGCGGGCTACCTCGAACGCTTCGACTCGGTCTCCCGCAACTACAGACTCTCGCGCGCCGCGCTCGAGACGCTGGCGATCATCGCCTATCGCCAACCGGTCAGCCGGGTCGAGATCGAAGAGGTGCGCGGCGTCGATACAGCCGGCGTCTTGCGGAATCTGCAGGAGTGGGGCCTCATAGCGGTAGTCGGCCGAGCGGAAGGCCTCGGACGACCCATGCTTTACGGAACGACCAAGAAGCTGCTCGATCACTTCGGATTGCGGACGCTTGCCGATCTGCCCAGGCCCGAGAACCTGCAGATCGCGAAGTCCGCCGAGGGTGGGAACGGCACGGCCGGCTGACGGGCGTAGCGTGCGCCTCCAGAGGTATCTGGCACACGCGGGTGTGGCATCGCGGCGCGAGTGCGAGCGCCTCATCATAGAAGGCCGGGTCAGCATCGACGGGAGCGTGGTTACCGAGCTCGGTAGCCGCGTGGTCCCGGGCGAGCACGTGGTGCGTGTCGACGGCCGACGAGTTAAGCTCCAACCGACCCGCTGGATTGCCATGTACAAGCCGGTGGGATACCTATCCGCGCGTGTGGATGACCGCGGCAGGCCGACGGTTTACTCGCTGCTGCCGAAACAGCTCCGCCATCTGTTTCACGTCGGGCGCCTCGATCGCCTGAGCGAAGGGCTGCTGCTCTTCACCAACGACGGTGAGGCGGCCAACCGGCTGCTGCACCCCCGCTACGGGCTCGCTCGCAGGTATCGATTGGAGGTCGAGGGCGACTTCGGTAAGACGGAAGCCAGGCGGCTGCAGCGTGGCGTGCGCCTCGAGGACGGCGTCGCTCGAGCTGAAGATGTGAGGGTTGCGGCGGGGACGCAGCCGAAGCGGTCGGGGCCGGCTGTGCGTCGCATCGTGCACCTCACGATGCGCGAGGGGCGCAAACGCGAAGTCCGGCGCATGATGGACGCGCTCGGCGTACGCGTGAAACGGCTCGTCCGCACAGCCTTTGGACCGATAGAGCTAGCCGGGATCGCGTCGGGCGAATGGCGCGACCTCAGCGAGGAGGAGATTGAGGCTGTGAAAGCGGCCATAAGTTCGGGAGAACCGGGTGGAAGTACATAACTCTCGTATTCTGATCCTGGGAGGATCGGGCCTCGTGGGGATGGCCATCGCCCGGCGGCTGCTGGAGGACCGGCCCGCGCGGCTGGCGATTACCGCCCTGACGTGCAAGGAGGCGGAAAAGGGAGCGACCCGCCTGGTGAAGGAAGGTGGCGGCGTGACGGAGATCGTCGGTCATTGGGGCGATGTCTTCGTCGCCGAGGATTACAAGGATCTCAGCCGGGATGAGATCCTGGAGTCACCGGAGAAGCGCCAACGATTTCTCGATGACCTCTACGCGCCGCTCGATAAGGCGCGGCTCGAGCGCTTCTACCTCTACCAGCTGTTCGTGAGGGAGAAGCCGGACATCGTCATCGACTGCGTGAACACGGCCACCGCGATCGCCTACCAAAACCTGTTCCGCAGCGGCGAAAGGCTGCGCGGCGCCATCGAGCGCGGCGAGGATGTGGCCGACCTCGTAGGACGGCACCTCGCGACGGAGTACATGCCGCAGCTGATCCGGCACGTCCACATCCTGCTTTCGGCCCTCCGAGACGGCAGCACCGATTTCTATCTGAAGGTTGGCACCACGGGGACGGGTGGGATGGGTCTCAACGTGCCGTTCACCCATTCCGAGCAGCGCCCGTCGAATATGCTGATGGCGAAGGCCGGAGTCGCGGGCGCGCACTCGCACCTGCTATTTCTGCTGGCGAGAACTCCGGGCGCTCCGGCGGTGAAAGAGATCAAGCCCGCCGCCGCGATCTCGTGGAAGGGAATCGGCGCGGGGCCGATTCTGCGGCGGGGCGTTCCGATGGAGCGTTACGATGCGACGAAAGCGTTGAAGCTGAGGCAGGCATTCGACGACGACCGCGTCGCCTGGACGACGCTCGAAGGGCCGCTCGAGGCCGTCTACCTGGATGCGGGTGAGAACGGCTTCTTCAGTCGCGACGAGTTCGAGACGATCTCGACTCTCGGTATGATGGAGCTCGTCACGCCGGAAGACATAGCCGACGCCGTCATCAGGGAGGTGCGTGGCCAGACCACCGGCCTCGACATCGTCTCGGCTCTCGACGGCGCCGCCATGGGCCCAACCTACCGGGGCGGCGTGCTTCGCGAGCTGGCCCTGCGTCGTATGGAGGAGCTCGAGAACGAGTTCGGACGCCGCAGCGTGGCTTTCGAGTTTCTCGGACCGCCGCGCCTCACAAAGCTCCTATTCGAGGCTCACTTGCTCGAGCGTCTATATGGCACCCTCGGCGCCGTGCATGAGCTCGAGCCGGAGCGAGCGGCGAGCCAGGCCGACGAGCTCGTGCAGGAAGATCCAGATCTGCGGGTCGCCATCCTATCCGCCGGCCTCGCGATACTCAAACCCAACGGCGAGGAGGTCCTCCGCGGCCCGGTGATCAAGGTGCGGCCGCCGCCCGGCGCGCCACTCGACGACTGGGTGATCTCGAGAGGCTGGGTTGACCTCAGGCCGTCGAACTGGCAAACCTGGCGAGATCGCGTTAAGAACTATAGGACGGAACTCGCGGAGGCACCGGGCCCCGACGACGGCTCGATCTCCGACCTCGATGTCTCCGGTCGCAGCGAGCGTATCCGGCCCGGTGTGCTGGCGGCCTGGATCCTGAGAATCGAAGACAAGGGCGCGCGCCTGAAACGATAACTGTCATGAGCGCGATGGTTGCGCCCGACACCCAGAGTTCCTATGCGTGATCCTATGGCCGACGAACTGAGGCTGGAAGAGCAGCAACCGACGGGTGTGGCTCCGGTTGGCACGGCGGGGCTCGAGCTTGCCGATGCCATCGCAGGTCAGGTCAGCAAGCGCATCGTCGGACAGGAACACATGGTCCATCGCATCATATTGGGCCTGCTGACCGGCGGCCACGTCCTGCTGGAAGGCGTTCCAGGACTGGCCAAGACGCTGGCGATCAAGTCGATCGCGGAGACCGTGCGCACGACCTACCAGCGCATCCAGTTCACTCCCGATCTCCTGCCGGCGGATCTGATCGGGACAATGATCTACAACCAGAAGACCGGCGAATTCACGCCTAGAAAAGGCCCGATCTTCGCCAACATCATCCTGGCCGATGAGGTCAACCGCGCGCCGGCTAAAGTGCAGTCGGCTCTGCTGGAGGCGATGCAAGAGAAACAAGTCACTTTCGGCGGCCAGACCTTCTATCTGGAGGAGCCCTTCCTGGTGCTCGCCACGCAGAACCCGATCGAGCAGGAGGGGACGTACCCGCTTCCGGAGGCGCAGATCGACCGATTCATGTTCAAGGTCACGATCGATTACCCCTCGCGTGATGAAGAGAAAGAGATCATGACGCGGATGTCCGGAGGGGAGCTGATTCCGATCGAAGCGGTCACCGGTCCGGAAGCGATCCTCCGAGCGCGGGCCGAAATGAGCAAGCTGTACATGGATGACAAGATCGGCGACTACATCGTCGATCTGGTTCACGCTACGCGCTCGCCGGACCAGTATGGCTTACCGGAGCTGGTTCCACTCATCGAGTACGGAGCCTCCCCGCGGGCGACGATCTACATGGCCCAGACCAGCCGCGCCCACGCCTACTTACACGGCCGCGGTTACGTCATCCCGGACGACGTGAAGGCAATCGCCCCGGATGTGCTCCGCCACCGGATCATCGTCACGTACGAAGCGGAGGCGGAGGAGGTGACCTCGGACGAAATCGTGCGGCGCGTGCTCGAGGCCGTAGAGGTTCCCTAGCCCCACATGGAAGGGGATACTCGATCGCCGGGCGTACCGCGCGAAGTGCTGCGGCAGGTCAAGCTGATCGAGCTCAGGACACGAGGTCTAGTCAACACCCTCTTCAGCGGCGAGTACCAGTCGGTATTCAAAGGGCAGGGTATGGAGTTCGCCGAGGTGCGCGAATACACGCCCGGCGATGAGTACCGTGCCATCGACTGGAATGTCTCCGCCCGCATGGGACACCCCTACGTGAAGAAGTATTCTGAGGAGCGCGAGCTCACCGTGCTCTTTGCCGTGGATCTCTCCGCCTCGGAACAATTCGGGACGCGTGGGCGCTTCAAAGCAGAAGTGGCGGCGGAGATCGCCGCGGTAGTCGCGATGGCCGCGATCAAGAACAACGACCGGGTCGGCCTGTTGCTGTTCACGGATCGGATCGAGAAGTTCGTACCGCCGAAGAAGGGGCGCAAACACGCTCTGCGCCTCATCCGTGACTTGCTGGCGTTCGAGGCGACCGGGCGCGGCACCGATCTCACGACCGCTCTGAACTACGTGGGCCAGCTGCTGCGCCATCGGTCCATCGTTTTCCTGATCTCCGATTTCTTCGATGAGGGATTCGAGCACGCGCTCAAGGTAATCAGCCGCCACCACGACTTGGTCGCCGTCACGGTGTCCGATCCGCGAGAGCAGTCTCTACCCGATGTAGGATACCTGCAGCTGGTAGATGCCGAGAGCGACGCGCGTGTCGTCTTCGATTCGGGAAGCCGCTCCGTTCGCGAACAGTTCGAACACCTCGTAGCTGAGGATGAAGGCAAGCTCCGGCGTATGCTCAGGCGGCTGTCGATCGACCATATAGACGTCCGGACCGATAGATCCTATGTGGGTCCTCTGATCGCCTTCTTCCGCGCGCGGGAGCACAAGCTGGCACGATGAGCTCATTTCTCCTGGTCGCCGCGATGGCTCTCGCGCTACAGGACTCGGCAAGCCTCGCCGAGCCCGAGGTGCAGGCGGTCGTTGAGCCCGACTCGCTCACCATCGGCGACCCCTTCACGCTCACGCTATCTGTGTCGGGCGTCTCAGCCGGTGATGTCCGTTTCCCGCAGCTTCCCGATACCGGCATCATCATCGCGTCGGGGCCACCACAGGAATTCGGCGATCAGGCCGGCGGCCCACGACTCGCCGTCTACGAGCTGACGGCCTGGAGGGTCGGCGAGCTGCTCCTGCCAGCGGCCGAGATCATCATCGAGCAGGGCGGCGTCGAGCTAGCGATCCCGCTGCCCGGTGTGAGCGTTCGCGTCACCTCCGTCTTGCCGGCGGAGGCCGATCCGGACACGCTCGCCCTGAAGCCCGCCCTCGGCGTGCTGGGCGGGAACTGGAGCACGGCCGAGAAGCTCGCGGGGGCGGGTTTGGCTTTGGCCGTGCTGCTGGCGCTCAGCGTCTTTCTCAGACGGCGTAACGCCGCCGCCCAAGTCATGCCACGTCCGCCGGCGAAGCCACCCCGCCAAAGGGCGCTGGAGGCGCTGGAAGCCCTGGCGGCCAGCGGGTTGATCGAGGTCGGAGAATACCGGGGCTTCTATTCAGTCCTGGCGATGATCCTCCGCGTGTTCATCGCCGAATCGTACCCTGCCTGGGGTCTCGATATGACGAGCAGCGAGCTGCTGGCTGTGGCGATGTCCGACGGGATGGATGAGGGGGCCCGCGAGACGCTCCGCCGGCTGCTCGGCGAGGCGGATCTCGTGAAGTTCGCCCGCCATCGCGCACCGGCCGAGCGGGCGATCGAGGCGCTGGAAGTGACCCGCGGCTGGGTCATCGAGTTCGAGCCACCGGAGCTCGAGGAGCCCGAGCCGGAGGAGGCGACGGTCCTGTTTGAAACGGCGGAAGATGAAGTGGTGTACGGTGATAGTGAAGCTGGTGAGCTGGAAGCGTTCCTCGGGCTGGATCGGCAGGTTGATCCGGTGGATGGCGATGAACAGGAAGAAACGAAAGATGGAGAAGGTGACTGAGCGATGACTTTCGAGTCTCCCTGGGCTTTCGCTCTGCTGGCGCTGTTTCCGCTCTGGTTTCTGTGGCGCGGGAAGAACGCTGGTTTTCGTTACTCGCGCGGTGACGCGGCCGCGCGCGCGGGCCGTGGGTTAACCCGTTGGCTCGCGCAGATGCCGTACATTCTGAGAGCTCTCGCCATGCTGGCCCTCGTCATCGCCCTCGCGCGGCCACGAACGGGCGAGGCGACCGTTGAGGTCGAGGCCGAGGGAATCGCCATAGCTTTGGTGGTCGACGTGTCCAGTTCTATGCTGGCGCTCGACATGCAGCCCAACGACCGGCTCACGGTCGCCAAGAGCACTGTTCTCGAGTTCGTCCGTAACCGCAAGTACGATCGCATCGCGCTTGTCGCGTTCGCTGGAGAGGCGCTGACACAAGTTCCCGTGACCATGGACTATCCGATATTGGAAGACGCGATCCAGAACCTGGACGTCAATATGTTGGAAGACGGAACGGCGATCGGGACCGCGCTCGCGACGGCCACGAACAGGCTCAGGCGAACTCCGGGCGCTTCGAAGGTCGTCATCCTGCTGACGGACGGCGAGAACAATCAAGGTGAGGTGGATCCGGTCACGGCCGCCCGCGCGGCGGCGGCCTACGATATCAAGACGTACACGGTCGGCGTCGGCAGCGAGGGTGTTGCTCCGGTTCCGATCGGACGAGGGCCGTTCGGAACCGAGTACGCGAACATGCCCGTAAGGCTCGATGAGGAACTGCTGCGGCGCATTGCGAGCATCACGGGTGGGCAGTACTTCCGGGCGACCAACGCTCGCGCTCTCGATGAGATTTATCGCCAGATCGACGAGCTGGAAAAAACGCCGGTCAACGTCCGCAGCTATGTCGAGTTCAGTGAACGCTATCGTCCGTTCGTGATCCTCGCCGCGCTGCTGCTCCTGGCGGAGTGGACCTTACGAACCCGGCGGTACCCGCTATACGTATGAGAGCCCGAGGGATGCAATGAGGTTCGAATATCCAGCGTGGATTTGGGCAAGCGTCATCGGCGCGACGCTGGGCATCGTCCTTCTGACCGCCTGGTATCACAAACGCCGGCGCGCGCTCGACCTTCTGGGCAGCATGGGCATGCTGGAGCGCCTGACTCGAATCGACTTGCCGGGATCGCCCGCGCGCCGTGGAACTCTGATCGCGACGACGCTGGCGCTGCTCGGCCTCGCTTTGGCGGGTCCGCAATGGGGGGCGCAGGAAGTCGAGCAGCAGACGCGCGCGTTGAGCGTCGTGCTGGCCGTGGATATCTCGGAATCGCTGTGGGCGGAAGATGTCCGACCGAATCGGTTGGAGCGCGCGCGCTTGGAGGGGCGACGGCTGGTGACGGAGCTCGCAGGGCATCGCATCGGATTGGTCGCGTTCGCCGGCGCCGCCTATCGGATGTCGCCGCTCACCGTGGATCACGGTGCGATCAACCTCTACCTGGATGCGCTGGACCCGACCATGGCCGGTATCGGAGGCTCGTCGCTGGCGGCGGCGATTCGTGAATCGGCCGCGCTGTTGCGGGAGGACGGCTCCGAGGGGGGCGATAGAGCGATCATCATCTTGACCGACGGCGAGGGACACGACGACGAGGAGGAAGTACTCGCCGAGGCACGTGCCGCTTCCGCGGCCGGAATTCATATTTTCGCGGTCGGCGTTGGGACCGAGCGCGGCGAGCCCATCCCGCTCCACGACCGTCTCGGAGGCCAGATCGGAGGCTACAAGCGAGATGCGGACGGCGAAGTCGTGCTGAGCCGCTGGTCTCCGGAGCCGCTGAACCGAGTCGCCGCAATCAGCGACGGTCTCTGGCTGCGCGCCGACGAAGGTGGGGCCAGCCGGGTCGTGGCCGCGTTGGAGGAGCTGGAGTATGGCACGGGAAGCCTGACGCGGGGAGTGCGCTGGACGCCGCGCTTTCAACTCTTCCTAGCGGCGGCGTTTCTCTTGCTCACCCTGGATTGGGCTTGGGCCTGGAGGTGGCTGCGGTGAGGCGGTATTCGGTATTCGGTTTTCGGTTTTCGGTTTTCGGTTTTCGGTTTTCGGTGAGTGGGGGTAAGCCTGTCGCTGACCGAGTACCGAGTACCGAGTACCGAATACCGAAATGGGCGGTGGGTGCTCTGCTGACACTCGCTCTCGGTGCTTGGCCGACGATGCTGAGTGGCCAGGAAGCGAAAGGCAACCGGGCTTACCGGCGCGACGACTACGAAAAGGCCGTCGAGCGCTACCGGCGCGCCATCGAGAACAACGACGGCACGCCTCGAGTGCACTTCAACCTCGGAACTGCACTGCTTCAGCTGGAGGAGCGGGAGGAGGCGCTGCTGGAGCTGTCGGATGGGCTAGTGGCACAGCAGCCGGAGCTCAGAGTGAGATCGTTCTTCAACCTGGGCAATGCCCTGGCGGAGGCGGTCGGCGGTGAGGGCCCCCCCATCGAGGACCTGCGCGAGGCGGCCGAGGCCTACAAACGGGCGCTGCTCCTCGATCCCAACCGCTTTGACGCCAAGTGGAACCTGGAGTTGACGCTGACGCGAATCGAGGAGATGGAGCAGGCGGGCCAACCTCAAGACCAAGAGCAGCAGCAACAGCCGACGTCCGGCGACCCGGGCCAGGATCAGGCGCCGCGGCCCGACCAGGGGGGCTCCGGTTCGGGAACGCCGCGGCAGCCGCCCCCGCACGAGCGACAGCCGATGGCGCAAGGCGATGAACCGCTGCCAAAGGAGCTGGCCGACCAGATCCTGCGGGCGGTGGAGGAGCGCGAGCGAGCCCTTCAGCGAGAGAAGCAGAGGCGCCGGCGGACCCGGCAGGCCGGGCCTGATTGGTGATCGGGTATCTCGTCGTACTAGGCGGGCTGTTGCTACTCCCGCCTCAGAACGAAACGGAAGTGTCGGCTGACCTCGACCGCTCGACGGCCGAGGTCGGCGAGACCGTCATCCTGACGGTTAGGCTTCGCGCCTCCAGCCTTCGGAGTCCGGAGATCGAGAGCCCGCAGCTCGGCGGTTTCGAGATACTGGCGACGAGCGACCGATCGAGCTTTCGCTTCTCGACCGCGGCGGGCGCGGTCCGCGAGTTCTCTCGCCAATACACGCTGAGAGTAGAGAAGGCGGGTCGGCTGACCATCCCGCCGCTCCGCGTCTCGATCGACGGTATGGTCTACGAGACGGAGACGCTGCTCCTCGAAGCGGTGGAGCCAAGCGGGTTCACGCAGCTTCCGGGCCGACTGGAGCCGAAGCCCGGCGTGGAAGTCGCCGTGCGCCTGTGGGTCGAGCCGGAGACAGCTTACGTCGGCCAGCAAGTGACGATGACGGTCGCTGCCTTCTTCGATCCCCTGGTGCGCAATCGGTTGCAGCGCCAACCCGAGTATCGACCGCCCGAAGTGCAGGGATTCTGGACGGCGGACTTGCCAGGCCCTATCCGGCCGACGCGCCGCCTGGTCGGTGATCGGGAGTACTTCGTGCAGGTCTACAGGCGTGCCCTCTTTCCGCTAAGCCCGGGTCGAGTCCGGATTCCGGCGGCGGCCGTCATCTACGAGGTGCGTCGTGGGCTGATCTATGCCCCCGAGACTTTCCACGTGGAGAGCTCCCCGGTCACCGTCACGGTCCTGCCGATGCCCGAGCGTGGCCGACCGCCAGGCTTCGCCGGGGCCGTCGGCCAGTACGAGGCGGATGTTTCCTTCGATCGCGCGAACGTGGCTGCGGGAGAGGCGGTCAACCTGATCCTGGAGGTGAGGGGATCGGGCAACCTCAGGGCTTTCCCTCGGCCGATTCTGCCCGAGGTCGCCGGACTGAGGGCCTACGAAGGTGCCGAGGAGGCCGAGACTCAAACGCGCGGCACCCAGCTCGGCGGGCGGAAACGTTTCTCTTGGGTCCTCATCCCTGAGCGCGCCGGTCAATACATCATTCCCGAGATCGATCTGCCGTACTTCGACCCCGTCACGGACTCCTATCACACAACGCGAACCGAGCCGATGACGCTGGAGGTCGCTCGCGCGCCCTCGCTATCCTCCAGCGTCGCCTCTGGGGGTGGCCGAAGCGCCATGCGCTTCATCAAAGACAGGCCGGCGCGCCAGCCACTGGACCTGCATCAAAGGCCGGGATTCTGGGTCACGCTGGCGGTCCCCCTAGCGGTGCTGCTGGGCGTCGGCGCCGTTGGACGCTCCCGGCGTGGCGGTCTTAGCCGGAGACGGAGCCGGCGCAGGCGTGCCCGGAGTAGGATCCGCGAGCTGCGCCCGCTGGCGGAATCCGGGGACGCCAGCTTCTTCAGCGCCCTTCGAGGCGAAGTGCTGGGTTACCTGCGGGCGCGCCTCTGCCTACCGTCGCTGCCGGAGCAGGGCATAGTCCAGACGCAGCACGCCCTGGAGGACGCGGGCGTGTCGCCGGCTGTGACGATCGAGATCATCGAGCTACTGGAGCTCTGCGGTCGATATCACTACTCGCCCCAGCCACCGGGCGAGGAGGAGCGATGGCAGCTGCTGCGGAAGGCGGAAAAGCTGCTCGCGACAGTAGACCGTGAGGCCGTATCCGAGAAGCGGCTGCAGTCGCTGCGGAAGAGTGGAGCGCGGGGCACTCTGGCGATAGGGCTTCTCGTCGTTTCAGCCATGGCGCTTCACGCCCAGGGATCGGGAGCAGTCGCGAACGTCGATCGCTGGTTCAAGGAGGGAGTGACCGAATACTCCCGAGGCGATTACGCCGCGGCGGCCGAATCCTTCGAGAAGGCACTCGCGGCGCGGCCACGCGATGCCAACGTTCAGTACAACCTGGGCAACTCTTACTACGGGATGGGTGAAGAGGGGCGCGCCGTAGCGATGTGGATGAACGCGCTGAAGCACAAGCCTAGGGACGCGGACGCACGCTACAACTTGTTGCTGGCGGTCGGCGACGATCCCGTCCTCGGCAGTTCGCTTCCCCCGGTCCCGCTGTCCGAAGACGAGACCGCCATACTGCTGGCGCTGCTCTGGCTTGTGGGGTGCGGGGCGATCATCGCCCGTCAGAGGTGGCGCAGTGGTCTCTTGACGGTGGGGGGCGTCACTGCCGCAGTCCTGGCCGTGGCGACCGCGGCCATTCTGATGCTACCCCGCGCCGATTACGCTGTGGTCGTCAGTACCGAAGCGGCGTTGCGGGCGGGACCTGTGGCGCAGAGCGAGGCGCTGGCTTTCCCGGCGCCCGGGACTGGCTACCGTGTCGAGGAGCGGCGGGGGCCGTGGCTACGGGTGACTCGGGGCGGTGACAGCGAGGGCTGGGTGAACGAGCGCGAGGTCGAGGTCATCGGGCAGAGGAGCGGCCCGTCGCGCGGCAGCTAAGTCGGAGGTTCTTCTACGAGCGGAACGAATCGGCAGCGCGTGATGAAACGGCGCTCGTAGTCCCGGCCGAAACGCTTGATGCAGTAGAGGTCCTGATCCGAGTCGCCGCCTACCGGGACCACCAGGCACCCTTTGTCTTCGAGCTGCTCCAGCAGTCTCTCCGGCACGACCGCCGCCGCTGCGGTAACCAGTATACCTCGGAACGGTGCGTGCTCGGGCCACCCTCGACTGCCGTCCCCCACTCTGAAGCGGATGTTCTTGTAGCCTAGACGATCCAGAATCGATCGCGCCGAGTCGGCCAGGGCCGAGACCCGCTCGATCGTGAAGACTTTGGCGGCGAGCTCGGCGAGCACCGCGGTCTGATAGCCGCTACCCGTGCCGACCTCGAGCACCCGACTGTGTGGCGGCAGGTCGAGCGCTTCCGTCATGGCGGCCACCATGTAGGGTTGGGAGATGGTTTGCCCCGACGCGATGGGCAGCGCGCTATCCGCGTACGACAGGTGGCGATGTTGGGCCGAAACGAAGCGGTGACGTGGCACGTTCGCCATGGCGTCCAGCACCTGGGGCTCGCCTATGCCCCGTCGTCTGATCTGGCGCTCGACCATATCCAGCCGCGCCGCCTCGTAAGCGTCACCCGACATGCACCGACCAATTGAGCTGAGAGCGTTACGTTGAGTCAGAGATTCTGTCTGACTCTCGCCGGTTTAGCAAGCTCGCTTGACCCGGCGTCGGGCGACTCGGTACGTTCGTCCCGCTATGAACACTCCCAGTTCGGAACGCGTTAGACTGACCCAGTACAGCCACGGAGCCGGTTGAGCTTGTAAGCTAGGTCCGGAGGACCTGGCCAGCGTGCTCGCGGTTTTGGGCGGTGGCGACGAGGAAGGCGTCTTAATAGGTCTCGACGCCCCCGATGATGCCGCCGTCTACGCGTGGGATGACGACCGGGCGGTCGTGTCGACCCTGGATTTCTTCACCCCCATCGTCGACGATCCCTACCTATTCGGTGCCATCGCCGCCACGAATGCGCTCAGCGACATCTACGCGATGGGCGCGCAGCCGCTCTTCGCGCTTAACATCGTCGCCTTTCCTGTTGGCGACCTGGACATGTCCATCCTGGGCGACATCCTGCGCGGCGGCCACGACAAGGCGAAAGAAGCGGGCGTTCCAGTCATCGGAGGACACTCGATCGATGACAAGGAGCCGAAGTATGGGATGGTCGTCATCGGGTCGGCCGCGCCGGGCGAGCTCTTCCGCAAAGCGGACGGCCGCACCGGCGATCGCCTCGTCATCACCAAGGCGATCGGAACAGGCATGATCTCTACCGCGATCAAGCGAGGGGATGCGCCGAACGAAGCCGTCGAAGCAGCGGTGCAGTCGATGCTCCTTCTCAACGCCGGGGCTCTCGCCACCGCCCGTGGGTTCGATGTCGGCGCCATCACCGATGTCACGGGGTTTGGCTTGCTCGGACACCTGAGCGATCTCGCTCGCCTCAGCGATCTCGCCGCCGTCGTCGAATCGCGGAACGTGCCGCTGCTTCCGCGCGTCCGAGAGATCGTCGAACGCGGAAACGTGCCAGGCGGTACGCGGCGGAACTTCGAGCACATCGACCCCATCGTCTCCTGGGCGCCCTCGCTGTCCGACTCGGACAAACTCATCCTCTGCGATGCGCAGACTTCAGGCGGGCTGCTCATCTCGGTCGCAGCCGCCGACAGCCGGGCGCTCCTCGATGAGCTTCTCGAGAGCGGACTCGCCGCGGCCGAGATCGGCGAGCTCGTCGCCGGCGTCCCCGGCGCAGTTGACGTGAGATGACTGAGGGGGGCGCGGGGGGTGCGCGGCTGAGTATTCGAGAGATCGCGCGGCGCCTCGATGTACCGGAATCAACGCTTCGCTACTACCGTAACGCCTTCGCAGCGTACATCCCAACCGTGGGTACCGGACGAAACCGGAGGCACCCCGAGGACGCTGTGGAGATCTTCAGGACGATCTCCCGTTTCTTTGCCGCCGGTGAAACCCGGGAAACGATCCGCAACAGTCTCGCGGGCGCGCGGCTGGGCCAGCCAGGTTCTCAGGGGATCATCGAGGTCAAGAGACCGTCCGAACGGCAGCTCTCCCTGGACATCGATGTCAGCGAGGCCGTCGAGGTCGTCCAGAGCGGCGGCAGGCTGCGAACGCGCGAGGTCGAGCAGCTGATCACGGCCATGATGGTGCGGGATCGTGAGATCGCGCAGATGCATCGCGATCTGTTGAAATTGGTGACCCGGATGCTCGAGACACTCGAGGCGAGGCTCGTGCCCGCGAGAGAGCCCGAAGGGCGGGGCGCCGCAGTCGGCGGCCAACGCGCCTCGACCCCTGGGCCGCCCCCGCCCCCGCCCCCGCCGCCGCCGCCGCCGCCCGCAGCGCCACCGGCGCCGGGCCGCCAGGAGCTCGAACGCTTGCGCGAGAGTCTGGCGGTAGAGCGCGAGACTGTGGAGCGCCTGCGCCGGGCCAAGCTGGAGCTCGAGCATCAGGTGGCGCGTGCGGAGCGAGAGGGGAAGTCGGAGAAACGCGGCCGGAAGTGATCGGGTAGGTGCTAGGCGATCAGCGCCGCCAGAATTCCGGGTGGAAGAGCACCAAGACCGAGTAGATCTCCAGCCGCCCCATCAGCATCAGGGCCGAGAGTATCACCTTGCCCGCCGCAGGAATCGCCGCGTAATTGTCGGCCGGTCCCACTCCGCCGAGCCCCGGACCGATGTTGCAGATCGCCGCGGCCGATGCACCTGCGGCAGTGACCAGATCCAAACCGAGGGCAGCGAGGAGAATCGAGCCGACGACGAAGGCGCCGACGAACAGGAGCATGAACGCCAGTATGTTCAACATCACGCCCTCGGGGACGACCTTACGGCCGACGTGTGTGATGATCACGCCCCTCGGGTGAAGGTGCCTGCGTAGCTCGACCATCCCCTGTTTCAAGGCGGCCCATACCCGTAGCGTCTTCATCCCACCGGCCGTTGAACCGGCCATCCCGCCGACGAACATCAGGAAGAAGAGGATCCCTTGCGTGACGGCGGGCCACGTCACGTAGTCCGCGGTCGCGTAGCCGGTCCCCGTACCGATGGACACGACCTGAAAGAGGGAAGCCCGGAACGCGGCCTCGAGCGAGGAATAGGTTCCGTCGACGACGAGAGCGGCGAGGATGATGAGCGTCGAGATCACCAGCAACAGCGTATAGAAGCGCCACTCTTCGTCTCTGATGAGCGATCGTGGCCGGCCCGAAAGAACGCGATAGTGGAGAGAGAAGTTGATACCGGCGATGAACATGAACAGGATGGTGACGTACTGAATATACGCCGAGTCGTAGGCGCCCAACGAGGCGCTGCGAGGCGAAAACCCGCCGGTCGGCAGCGTGCTGAAGGCGTGAGTCACGGCATCGAACAAGTCCATCCCGCCGAGCAGAAGCAGCAGGGCCTGGACGGCGGTGAAGCCGACGTAGACTCCCCAGAGAATCTTCGCCGTCTGGCTGATGCGCGGCCTGAGACGGTCCGGCGTCGGCCCGGGCACCTCGGCGCGGAATAGCTGCATTCCTCCGACTCCGAGGAACGGAAGGACCGCGACCACGAGAACGATGATTCCCATCCCGCCTAGCCACTGGCTCATGTTGCGCCAGAAGAGGATTCCACGTGGCAGCGACTCCGGATCCGGGAAGATCGACGCACCCGTGGTCGTGAACCCGGAAATCGATTCGAAGAAGGCATCCAAGGGCGACGACGTCACCCCAGACAGCCAGTAGGGGAGCGCGCCGAACGCCGCGGCGCCCAGCCAGGCGAGGGTCACGATGAGGTAGCTCTCGCGAATGGAGAGATCTTCAGAGACGTGCGTGAGGCGGTTGGCCATCAGCCCCGCGATGATGGCGACTCCGGCAGACACGTAGAGCGCGATCGCGTCGCTGCTGCCATAGAGATTGGCGACGGCTCCCGAGACGCCCATCGCCGCGCCGACCGCTGCGACGATGAGGCCGACGACGTGGATAGCGTTGCCGGCCCTTACGCCTCCGCTCATGCGAAGAGACGCTCGACCGCGCCCAACGCGTCGGGAAGCGCCAGCACCGTCACCTGATCCCCCGGTGCGAACACCGTGTCACCATCCGGGATGATGATGAGGTCGCCCCGTTGGACTGCGCCGACCAGGCTATGCTCTGGAAAATGAATGTCCGCGACGCGGCGTCCGATGATTCGGCTGTCCGAGGAGACGCTGAACTCGATGACCTCCGCGTCTATCCCGCGCAGCGCGGCCACGGAGAGAACGCCGCCCCGGCGGACGTACTTCAGTATCGTGTTGACCGTCGAGAGGCGCGGCGACACGGCCGCGTCGATGCCGATCCGGCTGACGAGCGGGATGTATTCGATCCTGCCGATGCGAACGACGACCCGGTGTGCGTCGTGGCTCTTCGCCAAGAGCCCGCTGAGGATGTTAGTTGCGTCACTGGTCGTGTAAGCCACAAAGCCATCGACCTCTTCGATTCCCTCCATCTCGAGGAGTTCCTGGTCCGTGGCGTCGCCCACGAGCACCAGGGCCTTGTCAAGGCGCTCGGCGAGCTCGAGGCAGCGTTCGCGGTCGGGCTCGATGATGGTGCAGTCGATGTCGTGGTCGGCGAGAAGCTGAGCGAGGTACACGGTCTCCTCGCGCGCACCGCCGGCGATCATCACGCGACGTAGCCTGAAATCCTGGTAGCCCGCCAGTTCGAGCACCCGCGGCATCTGGCGCGACTCGCCGATGATGTAGACCAGATCGTCGGCCTCGATGCGGTTGTCGCCCCGCGGGATGATCGTCTCATCACCGCGCAAGATCGCTGCCGTCAGGAACTGTCGGTTCTTGATCGTCTCCGCTAGCTCGGCGAGCTTGACGCCGACGACCGGAGCGTCGGGCCGCACGCGCAGCCCCAGCAGCTGAACCCGCCCTTCGGCGAAGAAAGCGAGCTCGGTGGCTGCCTCGGACTGGAGCAACTGATAAGTCTCGCGCGCGCACTCGAGCTCCGGATTGATCATCACATCGACCCCCTGCCGGGCGCTGCGCAGCGGTATGGGGTGCGTGAAGTAATCGGGGTTGGAGATCCGAGCGATCTTGATCTTGACTCCGTACTGCATCGCCGACATTCCGGCGACCAGGTTGACCTCGTCCACATTCGTGACCGCCACCAACATGTCGGTCTTCTCGATCCCGGCGCGCTCTAAGACGTCGAGGCTCGCTCCGTTGCCGGTGATCGCGAGGATGTCGAGCTGCTCCTGCGCGTGCGAGACGCGGTCCGGGTCCGGATCGATGAGAACGATGTCGTGGCCTTCCTCGGACAGGTGCTTGGACAGGTGGAAACCGACCGCGCCGGCGCCGACTATCAGTATGCGCATTGTGCTTCAGCCTCGTATCGGGCAGGGTGGGTTCGAGCGACGTGCTGCGAGGGACGCCACGCCG
>CANPVX010000041.1 GCA_947581815.1 Candidatus Indicimonas acetifermentans | reverse complement strand
GCACGCCCTCCGTGTACCAGGCCATGTAGAGGATCCCTCGGGTCTCGTCGAGCCAGAAATTGTGCGGCGTGCTGCCCGGCACTCTAAAGGTGGCCACTTCGACCGGGTTGCTCAGGTTGCGGGCGTCCACGACGTGCATCAACCCAGGTGAGCCGAAGTCTTCCTCGCCCACGAAGACATAGCCAGCTGCGGGCCAGTACCACGCGTTGTGCGTCTGCCCTCCGGCGGTGACGACGCGGCCTACCTCTATTGGATTGGAAGGAGAGCCTCCTGCTATCCCGTGCCCGACGTCGAGGATGACGAGTCCGTCGTTCCATTGGGAGAGAAAGGCGAGGCCGTCGCGCACGTAGACGTCGTGCAGGAAGCTCGAGCCGACGAAGTTGCTGGCGACGATGAAGGGATTGGATGGATTGGAGATGTCGACGATCCGCAGACCCACGCCGGACCCGTCGACCGCAACGTAAACGTGGTCCCCCTCCACCCAAACGTTATGCACTCCGCTCAACCCATTAGTGAAGCGTGTTATCACGCTCGGGCTCGCCGGATTGCTCAGATCGAGGATCGTGATGCCTCCGCCGCCTGAGCCCTCGTGGGTGATGACGGCGATCTGGCCGTCGGCGCGAACCTTGACATCGTTGATGGTCGTCGCGGCTACGGTGACCGAGCCCACGTTGCTGGGCGACGCCGGGTTGCTCACATCCCACACCAGCATTTGGTCGCCGCAGTTAGTGCGACATCCCCAGGTGCCGGTGTAGACGAAATTGCCGTGTGCCCACAGGTCCGAAGTGAAGCGATCGCTGACGGCACCTTGGCCGGCGAGGGTGAAGAGCCCACTAAGCCCATTTCGAGCGGCGATCGCGATGTCGAAGCTATCGGCCACGCCTGATGTGGAGACGATGATCTGAGCGGGGCCGGGTGAGTACCCGACGAAGCGCCCGTCGTCCGCGATGAGCCCCGCCGATCCGGGAACGACCGACCAGGTCAGAGTGGTATCGGTGACCGTGTCTCCGCTCGCGTCCAGCACCGTGGCTGCGTAGACGTCGACATCCCCCTGGCGAGGAGCCGCGGATCCGGTGATCGCGATCGACGCAGCATCGCCCAGCGGCGGTAAGGCAGCGACCGTGAAGCTGACCGCCAAGCTGGAGGCCGTTTCGCCGTCGACTGAAGCGCCAAGGCTGACCTCGTAGTCTCCCGCCGCGGCACCGGCCGGCAGGATGACCGAGAGCGCGATCGTGACAGTGGAGCCGCCGGCCAGCGTTAAGAACTGAGTCGGAACCACCTGGAGCAGCGCGTCGGCCAGCTCCGAGCCGCTCGAGCCCATCACCGGACCCGCCGCGATGGTGATGGGACCCACCGAAAGGACGCCGTCGTTCTGCAAGAGGATGCTTGCCAGCCGATCCTCGCCCAAGCTGAGCGTCGACTGGGAGAAGGCCAGGTCGACGGGTTCCTGGCCTGGGCCGCTCGAGTCGCTGCAGCTGGCGACCGCCAGTAGCGTGGCGATTACCAGGCTGGAGCCGCTGAATCGATCGGTAGCTTTTTTAAAGGTCAAACGCACCTCCTGTGGTATTTCGGGTGCTCCTATGTAATAAAGCAATCTATCCGACCTTACGTTCCACGCTACGGCCGGGACTCGTAATAAGGGGAACGTTGGCGTAGTTTCGGGGCGTCTAAGAAAGGGGAAAAGGCTAGGCGGGCGGGGTCGCAGGCCGGCAATTTATCGGGCTATATATAATGAGTATGGGGACGCTCCCGCCTCTGTGTGAAGAGGAACAGGAACAGGAAGAGGAAGAGCCGGACGCAGAACGAGACGGAGCCCAAATTGAAGTCAGCGCTCTCCAAGAAGATGATTTTCGCGGCCCTGGGCCTCCCAGCCTTGGGGCTCGGCGCCGATATTACTAACCATCTGGCTTCCCCGCAGGTTCTATCGATCGTCCCGGACAGGGAGCAATTCGAAGCCGTGCGGCCGGCGGAAGAGGTCGGCAGCCGGGCCTTCTACTTCACGCGCGCCATCTATACTGGTTATCGACGGGGCTTCTACGGCAGCTGGAGCATAGACTATCCGAAGGCCGACCGGCAGTTCCTGATCGGCTTGCGCCGCCTCACCAACATCGACGCCTACGAGCTGGAGAATCCGATTCGGCTGGACGATCCAGATATTCGGCGCTTCCCGTTCCTCTACGCGCTCGAGGTCGGCTATATGTCGCTCAGCGAGGCCGAGGTCGTGGGCCTGCGGGAATACCTCCAGGCCGGTGGCTTCCTGGTGATCGACGACTTCTGGGGCAGCTACGAGTGGTCGAACTTCGAGTCGGAGATAGGGCGCGTGCTGCCTGGTTACGCGATCGTGAAGCTGCCGCTGGATCATCCCGTGTTGCGCACCTTCTACGATATCACCGAGCTCGTTCAGGTACCGAACGTCCGCCAGGGGATGATGGGGGGCCCGACCTGGGAGCGGGACGGGTACGAGCCGGCCCTTCTTGGTATATTCGACGAGAAGGGTCGGCTGATGGTCGTGATAAACTGGAATACGGACTTGGGCGATGCGTGGGAGTGGGCGGAGAACCCGTTTTACCCTCTGAAGTTCTCCAACTTCGCTTATCAAATGGGCGTCAACCTCGTTATTTACGCTATGAGCCACTGATCAACGACGAAGCAAGTGTCATCTTTTTTTGAATCCGTTTTCGAGTTTCTTTTCAAGTATCGACCGCTAGTCTTCGAAAAGGGGCGCTTGGCGTTCACCACGCCGTGGCCGGTCTTCGTGGTGTTCCTCGCGCTCGCCCTCGTCGTTCTGCTCGCCCTGATCAGCTACGGGCGCGCGCGCTCGGGAAACCGCCGGGACATCGTCATCTTCTCGAGCCTCAGGGTCGGCGCGCTGGCTCTCCTCCTGTTCTCCCTGTCCCGCCCCGCGCTCCTGGTCCCGACCGTGGTCCCGCAGCGCAACTTCCTCGGCATCCTGATCGACGACTCGCGCAGTATGGGCATCAGCGATCAGGACGAGAGGCCGCGGAGCGATTTCGTTTACCAGAGCTTCGGATCCGCCGATAGCGTGCTCTACGCGGCTTTGGCGGAGCGATTCATGCTGCGCTTCTACGGCTTCTCGGGGAGAGCGGAGCGCATCGATGGCGTAAGCGACCTTCGTTTTGCTGGGGGTAGGACGGATCTGGCCGCCGCGCTCGATCGTGCGCGGCGCGATCTCGCTGCGGTGCCCGTCGCCGGGTTGGTCGTCCTGACCGACGGCGCCGACAACTCCGACGCCTCTCTCACCGAGTCCTTGCTCGCGCTCAACGCGAACTCGATTCCGGTCTACGCGGTAGGGTTGGGGCGCGAGCGCTACGATCGCGACATCGAGATCAACCGGGTAGAGACGCCGCGCACGGTGCTGTTGGGATCGTCGCTGGTCGTTGACCTCACGGTTCGGCAGAGGGGCTACAAAGGCGAAACCGTTCAGGTGACCGTCGAAGAGGGCGCGCGCATCATCGCAGCGCAGGACGTTCGCCTGCCGGCCGACGGCGAGTCCGCCGTCGTCAGGGTGCATTTCGATGCGGAGGAACCGGGTCCGCGCATCTACCGCTTCTCGATCGCCCCCCAGCCCGGCGAGCGCGTGACCAAAAACAATAGCCAGGAAGTGCTCATCGTAGTCGAAGATCGGCGCGAGAAGATTCTGTACTTCGAGGGGGAACCGCGCTTCGAGCTGAAGTTCATCCGCCGGGCGGTATCCGACGACGAGAACCTGCAGGTCGTGTCGCTCCAGCGCACGGCCGAGAACAAGTTCTATCGCTTGGATGTCGATGACGCCGAGGAGCTGGCCGGGGGATTCCCCCGCACGCGCGAGGAGCTGTTCCGATACAGAGGTCTGATACTCGGTAGCGTGGAGGCGAGCTTCTTCACGCACGACCAGCTCCGCATGATCGAGGAGTTTGTGGGCCAGCGCGGCGGCGGCGTGCTCTTCCTCGGGGGGCGTCGATCCTTCGCCGAAGGCGGGTACGATGGAACCCCCGTCGCCGCCGTGATGCCCGTCGTCCTGGAAAGCCCTGAGGCGATAGGTGGGAGGCGTGGGAGGGGTGAAGAGCCCTTCTTCGCCGAGCTCAAAGTCGAGCCGACGCGCTTCGGGCTCAATCACCCGGCGACACAGATCGGCGCGACGGTGGAAGAGTCGGGGCGTCTCTGGGCGGAACTGCCCCGGGTCTCGAGCGTCAATCCGATCTACGAAGTCAAACCGGGGGCGAGCACTCTGCTTTCTGGTAGAGCGGAAGGTTCGACGGACGAGCACATCGTGCTCGCCTATCAGCGTTACGGCCGCGGCAAGGCTCTCGCTTTGCCGATCCAGGACTCGTGGATTTGGCAGATGCACGCCGACGTTCCGTTGGACGACATGACTCACGAGACGCTCTGGCGCCAGTTGCTGCGCTGGCTCGTCGCGTACGTCCCCGATCCAGTTGTGGCCGAGGCTGCGTCGGATCTGGCGAACCCTGGCGAGCCTGTACCGCTGACCGCGGAAGTCCAGGATGAGACGTACCTCAAAGTGAACAACGCCGAGGTGGTCGCACACGTCAGCGGTCCCGCGGGCGAAACGTACGATCTACCCATGGAGTGGGCGCTGGAGGAGGATGGCGAGTACCAGGCCAGCGTCACGGGCGATGCCGAGGGCCTGTACGAAATCCGTGTCGAAGCGCATAAGGAAGGGGAGTTCCTGGGCGAGCACACGACTTACTTCCAGGCGACGGAGCTGACCACCGAGTATTTCGATTCGGAGATGCGCTCGGAGCTCTTGAAGCGGATCGCGGACGAGACAGGGGGCCGGTTCTACACGGCGCGAACGGTGAGGTCGCTCCCCGAGGACGTGAGCTTTACAGAGAGCGGAACGACTGTCATAGAAGAGCGGGATCTCTGGGATATGCCGATCATCTTGTTGCTCGTGCTGGCCTTGATCGCCACCGAGTGGGGATACCGGCGCTACCGGGGGTTGGTGTGATGCTCGCGTTGATATGCCTCCTGACCCTGGGTGTCGCCCCCGCCCCCGCCCCCGCCCCCGCCCCACCGGTCCCTCAACGGGGAGCCGGGCAGAGCCACCTGGTCGTCATCACGGGGCTCGGCGGCGAGTCCAAATACCGAGAGGCCTTCCACGAGTGGGCGAGCCAGATCGTCGGCGCGGCGGAGGGCTCCGGGCTTTCCCGATCGAACATCGCGTATCTAGGCGAGAAGCCCGAGCGCGATCCCGACCTGATCGGAGCTCGCTCTACACGTGAGAACGTAGTGGCGACGCTTCGCCAGCTCGCTGCCACCGCGGCGCCCGCCGATCAGATCGTCATCGTCCTCATCGGCCACGGTAGCTATCGAGACGGCGTAGCCCGAGTCAACCTGCCGGGCCCCGACATGAGCGCGGCGGACTTTGCGCCGCTGCTGGATGGCTTCGCGACCCAGAAGATCGTCTTCGTGAACGCAGCCAGCTCCAGCGGCGCGTTCATCCAGGCGTTGTCGGGACCTAACCGGATCATCATCACCGCAACGCGCAGCGGGGGCGAGCGCTACGAAACGCAGTTCGGCAGGTACTTCGCGGAAGCTCTGGCCAGCGATGGGGCGGGGGCGGGGAGGGCAGGGGGGGCAGGGGGGGCAGACCTCGACAAAGACGAGCGAATCTCCGTCCTCGAGGCTTTCACTTTCGCGCAGCGCGAAGTCGAGCGCTACTACGAAACCGACAATCGGCTGGCCACGGAACACGCCCTGCTGGACGATAACGGGGACGGAGAGGGCAGCGACGAGCCCGGGCCCGAAGCCCCAGACGGCGCGCTCGCCGGCGCAGTGTACCTGGTGAGCGGGCCCGCGGCGTCCGCCGAGCAGGCGACTTCGGACCCGCGCTTAGCGGACCTGTACGCCGAGAAGCGGCAGCTCGAAGAGGAGATCGAGGCGCTGCGTGCTATCAAGAGCGGGATGGAAGCGAGCGCGTACGAGCAGCAGCTGGAGGAACTCCTGGTTCGGTTCGCCTTGAACGCCAGGGCGATTCGGGAACTGACGGAACAGGTGCCGTGATGCGGCCGCGGATTCTCCCGAGGTCTCTCCTCATCGCCGTGGCCATGGCCCTCGGCGCGACCGTGGGCCCGGCATGGGCGCAGGGGTCGCAGGGGTCGCAGGGGCCGCAGGCGAGGCGCTCGGCCGCGGAGGAAGCGCTGCGCACGGGCGATTACGAGAAGGCGGTCGACGAATACGCGCGGCACGTTCGGCGCGCGCCGAACTCGGCGGTCGCGGTTCGCGGCCTCGTGGCGGCGCTAAAGGCGATCGGCGAGTACCGCCAGGCGGAAAAGGCGGCGCTTCGTTTCAACGCCGACGTACCGTCATCGCCCGAGCTGTTGAATCCGCTGGGCGAGGTCCTCCACCTGCAGGGGAAGCGCGATGAAGCCGCCGCCGCATTCGCGCGGGCTATCGCTCTCGACGCCAGCGACAGCCTCACGGCGAGGGTCAACCTTGCGGAGCTCAACTACGAGCGCGGCCGGCGCGCCGAGGCGATGGCCGAGTTCGATCGCTTCATCGACATCCATAACGCGGGCAGCTCGTTCAGCGTCGCGGAGCTGGTGGCCATCGGGCGGGCCTTGCGCTACCTCGGGATCGACGATCCCCGACTGTACAAGGATGCGCTGCGCGTTTTTGATGAAGCGATCGCTGCCGATCCCACCGATCCGGAGCCCCGGATGAGAGTGGGGGAGTTGTTTCTCGAGAAGTACAACAGTGCCGGGGCGCAGGAGGCGTTCGCGGAGGTCCTGCAGCTGAGCCCCAACCACCCGGGCGCCACGCTCGGGATGGCGCAGCGTGCCCACTTCGATGGATCTTCCGAAGCCTTCGAGCTGACCCGAAAGAGTCTCGAGGTTAACCCGAATCTCGTGGCGGCCCGAGTGTTTCTCGCCAAACTCTATATGGAAGCGGAGGAGTACGACGAGGCAGCCGAGGAGGCCGAGCGAGCTCTTTCCGTCAACCCTGCGTCGCTCGAGGCGCTCGCCGCCCTGGCGGCGACGCGTTTTCTGCAAGGCGACCGCCCCGGCTTCGAGGAGGCCCGAAGCCGCGTCCTGTCCCTGAACCCGCGCTACGCGGGGCTCCACGTTACGCTCGCCGAGGCGAGCGCCAGGAATCGACTCTATAAGGAGGCCGCGGAGTTTGCACGGGGAGCGGTCGAGCTCGACCCGACTTCATGGAGCGGCTACGCGCTCCTGGGGGTCAATCAGCTTCGCCTGGGCGCGATCGAGGAAGGGACCCAGAACCTCGAGGTCGCCTTCACGGGCGATCCGTACGACATCTGGACCAAGAACACGCTCGATTTGCTGGATACGTTCGTGGAGTACGCGGAGACGAGAAGCCCGCGCTTCCTCTTCTTCATCGACGGTGTGGAGTCGGAGCTGCTGACGCTCTATTTCAGCGATCTGGCCGAGGAAGCCTACGAACGGATGAGCCGCGACTATCGCTACGAGCCGGCAACACCGATCCGGGTCGAAGTATTGCGAACCCACGCCGACTTCTCGGTGCGAACGATCGGCCTGGCGGGGCTGGGAGCTTTGGGCGTGAGTTTCGGCACCGTCATCGCCATGGATTCTCCTGGGGCGCGAGAGATCGGGCACTTCAATTGGGGCTCCACCTTCTGGCACGAGCTGGCGCATACGTTCCATCTTGGTATGACCGATCACCGCGTGCCGCGCTGGTTTTCAGAGGGTCTGGCGGTGTACGAGGAGCGGCGCGCGCGCCCGGGATGGGGAGGGGACGCCACGCCGGGCTTTCTCGTCGCCTATCTCCAAGAGCGGCTGCTGCCGCTGAGCGAGCTCAACAATGGGTTCGTTCGCCCGACGTACCCCCAACAGATCATACATTCGTACTACCAGGCTTCCCTGGTGTGCGAGTTCATCGCTGATGGGTCCGGATTCCAAGCTCTGGTCGACATGCTCGACGCCTACAGAAACGGCCTCGGCACTTCGCAGGCGGTCGAGCTCGTGCTGGACATGAGCGTGGATGAGCTGAACGACGCGTTCTTCGAGTACTTCGAACAGCGTTTCGCGACGCCCCTCGTCGCGCTCGCGCCCTCGGCCGACCCCCGCGAGCAGGCGGCGCCTACGCCGGAAGCAATCGAGCGAAGAGCGCGAGCGAACAGCGGCGACTTCGCGGCGCAGCTGAGCTACGGTCATATCCTGTTCCGTGAAGGGCGGCACGAAGAGGCTGAGATCTTCCTGACGCAGGCGAAGGAGCTCTTCCCTGAGTACGCGGGCCCTGGAAGCCCGTACTGGTACCTGGCGCTCACGTTCAAGGAGCGCGGCTCGTACGAGGCAGCGGCGGCGGAGCTGGAGGCGCTAATCGCGATCAACGGCCGAGACTACGGGGCCCACCTCGAGCTGGCGGCACTGCGCCAGGAGATCGACGATCCGGCGGGGGCAGCAGCGGCGCTGGACCGAGCGCTCTACATTTCTCCCGGCGGGATGCAAGTGCATGAACGGCTGGCGGAGTTGGCGGGTGGCGTGGGCGATCACGAGATGGCCATCCGCGAGCGGCGAGCCATCGTCGCGCTCGATCCGACCGATCGGGCGGAGGCGCTGTACCAGCTCGCCGCCGCCTATTATGCGGCAGGCGAATTGGGCGATGCGCGGCGGGAAGTCGTGCGGGCGCTCGAGTACGCGCCGAACTTCGAGAAGGCGCAGGAACTGCTGCTGACGCTCCACGCGCAGCGAAGCGGAGACCGATAGAACGCGATGAGATCGATACTTCTGCTCTTGGCCCTGGCGGCGGCCATCCCCGTTTCCGCACAGTCGTTGTTTCGGAAGGAGCCCGATTACGCGCAGTTCAACACGTCGTACGATGGTCGGTTCACATTCGTGCGGGTGCGATTTCGGCCGTTGCCCGGCTTCGGCGGGGGAGGTGGTTACTGGCGCGACCGCGATCTGAAATGGGATCACGACTACCCCACCGCCGAGCGCCATCTGACTCGGATACTCGACGAGCTGACGACGCTCGGGCCGAAGACCGAGGAGAGCAACATTCTGATGGTCGATGATCCGGAGTTCTTCAACTACCCCGTCGCTTACCTCTGCGAGCCGGGCTTTTGGGATCTGAACGAGGCGGAGGCGGCCAGCTTGAGAGAATACCTGCTGAAGGGCGGGTTCTTGATTTTCGATGACTTCGCCGGTCCGCACATCTTCAATTTCAGGGAGAGGATAAGGCAGGTCCTACCGGGGGCGGCACTGGTCGAGCTGGATGTGTCACATCCGATTTTTGATTCGTTCTTCAAGATAGAGTCGCTCGATCACGACCACCCTTACTATGGGGTGAAGGCGAAATACTACGGCATCTTCGAGGATAACGATCCGGAGAAGCGCCTGATGATGATCATCAACTACAACAACGATATCGGCGACTATTGGGAGTGGTCGGATGCCGGCTTCATTCCGATTTCCCTCTCCAACGAAGCGTATAAGCTGGGTGTAAACTACATCGTGTACGCGATGAGCCACTAGCCGCATCGGGAGATGCGCTCACCAGGAAACAGGTTTTTGATATGACGACGAAGGACACCACAACATCATCATTAGAGTCAGTGGATGACATCGCTCTGGCGGACAGCATGCGCGAGGCGACCGGCCTGATTCAGTCAGAGCTGCGCAAGATGATCGTCGGCCAGGAAGAAGTCATAGAGCAGGTTCTCCTCTCGATCTTCGTTGGCGGCAACAGCCTCATCGTGGGCGTGCCCGGACTCGCGAAGACTCTGTTGGTGCATACGATCGCGCAGGTCCTGGATCTCAAGTTCTCGCGCATTCAGTTCACCCCCGACCTCATGCCCTCGGACATCACGGGGACCGACCTCATCCAGGAGGATGCAGAGAGCGGACAGCGGCGCATGGTCTTCGCGCCTGGGCCGATCTTCGCCAACATCGTGCTCGCAGACGAGATCAATCGGACGCCGCCCAAGACGCAGGCGGCGCTGCTGGAGGCGATGCAGGAGCACCAGGTCACGGTGCAAGGTAGGACGTATGTGCTCGAGGAGCCCTTCTTCGTATTCGCTACGCAGAACCCCATCGAGCTGGAGGGGACCTACCCGCTGCCCGAGGCGCAGCTGGATCGCTTCATGTTCAACATCATAATCGATCACTTGCCGGAGGAAGACGAGCTCGAGGTCGTCCGCAGCACCACGGCGGTTCAGGTGGCGGACTTGGAGAACGTGGTGACTGGAAGTGAGATCATCGCTTACCAGCGGCTCGTCAGGAAGGTGCCCGTCCCCGACCCAGTCCTCCGTTACGCGCTGTCTCTCGTGCGCACGAGTCGACCAAGCGGGAACGGCGCGCCGCAGTTCATCGAGAAGTGGGTGGCTTACGGGGCCAGCGTGCGCGCCGCTCAGTACCTGATCCTGGGGGGGAAGGCGAAAGCCCTGCTGGAGGGTCGCTACAACGTGAGCTTCGACGACGTTCGGGCCCTAGCGCACCCGGTCATGCGCCACCGTATCCTGACGAACTTCCACGCTGAATCGGAGCAGATCAGTCGTGACCACCTCGTCGATCAGCTGCTTGAAGCTGTACCGACGCCGCGCTCAGGTCTGTGAGCTACTCGCGCTTTCTCGATCCCGAGGTACTGGCTCGCATCGACAACCTGGAGCTACTGGCCCGGACCGTGGTGGACGGCTTCATTAACGGGTTGCACCGCTCACTGTATCTAGGCTTCTCGATAGACTTCGCCGAGCACCGGCCCTATATGCCGGGCGACGACATTCGCCGCATCGACTGGCGGGTGTTCGGACGGACGGATCGCCTCTACATGAAGGAGTTCGAGGCCGATACGAACGCCAGCTTCATCGTGGCGCTGGATATCTCGCGCTCGATGGAGTATTCGAGCGCCGGCATCAGCAAGCTCGACTACGCCCGCTACCTCGCGGCGTGTCTGACCTTCTTGTCGCGACGTCAGCGCGACAGGGTGGGGATCGTGACGTTCGACGAGGAGCTCGTGGACATCGTACCGGCATCGGCCAAGCATCTCGATATCGTGCTCCATACGCTGGATCGGCTGGAGGTGGGCAAGTCGGGTGGGCTGGAGCGACCGGTGCTGAAGATGGCGGAGCTATTGCGGCGCAGAAGCATCGTGACGCTCGTATCGGATCTGTATCACAGTCCGGAGACCGTTCTTCACTCCCTCAGCTATCTGAAGAACAGGGGCAACGAGGTCATCGTGTTTCACATCCTCGACCCTGCAGAGCTCGAGTTCCCGTTCGAGGATATGGGGAACTTCGAGGACCTCGAGACTGGCGAGCGCGTTCCGGTGATCCCGGAGAAGATTCGCGATGAGTATCGGGAGCAAGTTCGAGCGCATACCGAAGGCCTCGCGAAGCTGCTCGGCGAGAACGGGATCGATTACTTCCTGTTCGATACTTCGACGCCCTTGGATTACGCTCTGTTCAAGTATCTGTCGCGACGCGAACAGCTGAGCCGGGTGCGCTGATGGGGATCTCGTTCTTGACCCCGCTCATCCTGGCCGGGCTGGCCGCCCTGGCGGTCCCCGTGATCGTCCATCTCACACAGAGCGCTCGCAAGAATGTCGTTCCGTTCCCCTCCTTGATGTTCGTACGCCAGATCCCGTTCCGGTCCGTGCGCCGGCAGAGGATACGGCACTGGCTGCTGTTCACGCTCCGCTGTCTGGCGGTCGTGCTTCTCGTGGCGGCTTTCGCGCGCCCGCTGCTCGAGGGCTCGACGGAAGCGGTCGTGGCGTTGTCGCGGGCTCGTGAAGTAGTGATCTTGATCGATCGATCCTACAGCATGGGCTACGGGGACCACTGGGAGCGCGCGCTCGAGGCGGGACGCCGCGCGATCGACGGCGTGGGCCCGGACGACCGGGCCACGCTGGTGCTGTTCGCCGACCGGGCCGAGGTGCTGAACCAGCGGACCGCCGATCGCGCCACCCTGCATGCGCGCCTCGCCACGGCCGAGCTGGGTTCGGGCACGACGCGCTACGCAGGTGCGCTCGAAGTGGCGCGCGGGATCCTCGAGCGGTCCGATCGGCCGCGCGGCGAGGTCGTCCTCATCAGCGACTTTCAGAAGGCCGGATGGGACGCTTCCGAAGTGCTCCAGCTTCCGCAGCGAACGATCCTGACGAGCGTCGATCTTTCGGCGCCCGATCCTAAGAACATCTCGGTTCAGGATGTGACTCTGGAACGCGATCCACGGCCCGGTGGAGATCGGGTCACGATCTCCGCCTTGATCGCCAACCACGGTAGCGAAGCCGCCGATGATGTGGAGTTGAGCCTCGAGCTCGAAGGTGAGAGCGTCCAGAGCCAGGCGGTGAGCATCGCCGCTCGCAATTCCGTGATGATCCGCTTCGAGCCCATCAGCCTTCCGCAGCGGGTTACCGCGGGCGCGGTTCGCACCGGCGGTGACGCGCTATCTAGTGATGATGTGTTCCGTTTCGTCGCAGTCCCAAGCTCGCCCATCTCGGTCCTGGTCGTGCAACCGAACGAGCGCGAAGGCGGCGGCCTCTACTTGCAGCAGGTGCTGAGCCTGGGGAACGATCCCGTGTTCGAGCTCGAGGTGAAGCGGGGGACGCGGTTGACGCGCGCGGATCTCGCGTCAACCGACGTGATCGTTCTCAACGACGTCCCGCTGCCAGGCGGGGAAGCCGGGCGAGGCGTTCGCGATTTCGTACGCGAGGGTGGCGGCCTGCTGCTGGTCCTCGGTCGCCGTACGCCACCGAGCGTGTGGCCGGCCTCGGCGGAGGAGCTGCTGCCCGGGACGATCGGGGCTCCCGTCGACCGGTCGGCCGAAGGCGGGAGCACTTTGAGCACGCTCGACTACGATCACGCGGCGCTCGAGATCTTCAGCGCGCCTCGAAGCGGAGACTTCACGATGGCCCGCTTCTTCCGCTTCCGAAGCCTGCAGCCGAGCGAGGGCTCGAGGGTCATCGCCAGGTTCGGCGATGGGGCCGCGGCTTTGACGGAGAAGGGGGACGGGCTGGGTCAGGGCAGGGTTCTGGTTTGGGCGAGCGATTTCGAGAATTTCTGGAACGATCTCGCCGTTCAACCAGTATTCCTACCGTTCGTTCATCGCCTCGTCATGTACCTCGCCGGTTACGTTGAACCCGAGCCCTGGTTCGAGGTCGGGGACGTCGTCGATCTGGCGGCGGCGGAGGGGGGGGGCGGGGAGGGCGGGGGGGGACGGATTCCCGGCGCCGGATTCGAGCGTGCTCCCGGCGATGAGGAGGAATGGGTGCTCGAGGAACCGAGGGGCGAGCGCTCGGTGATTTCGGTGGAGGGCGGACCGATATTTCTGGAGCTGGCCAGGCCGGGGTTCTATCGGGTGCGCGATGCCTCGCCGGGCTCGAGCGCCGAGCCGATCTATACTTTGGCCGTCAATCTCGATCCGAGCGAGTCTGACCTGGCGACGATCGATCCTGCGGAGCTGGCGAGTGTTGCGACTGCAGGGGGAGGGGGAGGGGGAGGGGGAGAAGCGTTGGCAGCGGATGTCGCGGAGCTGCTGACGCCGCAAGAGCGAGAGCGAAGGCAGGGAATATGGTGGTATCTATTGTCGGGTGCCGCGCTTCTGCTGCTGGCGGAGACGGCACTCTCTAATCTGACGGCGCGCTATCGGTCGCACGCTACAGTCACCGCTCCAAGACCTTAGCGAGTAGGAACGATGGGATTGATTCTGGATTACATCGCAGGAGAGCGCCCGAGCCCGCGCGAGCGGCTCATGAAGGTTATCCGCTCGGTGCGCCGGCGCTGGCGCCTCAAGATGGCGATTCGCGGCGCGGCCATTGTCATCGGGGTCAGCTTCGCCACGTTCCTCATCTCGGCGTTCGGGATGGACTTCCTCCGGTTCAACCCGACGGCTGTGATCGTCTTCCGCGTCCTTTCTTACGCGATCGCCGCAGGCCTTTTCGTGCGATTCCTGGTCATACCGTTGTGGCAGCGCGTGCCCGACGAGCGCGTTGCCCTCTACCTCGAAGAGCACGAGCCTTCGCTCAAGTCTGGCCTCCTGAGCGCGGTGGAGTTCGGGCATTTGAGCGAGGACGAGTCGGCCCTCGGGAGCTCGCCCGCGCTGGTGCGCCTGACGGTCGAAGCGGCGATCGAGCGCTGCTCCGAGATCGACTACGGCCGTAGGGTAGAGCGAAAGTCGCTCGCCCGTTCCACCGGTCTTCTTGCGGGTACCACGCTGGCCGCGCTCGCGGTGATACTCCTCGCTCCGCCGTTCCTGCGCACGGGCGGCTCCTTCCTGCTCTTCCCGCTCAGTCGCACGTCTGCGGAGAGCCCCTACAGCATCACCGTGCTCCCGGGAGACGCGCGAGTCGCGAGGGGCGCCGATCTGAAAGTGGCGGCGCGGCTGAATAATTTCGATGCATCACAGGTAGCGATCTCGGTTCGACGCGGTGAACAGGTGGAGTGGGAAAGCTGGACGATGAACCTGGATGACGAGACAGGGGACTACCTCTTTTTCCTCTTCGACCTGGACGAGAATACGGAGTACATGGTGGAGGCGAGCGGAGTCAGATCCTCGGTCTTTAACATCGAGGTGTCCGATCTCCCGTACGTCCAGCAACTCGATCTCGAGTACCATTTCCCGGCTTACACCGGCCTGGCGCCGCGCGTCCAGGAGGACGGCGGGGATATCGCGGCGCTCGAGGGCACGGAGGTTCGCCTGCGCGTGACGCCCACTCTCGCGGTGGCGGGCGGGGCGATCGTCATCGAGGAGCGCGATTCCATAGCGCTCGCGCTGGCTGAAGATGGCACGCTGCGGGGTTCGCTTCGGGTGGAGCGCGAGGGGATGTACAAGATCGTCTTCGAGAGCCTCGACGGTGCTGTGGTCTCGGGCTCGCCGGACTACCTGATCGATGTGTTGACGGATCAGCCGCCCTACATCGCCTTCATCAAGCCCGGCCGGGATATCAAGGCGACCGCAATAGAAGAAGTCTTCACCGAGGTGGAAGCCGAGGACGACTACGGATTGCGGAAGCTCGAGCTCGTGTACTCGCTCAACGGCGGCCCCGAAGAGACGATCGAACTCTACGGCGGCGCCCGTTCCCTAAAGCGCGTTACGGCCGGCCACACATTCTATCTCGAGGAGATAGAGTTACTGCCGGGCGATTTTCTCTCGTACTACGCGCGCACCGTCGATGGGAACCGGGTGGACGGTCCGCAACGCGCCACCACCGATATCTACTTCGTCGAGATCCGGCCATTCGACAGGGAGTTCCGGCAGGCCGAGCAGGCCGGGGCGGCAGGGGCTGCTACCTTCAACAGCTCGCTGTCGCAGCAGCAGCGCATGATCATCGCCGCGACCTTCAAGATGATACGCGATCGCGAGGAGTATGCGAAGAGCGAGTACGAGGAGAACCTCGCTACTCTGGCGCTGGCGCAGGGGCGGTTACGCCAGCAGGTGGAGACCCTCGTGCGGCGAATCCAGACCCGGGGGATCGCTCAGGCGGACTCGAGCTTCAGAACGATCGCCAAAGCGCTTCCCATCGCGATGCGAGAGATGGAGGCGGCCGAGGAACAGCTCGGACGCCGCGATCCGAAGGAGGCGCTGCCGCCGGAGCAGAGAGCTTTGCAGCAGCTGCAGCGCGCCGAGTCGGTCTTCCGCGAGTTCCAAGTCGGTCAGGGAGGGGGGCAGCCATCGGGTGGCGGCGCCCAGCCCAACGCCGACGAGCTGGCGGACCTGTTCGAACTGGAGCTGGATAGGATGCGGAACCAGTACGAGCGCGTGGAGCGGGCGCAGCGCGAGGAGGTGGACAACGCCATCGACGAGACGCTGCAGAAGCTTCAGGAACTAGCGCGGCGCCAGCAGCAGGAGAACGAGCGTCTGCGCGCCCGCGGCGATCGCTCTCAGGGCGGTTCCGGCGGGAGCTCTGGGAATCAGCGGCAGCTGGCGGAGGAGGCTGAGGAGCTCGCGCGCAGGCTGGAACGCCTGGCCCGCGAGCAATCGCTCCCCGAGCTGGCCGAGACCGCTCGCGAGCTGCGGCGCGCTGCCGAAGCGATGCGGCGCTCGGCGTCCAGCTCGAACGAAGAGAGCGTCGCGCGGGGTCTGTCGGCGTTGCAACGTCTGCGAGAGGCCCGGCGGCTTCTGGACCAGAACCGCTCGGCCCGATTGGGCCGCGAGATCGATGATGTCCTCGAACGCTCGCGCCGGCTGGCGCGTGAGCAGCGCGGCGTAGAGGAGGATGTCGAGAATCTGGACGGGGCGGGCGCGAATCGCGACGAGCGGGTGCGGCAGCTTGTCGAGCGCAAGGAGGAGATGGCCGCGGAGGTGGCTGATATGGAGGCGCAACTCGACCGGCTCGCCCGCGAGGCGCGTGGCGAGCAGCGGGATGCGTCCCGGAAGCTGCAGGAAGCGGCGAACTCGATACGCGACAACAAGCTCGAGGACATGATTCGCTACTCCCGGGGCGTCGTGCAGCAGCGGTCGCCGGATTACGCGCGCAATTTCGAGCAGCAGATCGGTTCCAACATCGATCAGCTTACCGAGAAGATCGAGGAAGCACGCGGCGCGATGGGCGAGACACGCGAGCAGCGGATCGCGCGCTCGCTGGAGCGCACGCGCGAGCTGGTGGAATCGCTGCAGTCTCTCGACGAGCGCATCGAGGAGCGGGGACAGGCGGAGGGCGACCAGCGGCAAGAAGGCGAGCAGCAGGAGGGCCAGGCGGGCCAACAGCAGGGAGGCCAGCAGCAGGGGGATGGTGAGCGACGAGCGACGGATCCGAACGGACCGGGCGGGCTGCCCAACTTCCGGTCAGGCGATATACGTCAGTTCCAGCGCGAGTTTCGTGAACGGCGCGCCGAGGCCGAGGAGCTGCGAGATGCGCTGCGCCGGGAAGGTGTGGCGACGCCCGATCTCGACGTGGCAATCGACCGGCTGCGCGAGCTCGAGCGAAGGCGCATCTACGGAGATCCGAAGGGGTTGGATGAGCTGCAGGAGCAGGTCATCCGCGGTCTGAAGGAGTTCGAATATGCGCTGCGCCGGCAGATCGATCAGGACGATGATCGCGAGCTTCTGCTCACCGGCTCGGACGAGGTTCCCGAGGGCTACCGGGAGCTGGTCGAGAAGTACTACAAGTCGTTGGCTGGGGAATCTCAACGTTAGATCGGCCAAGGTCGATCGGCCAGCGTCGATTTGCCATTGATAGGGCTGGTGATGCGTTGAATGGGCTGCCTGATTTAACCAATGTCCAACAGGGAACTCCAAATAACGAAGTGTCGATCAATGACCAACTAGGAAGTGTCAGTGTAAAAGTCGCAGAGGACGGTTCGCAAATACGATCGCGAGGAAGGGTCGACAAGAGTAAGCGGCCATATCGGCGCGCGGTTGAAAGCGACCGAGCTCATCGCCATAACCGCCCACACCCGCCCTCTAGTAATTGAGACTTAAGAATTCGAAGCTCGACGTAACCTCGAA
>CANPVX010000040.1 GCA_947581815.1 Candidatus Indicimonas acetifermentans | reverse complement strand
AAATGATCAACTCTCTCTTTGGTGCCATCCAGGCGGTTACTCCCGGCATAAGCGCCGAGGCGGCGAGAACGCTATACAGCTTGCTCGGCGCGACGATCGGTTCGGGGCTGGCCGTGATCGGTGTCGGACTGGGCATAGGCAAGATCGGGGCGGCAGCTACTGAGGGGATCGCCCGCCAGCCCGAGGCCGCCGCCGCGATTCAGACGGCCATGATCATCACCGCGGCGCTGATCGAGGGTCTGGGGCTCTTCGCTGTCGTGATCGCGCTGCTCAAGGGGAATTGAACTACCACACACAGTTCTGGATCATGTCTATTAGCTCGAAAGTTCGGCGCCTCGCCATATCCGGAAGCTCGGCTTCGCGCATTGCATCGGCTGTGCCAGTCCTGATGCTCGGCTCGGCCCTGCCGCTTTTCGCCCAGGAGGAGGGGGGTGGCGGGGGGTTATTCGCCATCAATCCCGGGCTCGTCGTGTGGACCTGGCTAATCTTCGTGCTGCTTTTTCTAGTGCTGCGAAAGTGGGCCTGGAGGCCGATCCTCGATGCCCTGGATCAGCGCGAGAAGCGCATCCAGAACGCGCTGGATCAGGCGGCGAGGGAAAGAGAGGAAGCGGCCAAACTGCTGGGGCAGCAGCGCGAGATTCTGGGCCAGGTGCGCGGCGAAGCTCAGGAGATCCTCGCGGAGGGACGCAAGGCCGGAGAGCGTTTGCGAGCCGAGCTGATGGAAGAGGCTCAGAAACAAAAGCGAGAGATTCTCGAACGCTCGCGGGAAGAGATCCTGAAGGAGCGGGATGAGGCGTTGGCGACTTTGCGGCGTGCGGCTGTCGATCTGTCGATTAGCGCCGCCAGCCGCGTTCTGGAAAAGAACTTGGACTCGAAGGATAACCGCAGATTGGTGGAGGAGTATCTCGAGGCCCTGTCCAAGGAAGACGGCTGGGACAGGTGATGAGTGAGACGACCGTAGCCCGCAGCTACTCTGAGGCTCTGCTGGAGTTTGCTGTCAGGGAGGAGGATGTTGAGACGTACTCCCAGCGCCTGAACGAGATCGCTGACCTCCTCGATACCGAGCGAGAGTTCCGTCGCTTCTTGGAGACGCCCAGCGTCGAGCCGGCGGAGAAGAATCAGGTACTCAGGGAGGTGTTCGGTGGCCTGGTGCCCGACAACCTGCTGCGGTTCCTGTTCGTGGTCATCGACAAGCGGCGCCAGCACCTCATCCCGAACATAGCGAGTGAGTTCTCCGATCTTGTGGACGAGCATCTCGGCCGGCTGCGGGTTCGGGTGATCGTGGCTGAAGCCCCGGAGTCGAGGTTCAAAACCCAAATCGAGAAGCGGTTGGATCGGATGCTCGGCAGAGATGTGATCGCACATTACAGGATCGACCCCCGCATCATCGGGGGGGTGATCTTCGGAGTGGGTGACAAGGTGGCGGACGGTTCCATCCGCCGCCGTTTGCAGCTTCTGCGACGCCGGATGTTGGAGATCGAAGCCACATAGCGCGCTCGGCGGCCGCCTGCCCGGTGGAAGATGACTAATACGTTGGTAACTACTACTCAGGTGATGATTCATGGCTAGCAAGGGCACGCAGCTCACGGCCAGTGAGATAAAGAAGGCGCTGATCAGACAGATCGAGCGCTACGAAGAGGATCTCAGGGCCGAGGAGGTTGGCGAAGTTCTGGAGGTTCGGGATGGAGTCGTACGCATTTGGGGCCTCGAGTCCGCGATGGCCAACGAGATGCTCGAGGTCGAGTCCAGCGAGACCGGCGAGACGGTTGTAGCACTGGCGCTGAACCTCGAGGAAGACAATATCGGCGCGGTGGTCCTCGGCGACTACTTGGATCTCAAGGAGGGCGATGCGGTCCGGCGCACCGGGCAAGTCCTCTCTATGCCCGTAGGCCCGGGTTTTATCGGACGAGTGGTCGATCCACTCGGCCTGCCCCTCGATGGGAAAGGGCCGATCACGGCGACTCGCCGGATGCAGGTCGATCGAAAGGCGCCAGGGATCGTATTCCGCCAGCCGGTCAAAGAGCCGCTGCAAACGGGCCTCAAGGCCATCGACTCAATGATCCCGATCGGCCGAGGTCAACGCGAGCTGATCATCGGCGACCGCAGCACCGGCAAGTCGGCCATCGCTATCGATGCGATCATCAACCAGCGCGGCAAAGACGTCGTTTGTGTCTATGTCGGCATCGGCCAGAAAGCTTCCAGCATCGCGCAGCTCCTCGACCGCCTCGAAGCGGAAGGCGCGATGGAGTACACCATCATCGTTGCGGCCAACGCCAGCGACCCTGCGACACTCCAGTATATCGCCCCGTACTCGGGCTGCACGTTGGCCGAGTACTTCATGTACAAGGAGGGCGGCCACGCGCTGTGCATCTACGATGATTTGTCCAAGCAGGCTCAAGCCTATCGCCAGCTCTCGCTCATCCTGCGCCGACCGCCGGGCCGCGAGGCGTTTCCGGGAGACATCTTCTACCTTCACTCGCGTCTGCTCGAGCGCGCGGCCAAGATCACCGACGACGAGGGCGTCCTCGCTTCTCACCCGGAGATCGAGAAGCCCGGCGGGTCGCTGACGGCGTTGCCGATCATCGAAACCCAGGCGGGTGACGTTTCGGCCTACATCCCAACCAATGTGATCTCGATCACCGACGGTCAGATCTACCTCGAGAACGACCTGTTCTACGCCGGGGTTCGCCCGGCCGTGAACGTCGGGATCTCGGTCTCCCGAGTCGGGGGATCAGCCCAGGTGAAGGCTATGCGGCAGGTAGCGGGCCGACTTCGCCTCGATCTCGCTCAATTCCGGGAGCTCGAGGCCTTCGCTCAGTTCGCGAGCGAGCTCGATGTGGCTACGCAGCGGCAGCTGGCTCGCGGCGAGCGGATGGTTGAAGTGTTGAAGCAGGGCCAGTACGTACCGATGCCGGTGGAGGAGCAGATCATGGTCATCTTCGCCGGCACCCGGGGTCACCTGGACGAGGTTGCCCCGGCCGACATACGGGAATGGGAGGCGGGCTTCCGCGACTTCATGAGGGCCAACCACCCCGAGGTCGGCGAGGAGATTCGAACCAAGCTGGAGCTAGATGAGGAGATCGAGCGCAAACTCGCGTCGGCTATCGAGGACTACAACAAGTTCTTTGCCGCTGGAAAGAGCGTTGAGGGGCAGACCGCGCAGCCTGCGGCTGAGACCGTCGGAGCGACCGAGTAGCGAGCGATGCAGAAAGCCCGCGAGATCAAGCGGAGGATCCATTCCGTCGAGAACACTCGCCAGATCACGAGCACGATGGAACTGGTTGCCGCCTCGAAGCTGCGCCGAGCTCAGCAACGCGTCGCGGCCGCTCGGCCGTATGCGGCTAAACTGAACGAGGTGATCAGAAGCCTCCTGACGCCGGAGCTCTCTCACACGCACGCGATACTCCGTCAGCCGGAAGTCATCCGCCGCTCGGCGCTCATCCTACTGACGAGCAATAGGGGTTTGGCGGGAGCCTTCAACGCCAATCTCATCCGGCTGGCCCAGCGGACTCTGGAAGAGCGGCGTCGTGCCGGGGTGAAAGTGGAATTCCACGTTGTTGGTAAGAAAGGGATCCGCTTCTTCAGCTACCGCGGGGAACCGATGACGACCGCGCGGCAGGATATCACGGACCGTCCGACCATGGACGACGCGCGATCGCTGGTGGATCCGCTGATTGCCCAGTATGAATCCGGTGAGATCGATGCGATCGAGGTCATCTATGCGCAGTTCAAGAGCGCCATGTCGACGCCTCCTGCCCTCATGCGAGTACTTCCGGTAGCGGCTGGCGGCGATGAGGATGGGCGCCGCTCGCACAACTACTTACTGGAGCCGTCGCCCGACGAGATCCTCAAGTTCGTGCTACCGCTCTACGTTCGGAACAGTGTGTACCGGGCCCTCGTCGAGTCCGCGGCTGCGGAACAGGGCGCGCGACGAACGGCCATGAAGAACGCCACGGACAACGCGAACGACCTGATAGAGACGCTTACCCGCGAGTACAATCGGGCTCGGCAGAGCCAAATTACCCAGGAGATAGCCGAGATCGTGGGCGGAGCCGAAGCTCTGCGGGGTTGAACTGTTTGACTACCTTGGGGAGGAACGTGCCTCCCCCCAACGAGAGATGATGAACCCCCATGGCTGACAACATCGGTAGGGTCGTCCAGGTGATCGGACCGGTCGTAGACTTCGAGTTCGAGCCGGAGAAGCTACCGGAGATCTACAACGCGGTTCGGATCCGGAGCAGCGAAGCTCATGATATTTCTGTCGACGTCGTGTGCGAGATACAGCAGCACATTGGTCGCAACCAGGTTCGCTCGGTTGCGATGCAAGCCACCGATGGGATCGTGCGGGGCATGGAAGCCATCGATACCGGCGGCCCGATCACCACGCCCGTGGGCCGCGCGCCCTTGGGCCGCATCCTGAATGTGCTGGGTGAGCCCGTGGATGAGCAGGGACCGCTGGAGGTCGACGAGAGGTGGCCCATCCATCGCAAGCCAGTCAAGCTGGCGGACCTCGCCTCTACCACCGAGATCTTCGAGACCGGGATCAAGGTTATCGACCTCATCTGCCCATACCTGAAGGGCGGGAAGACAGGCCTTTTTGGCGGAGCGGGCGTGGGCAAGACCGTCGTGATCATGGAGCTGATCCACAACATCGCCACCGAGCACGGCGGCCGTTCGGTCTTCGCCGGCGTGGGTGAGCGTACACGCGAAGGCAACGACTTGTGGCTCGAGATGACCGAGGCGGGCGTGATCACACCGGGCGACCCCGACAAGAGCAGCGCGGCCCTCGTCTACGGTCAGATGAACGAACCGCCTGGAGCGCGATTTCGAGTAGGCCTGACGGCGATGACCGTTGCCGAATATTACCGGGACGTCGATAAGCAAGACGTACTCCTCTTCATCGACAATATCTACCGCTTCGTACAGGCCGGGAACGAGGTGTCAGCGCTGCTCGGACGAATGCCGTCGGCAGTGGGCTACCAACCGACCCTCGGTACGGACGTAGGCGAGCTGCAGGAGCGGATCACATCGACTCACGAGGGTTCCATCACGTCGGTGCAGGCGATCTACGTCCCCGCGGATGACCTGACCGATCCGGGCCCCGCAACGACGTTCGCTCACCTGGACTCTACAACGGTTCTCTCGCGCCGGATCGTCGAGCTGGCGATCTACCCGGCCGTCGACCCGCTCGACTCGACCAGCCGTATCCTGGACCCGCAGTACGTCGGCGAGCGGCACTACCGCGTGGCAACCCGCATTCAGGAGATACTGCAGCGCTACAAGGACCTGCAGGACATCATCGCGATCCTCGGGATGGATGAACTCTCCGAGGAGGATAAGCTCACCGTCAATCGCGCCCGCAGAATTCAGAAGTTCCTGTCGCAGCCCTTCTTCGTGGCGGAGCAATTCACGGGGCTCGAGGGCCGGTACGTGCAGCTGGAAGACACGATCGAGTCGTTCGAGCGCCTCGTCGATGGGGAATTCGATGAGCTGCCGGAGCAGGCGTTCTACATGGTAGGGGACATCAACGAGGCCGTCGATCAGGCCAAGGAGCTAGGAGCCAGTGGCTGATCCAGGATCGGGCCGGGGCTTCAACCTGTCGATCGTCTCGCCGGAGAAGGCGCTTTTCGAGGGAGAGGTGTCGTTCGTCGTCGTGCCGGCCTTCGACGGCGAGCTGGGCATCCTGGCTGGGCACGCGCCCTTGATGGCGTTGCTCAGCGATGGAGTTCTCAGGGTTGAGACGGCGGCGGGAACCCAGCGGTTCCGCGTGAAGGGCGGCTTCGTCCAGGTCGTGGACAACAAAGTATCGGTGCTCAGCGAAATCGCTGAGGAAGCGGCCTAGAAGCGCGTCTTCGCCTACTCAGGCCGCTCGAGGTCGTACGTGCGTATCTTCCGGTAAAGCGTCTTGGGTGATATGCCCAGGACTTCGGCCGTGCGCCCCTGGTGCCAGTTCTGGAGCCGCAGCACGGCCTCGATATGGGCTCGCTCGAGCTCCTCGAGCGAAACGGTCTGGCCGATCGTTGGACCGTTCGTCTGCTCCGCCGTTCGCCCCCGAGTCAGATCCGTCGGCAGATCCTCGGGTCGGATCTCCTCGCCGGCGCGCAAGATGGCCACGCGCTCCATGACATTGCGGAGCTCTCTCACATTCCCCGGCCAGCTGTACGCCGTCAGCGCTTCCATCACGCTGTCTGAAAGAGTGGGCGGCTCCTGTGTTGGGCCGGACTGAGCCTTGAGGAAATGCCGGGCCAGCACTGGGATGTCTTCGGGCCGTTCACGGAGCGGCGGGATCGTCACCATCAAGGTATTGATTCGGTAGTAAAGATCCTCTCGGAATTGGCCATCGGCGACGGCGGCGTCGATATCGCAATTCGTAGCCGCGACGAGCCGGATATCGGCGCTAACCTTCTGCGTGCCTCCCACCCTGAAGAACTCTCCCATCTCCAGCGCACGTAGGAGCTTTGACTGAAGGCGGGGCTCGAGCTCGCCAATTTCGTCCATGAAGAGAGTACCGCCATCCGCCAACTCGAACAGCCCGAGCTTGCGGGACATCGCGCCTGTGAACGAACCGCGCTCGTGCCCAAAGAGTTCCGACTCGAGCAAGTTTTCTTGGAGCGCTGCGCAGTTGATGTCTGTGAGCGGCCCCTCGGCTCGCGATGACAGCCGGTGAATCGCCTGAGCGACGAGCTCTTTGCCGGTCCCGCTCTCACCGAGGATCAGCACGGCGCTCTCAGTCGCCGAGATCTTTCGGACCAGCTCGAGCACCTCTTTCATCTGTGGGCTAGCCGTAATGATCTCTGGGAATTCTTCCCGTCTCGAGAGGCGCGTCTGCAAGCGTACGTTCTCCTGTTGCAACGCGCGCTTCTCGTAAGCGCGACGAACCAGCAGCTCGAGCTCGGCTACGCGACACGGTTTTGTGACGTAGTCGTAGGCGCCCAGCTTCATCGCGGCGATCGCTGTCTCCACCGTGCCATTACCTGTTACGATGATGACTTCGGGCGACTCGTCGAGGTTCATTGCTTCGCGCAGCACGCCGATCCCATCGACCTCTGGCATGACCAGGTCGACCAGGGCGACGTCGAACTCCTCCGTCTTCAGCCGCTCGATAGCCGCCCGACCATCCGGACAGACGACGACATCGAAGCCGCGCTTTCGGAGCTGTGTCTCCAGAATCCGCGATAGATTCCGTTCGTCTTCAGCCAAGAGTACCCTGATATTCGCTTCAGCCAAGTTCTCTATTCTCCGGTATCATTTCCTCGGATGCGTCGTCCGCCGTTCGCTCGTCTTGACTATCCGTGGGGAGTACCACTCTGAAGTTGCTACCTATACCGATCGTAGAATCGACTTCGATCCTGCCGTCGTGCTCGACGATGATGCCGTAGCATATGGAGAGCCCCAGGCCGGTACCCTTGCCGGGCGGTTTCGATGTGTAGAAGGGCTCGAAGATCTTCGGCAGGTCCGACGCAGGAATCCCGCAACCCGTATCGATGAAAGAGATCCCCACCGCGTCACCATCGTCCAGCACTTCGGTCCTGACCCGCAGTTCGCCGTCATCCTCCATCGCGTCGAGGGCGTTGAGCGCGAGCGCGACAAACACCTGGACGAGTTGTTCCGCGTTGCCCCACACCAACGGTACGTCGAACACATACTCGCGCTGCACCGTGAGCTTCTTGAAGCGATCGTGATGTCGCAGAAGCGTGAGCGTTTCTTCGACCGTCTCCTGAACATCGACCGGCCCCTTGTCGCTCGGGGGTGGCCTGCTGAACGCCAGCAGATCGCGCGCGATCCGTTTGCAACGATCCACTTCGGTCTCGATCATCGAGACATACTCCATCTCTTCGCTGTGTGGCTCGCTCGACTCGCGTAGCACCTCGGCGCTGGCAGCTATGGTGGCAAGCGGATTGTTGATCTCGTGCATGACGCCTGCGGCCATCTGCCCCAGAGCCACCAGTTTCTCGGCGTGAGCGATCCTTTCCGTGATCCGCTTTTGCTCCGTTATATCCTCGCCAATCGTGATCACGTGGGTCACTTCATCGGTGCCCGCGAGCCGCATAGGTACCTTCGTTAGACGGTAGAAACGGGGCTCTCCCGATGCGGTAGACTCCACCTCGTAGTGGCGAACCTCATTGGACTCGAAGACCTCCTCGATCTCCGACCTCATTCGGTCGCTTGGCTGGCGATACAAGACCTCGAAAACGCTCCTGCCGATCGCATCTTCGCGAGCCACACCCTGCGTCCCCGCCTCGCGTTTCCGGTTCCACGCGACTATCCGGTAATCTTTGTCGACTACATAAAGGCCGACCGGAAGCGCATCCACGATGTGGCCC
The DNA here is from genome assembly GCA_947581815.1 of Candidatus Indicimonas acetifermentans. Classification (GTDB taxonomy): domain Bacteria; phylum Gemmatimonadota; class Gemmatimonadetes; order Palauibacterales; family KS3-K002; genus Indicimonas; species Indicimonas acetifermentans. The sequence continues at coordinate 9,197 of CANPVX010000040.1, read as the reverse complement.
ATGAGCTCTTGCTGAGACTCGAGGTCGCGCACTCGCGCTGCCCCTGCCGCGCGCTCGTCTTCCGAAATCCTGAGCTTGAGCGCGACCCTGAGAAGCTCCGCCAGCGCTGCGAGGCCCGGGACGATGTCGCCTTCCGTTTCGGCGACCAGTAACGCCATCCGCGACTCGCCCAAATCGAGAGGCCAAAGCACCTGCAGCTCAGAACCCGCGGCCAGCTTTCCCCCCGCGGCGAGCTCGCTCCCGGTGCGTGTCCGTGGCTCCAGCAGCGAATCGGAGAGCGCCGCGACCTCCTCCGCTAGTCGGTTCGTCGACGAGGCGCCGACCGGGTACGACGCCAGCGGCTCCGCCCCCGCCCCTGCCCCTGCCCCCGCCCCTGCACCCGCCCCCGCCCCTGCACCCCGACCCTCGCCGATCCAGAATAGGGCGCAGCTCAGGCTCAGCGACTCCCCTACCACCGCTAACGCCTCCGCTAGATGCGCGTCGCTGGGATCGGCCAGGAGACCCCCAAGCCGCGGGAGAAGCTCGGTGATCCGGGTGTCGTCTGCTGTGGCTTCTTGCCGTGCCATTTGGCTTCGCTGAGGAGAGGTGGGATACGGAGGGGTTGCCCACAAGTATAGTCGCGCAAGCCGGCGCTGACAAGGTCAAAATGGCCTTTTTCGGTCAATTTGTCCAGCTTTCCGTAGTCAACATGACCGAATCGCCGACTAGCTCCGGGCCCGAGATTTCCTTGCTTGTCAGCGTAACGCGTTGAACAATAATGAGTTATAGATCACGGCCCGATTGGCACGCCGATTGCCTTCTCCACTATCGCCGCGCGGGAGGATCTGCTGCGGATTGAAAAAGTGAAGTTCCTGGTGATGTGGTGCAGTACTGGAGTGAGAAGAGTTTTGGGTCGGCGGCGTTAGGTCTCAGGTCAGTCCGCTTTTTTGCTTTGAAGATTAGGCAAGGACATCTGGGGGGAGGTCAGCGGGCGCTGAGATCGGGATGACCACGACCCAATAAAAATATGCCCCGGGTTAGGCTGTTGTGTCTGTGCAATTGACGTTCGACTAGGCGGGAGTCGGCGCCGGCCTGGCACACAGCCCCCGGGGTTTTTATTGCCTACACCTCTGATTTCTGTCTCTCTCAACGCCCGGTTCACCACGTTCTAGCCGAGATCGCGCCGAGGTTAGCGATCAACTATCAGTCTTGACTGCCGAAGCTCTGGAGCAGGTCGCTGGCTGCGCGCCTCGGATCGTCGGCTCCCATCACGGCTGAGATGACCGCCGCTCCGACCGCGCCTGCCCGAGCGATCTGATCAATATTTTCGGCGGTGACGCCTCCGATCCCCACAACCGGGATGGATACGGCGCTAGCGACGCTCGCCAGCCGTTCCGCGCCGATGACTTCTCCCTCGACCTCCTTCTTGGTAGAGGTTCCAAAGACCGAACCTACACCGAGGTAGTCTGCGCCTGCGTCCTCTGCGGCGAGGCCGGCTTCCGTCGTGTCGGCGGATCCTCCAATCAGGAAGTCGCGGGACACTATCCGGCGCACCTCAGCCACCAACAGATCATCGTCGCCCAGGTGAACACCGTGGGCTCCGGCGGCGAGCGCGATATCGAATCGATCGTTCACTAGAAAGAGCGCACGATGATGATCGACAAGTGGCCGGAGCGCTCGAGCCATCTCGAGCAGCTCGCGGCCTGTGGCCCTCTTGTCGCGCAACTGGATGCACGTGGCGCCCCCTTCGAGCGCCTGCCCAACGACGGCGAGCCACCGGCGCGGCTCAGCCAGCTGGCGGTCGGTGATCACCGTGAGCCTCAACCTCTCGCCCAGACCCGGGTCCTCTTGCCTCACTCAGCCTCCCGTCTGGCGACGCGCGCGTCGGATCTCCTGGATTTTCCGGTTGTGCTCCACCAGCGAGCGTGAGAACTCGTGTTTTCCGTCCGGGCGAGCGACGAAATACAAGTAGCGGACTGAGGCGGGGTGGAGAGCGGCGTCGATAGCGGCGAGGCCTGGGGCGCCGATGGGTCCAGGCGGTAGTCCAGAGTGTGTGTATGTATTGTAGGGGTTGTCGGCGACCGATTCGATGTCGGCGAAGAGCAGCCGACTTCGCCGCGAACCGAGCGCGTATTGAACCGTTGGATCCGCCTGCAGGCGCATCCTGCGGCGCAGCCGGTTGTGGTAGACCGCCGAGATCAGCGGCATCTCCTCCTCCCAGCGCGCCTCGGCCTGAACGATGCTGGCCAGCGTGATGAGTTCACGCTCGCTCATACCCAGTGAGTCGAGCGCCGCCCGGCGCGCCGCTGTCCACGCGGTCTTGTAGCGCTCGAAGAGGATCCCCGCGATGCTTTCGAGTCGCACACCGGGAGCGAAACGATAGGTCTCCGGAAACAGGTAGCCTTCCAGCGTTGGCCCCGGTGCGGCGAGTGAGTTGGAGAGCTCGGGATTCAGCAGGCGTCGCGCCGCGGAGTCGACGGGGATCCCTGCGATTGGCGCCATGCGCTTCGCTATTTGGCGCAAAGTCCAGCCTTCCGGCACCGTCACGGCGATCGTGACGACACGTCCCGCCACGAGTGTTTCCAACGACTCCGACCACCCGCTGTTGCGTGCCAGCTCATAGGTTCCGGCTTTGATATCGTCATCGGCCCCCTTGAGGCGCACGTAAAGGGAAAAAAGACGTGGCCGTCGCAGAATGCCATTGACGGCGAGCGTCTCGGCAATGGCGCCGACGGTGGCGCCCGGCGGAATCACAAAGCGCTCTGTCGCGTTGTCGGTCTCGCCGCAGGCAGCGAGAGTGAGCGAGATGAGCGCCACCGAAGGCAGCCTGCTACGCGCGCGCGTCCTAATCGTCTGGCTGTGCATTGAGATACGCCCCGAGGATCAGCACTGCGGCGAGCGCGTCGATTCGCCCCTTCTCGCGTCGGACTCGCGCCGGCGGGTCCATGAGCGCCATCTCGCGCCTCGCTCGCTTTGAGGTGAACCGCTCGTCCCAGTAGCTGACGGGTAGCTGGGTGCGCTTTGCGAGACCTTCTCCGAAGGCGCGAGCGAGCTCGGCCTGTGGACCCTCTTCACCGCTCGTTTCTACAGGAAGCCCGACGACGATCGACTCCGCCTCCCATTTCTCGATGAGCTCTTTGATCTTCGCGAAAGGTGGGCGCTTGCCGGCGCGGCGCCGTATCGTTGGAAGAGGCTGGGCGATCGTCCCCGTAGGATCGCTGATCGCCACGCCGATTCGCCGCTCGCCGTAGTCGAGGCCGAGGACTCTACTCATCTCTAGATTCTTAAAACGAGGCGCGGGCCACGTGACCCGGATTGCGGCCCACATCCCGGATCAGGCGAAAGCCGAAAGAGCGTTTTCCAGCGTGTCGCTGTGGGCGAGCCTCTGGTGAATGGACAACAGGGTGGTCGGAGATCCGAAAAGGAAACGACAGACGGAATCACCCCGCGAGATGCACTGGACCTGCAGGACCGCGACAGGCTGGCCGACAGCCTCAGACAGCAGTTCGGCCAACAGCCCCGTCGTGATATGGCAGCTCGGGAAGTCACGACTATCGGATGAGTCCACTTCCGCCCACTCGCTGGTCACCAACGCTCCAATGGCCCCGTTGACTCGCTCGTGCTCGATACTTCCCCAACCGGCTTCGCTGAAGTAGCGCTCGAGCTCATCCCAGAAACGAGTCATGGGCAGGGTCGGCAGCTGACCTCCGCAATTCTGCGTTATCACAGCCTGCGCATCGCTGGCCAGACGTCGACCTGCCTCCCTCAGCGCCGGCACCGCGCTACTGCCTGCGTTCTCCTCGATGGCCCGCCGCAGATTAGCGAGACCGCCGGCGGGCAGCCTTATTTGTCCCATAGATTTGGCTGGCTCCTCTGGTAAGCGCGTTCCGACTCCTCTTAATTAATAGACTTGGGCCACGCCTTACAAGTGTGGTGTGACTGGGCGGGCGGCGCTTGTGCGATGAGCCTGCGTCTGGCTAGTGTGCCGGGTCCTAGGGCCGCCGGACAGCCTGCGGCCTACGGCGGGAGAAGCAGGGTAGAGGAAACGTCTATCATCAGAAAGGGAATACCCTGAAGAGAGCATCACTACTTGGGCTCGTGGCCCTCGGCTACTTCAGTACGGGACTCGTGACGCTGACACGAGCGGACCCCTTTCCGAGGGAGGCCGAGGGAGGCCGCGGGCGGCGCGGGCGGCGCGGGCGGCGCGGGCGCCGAGCCAGCCGTTCCGGACGCAGAACCTATCCCCGCGTCGGTGCTTGAAGCCAGACGTGAGCAGCTGTTCGAGCGGCTGAAGGAGGGGATCGCTGTGATTCGCAGCGCGGATCGGCGGGCCTACGACGAGTATCCCCAGGATTCCGATTTTAGGCAGGACAACAACTTTTATTACTTGACCGGTCTCGAGACTCCCGAGTCATGGCTGGTGATGTTCAGTCGGTCGGATGGGCGCGACTCGGTCGTCCTCTTTGTCCCCGAGCGTGATCCGAGCCAAGAAATCTGGACCGGCTCTCAGGTCGGGCCGGCGGAGGTCAAGAAGCTAACGGGGATCAAGTCGGTTTACCCATCCTCGGAGTTCGAGAAACGCTTCCTGAGACAGCTCGCTCGCGGTGCCCAACTAGCCAAGTACACCCACCTATATCTGCTGGCGGGCGTCGGGGTTCCCGGCGTACGAGAGATCGTGGATCTGGGATTGGAGACGCATCGATCGATCTCCGACCTGGGCGAGCCGCTCGCCGAGCTTCGCCAGGTCAAAGACTCCGTCGAGTTGGCGCGATTGCGGCGGGCGGCTTGGATCACGGGGGAGGCGCAGCGAGAAGCGATGCGATCCGTTCGGCCCGGAATGTACGAGTACGAGCTCGAGGCTCTGATAGAATACGTTTTCCGCTTGCGAGGAGCCGAGCGCGTCGGCTTCCCGAGCATCGTCGGCTCGGGCCCGAACAGCGTCATTCTGCATCACGACAAGAACCGCCGCAGGATGGAGGATGGAGATCTAGTCGTTGTAGACGTGGGAGCGGAGTTTGAGTACTACACCGCGGATGTGACGCGGACGTTTCCTGTAAACGGGAAGTTCTCAGAGCGCCAGCGCGAGGTCTACGAACTGGTGCTAGCGACGCAAGAGGCCGTTCTCGAGGCTATCCGCCCCGGGGTCACTATGCGTGAGCTGAGGGCCATCGCCGATCGATATCTGCGAGAGCACTCGAGCGGACTTTGTGGGAGATCCGGCTGTCAGAAATACTTCGTGCACGGTCTCGGTCACTGGCTGGGCATGGATGTCCACGATGTGGGGAGCTATACCTCAGCGCTGGAACCCGGGATGGTTCTGACGGTCGAGCCCGGGATCTATCTGGCCGAAGAGGGTCTGGGCGTGCGGATCGAGGATGATGTGCTGGTCACAGAGGAGGGCCACGAGGTGTTGTCCAAGAACGCCCCGAGGACTGTCTGGGAGATCGAGGACCTGATGGGGAGAGCCCCCTGACAGGTACTAGCGGCCGCTGCTGTCGGGTTGCACGGTCGTCGGCAGGGCCGGGAGCCCCCAGGGCGTCGGCCGGTGCAGATCGCACTCCTCGATGGGCTCCGTCCCTGGGAGATACACTTCGGTGTAGATCTCGTCGAGCGGGCAGTATTCGGTCTGTAGCTTGCCGCTGCCTCGATCCACGGGTCGGTACACCAGCCCTCCGGGCCGCTCCCAGGGTTCGGGTATAGGTCGATTCTGATAGACCCGCTGCATGAAGGCGCCCCAGACGGGGGCGGCGTGCGCGCCGCCGACCGCGCGCCCTCTGGGGAAGATCTCCTTGGGCTCGTCGAGGCCGATCCACACGCCGGCAAGAAGTTCAGGGGTGAAGCCGATGAACCAGACGTCGGTTCCGTCGTTCGTGGTGCCCGTCTTGCCCGCTGCCGGGATCTCGGGGCCGAGCCATTCGCGCCGCATTCGCACGGCGGTGCCGGCGTTGACCACGTCGCGCAGCATCGTGAGCATTATCCACGCGGTCTGCCGGTCCAGGATCTCTTCGCGTTCGGGCTCCGCCTTCCAAATCTCGCGCCCGGTGTTGTCCTCGATTCGCAGGATCGGCTGCGGGGCCACACGGTAGCCGAGGTTCGCATAGGTAGTGAAAGCTTCCACCATCTGGATCGGGACGACCGACGCGGCACCGATCGAGACCGCCGCCACCCTCGGGATCTCGGTGCGAATCCCCATCCGACGTGCATACTGCACCACGGTCTCCATCCCCACTTCCTGACCGAGCTTGACGGTAACAACGTTGATCGATCGTCGCAGCGCGTTCCGGAGCGTGAGCGGGCCATTGAACTGGTTGTTGTAGTTCTTGGGTGACCAGATCCAGGTGGAATCGCCCACGGGGTCGTACTGGTCGAGCTCGAACGGAGCGTCGTAGATCACGTGAGAAGCGGGAAACCCGTTGGCGATCGCCGACGTGTAGACCATGGGCTTGAAGACCGAGCCAGTCTGGCGAAGCGCCTGCGTCGCTCGATTGAATTGTGAGTGATTCCAGTCGCGTCCGCCTATCAAAGCTCTCACGTAACCGGTCTTCGGGTCGAGTGCCACGAACATGCCCTGCAGGTATGGGGTCTGGTGCCAGTTGACCGAGTCAGGTGGCAGCTCGAGCGCACCCTCGTACGTCATGTGCTGGTAATCGGGTACCGTCTCCAAAAAGGTCAGCTGGGCCTTCAGCGCGGAGTCCGCGATCGCCTGCATTTCCAGGTCGAGGCTCGTGTAGATCCGGAAACCCGCTCGGTAGAGATCCTCGCCGAATCGCTCGTCGAGCAGCCGGCGCACCCACTCGACGAAATAGGGGGCCACTAGATTCTCTTCCCTGCGTGTTCTTCGCTCGGGTAGCGGGTAGGCTTTGGCCGCCTCCGCCTCCGCCAAGCTGAGGTAGCCCTGTCTCGCGATCACCCCGAGGACGAGGTTTCGGCGCTGCAAAGCCGCCTCAGGTCGCAGGAACGGCGAGTAGCGGGAAGGAGCCTTCGGAAGCGCCGCTAAGAGCGCGGCCTCTGGGAGGTTCAGATCGCGCGCGGTCTTGCCGAAGTAATTCTGGGCTGCGGTCTCGATCCCGTACCAGCCGTGACCGAAGTTGATCTGGTTGAGGTACGCCTCGAGGATCTCGTCCTTGGTGTAGATCCGCTCGATGTCGCGCGCGACCTTTGCCTCTCTTACTTTGCGAAGCGGTGATATCGCGAAGCCCACGCGCACCGGAAACTGGTTGCGCGCTAGTTGCTGCGTAATGGTGCTGCCGCCAGGTCGACCCGCGCCGTGAAGGAGGTAGTCGGTCGTTGCCCTCACGAGCCGCAGGTAGTCGAGGCCGTGGTGGCCGTAAAATCGCTTGTCTTCGATCGCTACGAAGGCATACGTCACATAGGGGGGAAGGTCGGCCAGCTCGATCACCGTCCGCCGCTCCTTAAAAAACTCGCGAACCAGTCGACCATCGCTCGCGAAAACCTTGGACGACTCCTCGGGCTCCCAGACGGTGATCTGGGCGATCGAGGGGCAGCGGTCCTCCAAGCAGATGCGATCCCAGGCGCCCCACACGACGCCGAAGCCCACGAACGCCGCGAACAGCAGGCCCAGCACCAAGAGTGTGTGCCAGGGCCGCCAGCGCCCGCGGAACCACTCGCCCCAGCTTGCCAATCGCTTCACCGATCGGGGTGCCGGATCCCCGCCCCTCGCTTGCGGTCGCTCGATACCTCGATTTGGACGCTCGAACATTGCCCCTGATCTCAGTCGGTTTGGCCCAAGGCGGGCACGCCGTTCGGTGCGATCTTCGCGACTCGCTCCGTGTCGCCCCGTCGCGGGGCGAACTGCTCTAGGGAGTCGGCGCTCGAGCGCCTCGGCTCCCGGCCCAGCTCATCACACATATACACATCCAGCTCATCACACATATACACATATAGACATATATAGAGAGCGATAGATTCGTCGAGCGTGATTCCTATGCAGATTGTAAGGCATCACATGGATAGCCCTAGCCTCTGTATCCCGCTCCGCCTCGTGAAGGGCAATCGACATTGTTCGTTAAGACCGCACCAGACCTCGGGAAGTTCCACCGCCGGCAGCTTCCCGCAGCTCAGGATGGATCTTAGCCCCAGAATGATCGCCGAGACGCCGCCGGCGCGCGTCGTACCGAGACCTACCTCTTGACAATATTTTTTCCGAGTGTTAGAGTGCCAACGTACGGTGGATGCGGTACACGCGGTGGTTAGTGCCAAAACAGTAACGCTGGGGGGTTTTTTAGGAGACTTACGCTACAGCTTCCACAGCTCCATGACCTTTTTGATGGCCCGGTAGATGGCCCTGTAGGTCGCAATCCTGCAACGACGCCCTCTATCCAAAGCCCAATCCGGTCTAGCTGCAAAGCTGAAGCACTCATCTAACATAACCGGCGTTGGAAGCCGACTTGCGGAGCGAGACTCGAAGAGCCCAGAACGTGAACGGCTCTGCTGAGTGAGTCGGTGAACAACGGGAAGTTTCAAGAAAGTGTCGCTCACTCGCAAACTATGGAGGCAGCCTAGAGCCAGTTCGTTACAGCTTCTATAGCTCCACTACAACCCCGGATGGCCCCAGACGGCCCAGTGGTCTCTCACGAGTTCCGAGTCCCTAAGTCCGTCAGTCAGCGAGGGTCGCTCCCAGGGGGAGGCTGTTTGGCCTGGCGTTGCTACGACACGATGAAAGGGTCTCGTGAACGCCCCAATTTCCTATCTGCCGAACCCATTAACAAACACGGTCGCGAGGCGTCGCCGCGTCTCGGACAACGACGCGGCGGGCGGGGTCGTTCCACGCCCAGACACGAACATCTGCCGTGCTCGAGAACGGTGGGCGAGCGCAGCGAAACTCAAACGACCGCCGATTCATCAACCTTGACGTACGGGGAGGTCCGCATGGAGCGTGAGGTGTTACTAAGGCGAGGCTTCAAGCTGGCATTCGCGACTTTGGCGTTTGTCGCTGTCGCCGCCGCACCGCTCGGCGCGCAGATCACGAGCGGCAAGCTCACCGGAGTGGTGACCGATGCGCAGACCGGCGAGGCGCTGGCGGGTGCCCAGATCTACATCGACGGCACCGGCCTGGGCTCGTTGTCCGCGGAGAACGGGCGCTACTTCCTCATCCACGTCCCGCCGGGCACCTACTCGGTGGTGACCGAACTGATCGGCTACCAGACGGTCCGGAGCGAGAACGTGACCGTCTTGATCAACGCCACCTACACGCTGAA
>CANPVX010000039.1 GCA_947581815.1 Candidatus Indicimonas acetifermentans | reverse complement strand
GGATAGTCCCGCGTTCGGCCACTCCATTGATGATGGCGAGAGCCTCCAGCGAGATCGTGGACGGATAACGGCGGTCGAACTCCTCCAGCGTCTGGGCGCGATCGAGCTTCACCAGCGCTATCTTTCTCGGTTGAACCTCGAGAGCTTCCGGGTCCGTCAAGCGATCGAAGCTCCCAATTGAAGTCCGGAAGATCTCGTCGTAGGCGCTGATCGCTTGCGATGTGTAGCCCAGCAAGTGGTACACTATCCCGTCGAACTCGACGAACGCCGTTACCCCGCTGAGCGTGCCATCCTGACTCGTTAGCGAAAAATAGCCCCAGGTCGCCGGATGCCCGTTGATCGCCTGACGCTTGATACGCTGCGACCGGACCCCCTCCTGCGAGAAGAACTCCCGTGCCGCGGCCTCCGCGGAGCTGCCTTGACCGAGGGTCAGCTGGATGATGGCATCCTCGTTCGGGCTGATGCCCCCGACGGCCCTTGCCGTGTTTACCGTCTGCCAACCCACGGGGAATGTGAAGCGGAATTCGAGGTCCGGGTGCAGGAATAGGTTGCCGCGGAAGAAACCTTGCCGTGGATCCTCGCCGAATACGAGACCATCGATCTTCTCGAGATAGCGGTCGCGTCCCAGAACACCGCCTGGGGGGACCGAGTCTTCAGCCATCCGGCGCTCCGCCCGCTCAACGCGCTCGCCCGGATCGGGGTGGGTGGCGAGCCAGCCCGGAACGCCCCGGCCACCCGCCGCCTCGGTCACGCGACCCAGCATCGTGAACACCGCGACTAACGCGGTGGGGTCGTAGTCGTCGCGCCTCATGTAACGGTATCCCAGTTCGTCCGCCTGGCGCTCATCATCGCGGCTGAACTTCAGGAAAGCGATCGCCAGCCCCGTATTGATGATGCCGCCGAACCGGGCCACCGTGGGTGAGAAGACCGAGCCCACCCCGAGGCCGATCTGCGTCAGCTGCTGCTTGCTCAGCCGCTCTGCGGAATGGCGAGCCGTCACATGTCCGATCTCGTGCCCCAACACACCGGCCAGCTCGGCTTCGGAGCTGAAATGGCCCAGGATCCCCCGGGTCACGTAGATGAAGCCGCCCGGCAGCGCGAACGCGTTGACCACGCCGTCGTCCATGACTTTGAAGCTCCAGGGCAGATCCGGGCGCTCAGAGCTTTCCGCGAGGGCCTGGCCGATGCCCTCGATATACGCCTCAAGCTCTTGATCGTCGTACACGCCGATCGAGGCCTCCACCGATTGAGCGCCTTCCCGTCCGAGCTCGATCTCCTGCCTCTCGCTGAGGAGAATCAGCTGCACCTCTCCGGTCGCGGGGTTCGTTACACAACTGCCGAGCGCAACTGTGCCGAGCGCCAGCGCGCCGAAGATCGCTCCCCTCTTGAACTGGTTCATGGAGTTGCCCATCCGGTTTTGCATGTCGGGTCCGCGGTGGTGAGGTGGCCCCTCGAACCACCACCTTGCGCTGCTCGAAGGCATGAGTCAAGCAGCACGCCGCTGGAAGATCTAGCTCACCTGGCTGATCTCTAGCAGATGGCCGTCCGGATCGCGGAAGAAACAACGAATCTCACCGCCCCAATCAACCGGCGGGGTCAGGAACTCGGCGCCCCGTGATGCTAGAACCTCATACGCCGCCTGACAGTTCGGCACTCGCATCGTGAGCTGGTAGCTGACCGTGTTGGGATCGCTGGGGGGTGCGAAAGTGATCTGGGGCTTGTCTTTCGTCGGCCCGCCACCGGTCACCAACAGTAGCCAACTCCCCTGAAAATTCAGAACCAGCGAAGTGCCCCCGTACTCCCTGTGAACTCTGGCGCCCAGCACATCTCTATAGAACTGACGGGCCCGATCGATGTCGCTTACGACGAGGAGTTGTGTCAACTCGACGCCCTCGGTAGGAAAGTCGTTTGCCATCGGTTATCCCCCGGAGTCTGCGGGTCCGCTCGCCGTCAATGCTCGGAGAACCGTTCTGTCAAACGGAGCGTGTCTTGGCCGCGTGCGATTCTCTCTGGTGGGAGTGCAATCTGCGAAACGGTGTATTGAGACACCACTAGCATAGCGCCAGCGGCCCGCGCGAGGCAGTCTGCTCGGTCTCTCTTGCGGCGCCGCGTCGCTTCGTGAAACTTCATGTGGGTCGATTCACGTCCGGAGACTTGCGGGCAGTGGCAGCACCGAGCGACGGCGAGGCGATGGAGGAAGACGCACCGAGATACAAGGAAGGGATATCCTACCTGATGTGGGGCGGCTGGTTGTTTGGTTTCGCCGGCCTGCACCGCTTTTACCTCGGAAAACCCTGGACCGGGATCCTCTGGCTTTGCACCTGGGGGCTGGGTGGGGTGGGGCAGATCTACGATCTCATCACCATGCACCGTCAGGTGGACGAGGCGAACCTGCTGGAGGAGGCACGGGCGATGCGGCGCGGCGACTTCAGCGGGCCGCGGCGTTCGGCCCAGCAGCGGCTGCTCGACGCGGCCCTGGCTGAGGGCGGCACGCTGACGGTCACGCAGGCGGCGCGGGTTACGGGCCTCGATTTCACGGCGGCGGAAACGCTGCTTCGCGATATGGTGGCTAAGGGTTACGTGGACGTGGGGAACGAGCCGGAGAGTGGGGTGGTCGTTTACTACTTTCCTGAGCTCCGCGCCCAGCGGCGCCTCAAGGACGACCCTCCCCAGATCCTGTAGCCAAGATTAACCAGTCATCACTGCCTCACCGCGCCTGAATTGCTTGCTCAAGGCCAGGCTCTGTGACTGGTATGACGAGCCTAGCTTCTCTCCATATATCCTGTCGGGCTTCTCGATGAGCGGCTCGAAGACGAGCCTCCCTACCATCTGTCCATCGTCTACAAGGAAGGGTATATCGTGCGAGCGGACCTCCAGCACGGCTGCTGCGCCCTTCACCGTGTCGCCGCCGTAGCCGAAGCCAGGGTCGAAGAAACCGGCGTAGTGGATGCGGAACTCGCCGATGGCCGCATCGAAGGGCACTAGCTCCGCCGCGAAATGTGGCGGTACACTAACGCGCTCCTTCGATGCGAAGATGTAGAAGTCACCCGGATTGAGCACGAGCCCGTTGGCGATCCGGCTGGCATGGACCGGGTCCCAGAATTCCAGCGGATCGTAATAGTCCACCTTCTTGAAGTCGATCGCGGGTGCGTGCTTTTTCGCTTTGTATCCGACCACATCAGCTCCGCGCCTGCCCTTGAGATCGATGGAGAGGCGGAGCCCCCCCTCGATCGTCGGCTTCTCCGGAAGTCCCTCGTCGTTGTAAACGAGGGGTTCCTCCTCGTTCAAGCGGCTCAGCGTCGGGTCGCCCTGTCGGTGCCGCCCGCGTATCAGTCGCAGTTGATTGAGCCTTATCCCCTCCTGTAGGATGACTCCGAAGGTGCGTGGCACGATCTCCGCGTAAAGCTTGCCCGTGTACCCGGGGATGACGCGGTCGAACTCCATCCCGTAATCCGTGATGAGGCGCGTGAAGATATCCAGCCGCCCCGTAGTGCTCCTCGGGTTGGCCTTGCCGTAGACATCGCGAGGCAGCCGCAGCTGTTCGAGCAAAGGCACCAGGTAGACGCACCCCTTCTCGAACAGCGCCGCCCTTGTCAGATCGATCTCGTCCATCACTAGCTTCTGCAGCTTCCCTTCAACCTTCATCCGCCCAACCGGCAGAAAGCTCGCCTGCACGCGGTAGGCGACCGGGCCGAGCCTCAGATCGAAGCTCGAGGGCTGAATCTGTTTCTCGGCGAAGGGTTTGGACGCGGAGATGGCGCCCTCCTCCAGCAGCGCCTCGAGCATTTGAGACGGAAACGTCCCGGTTGTTCGCAGCGCTCCGCGCGGCCGCGGTTCGATATCAGGAAAGAGATCGTAATTCAGAGCCGTTAAGACCTGACCTCCGAGCGGGCTCGGGCTCGGCTCTTCGGATTCGCTCTCTCGCTTTGCGCTCAAGTCGGGCAACCTTCTCATGCTCTCCCTGCCGCCTCCGGTCTAGCGCCCCAACAGCGACTCCATCTCGACGATCGCATTCATCTCTTCGAGGAGAATGTGCCGGACTTCATGGTAGAAAGGATCGTAGCTCTTGAGCAGCGGAAGAATCTCGCGATAGCTTTCTGCCGCCTGCTGCTCTGTCTTGAGCCCCTCTTCCAGCATAGTCGTCACGTCTTCGGTATGGACGATCGGTGCCGGGTCTCGTGTCGTGGTGGCTTCGCCGCCGAGATCTGCTATGATCCCGCGCACTTTCTCGGCGTGGCCCACGGATTCCGAGGCCTCGGCCTTGAAGTGGCCAGCGACGGTGAGCATCTCGAGCCCTTTGACGTAAGCGGCATAGTGCGCGTAGAGCGCCTGGGCCCGGAGCTCCCAACCCAGGGCTCCGTTCAGCGCTTCAATCACTCGGTCCTTCTTCGCTATCTCGACGGGCATGCTTGACCTCCGTGTGTCTGGATGGGTTTTTCTTATTGGCGGCGTTCGAGCACGGCTGAGAGCTCCAGCTCCCGACCGTTACGTTTTACTGTGATTGCTACGGTATCTCCGGGGGAGTGCGCGCGGAGCGCGTAGGTGTAGTCGTAGAGGTTCAGTACCCTGGTTCCGCCGAATTCGATGACGATATCTCCCCCCTGCAGTCCTGCACGCTCGGCGGGACTATCGGGGCGAACTCCCGTCAGCCTCACGCCGCCGCCGGCGACCTCACCGAAGTCCGGGATGGTACCGAGGTAGGGTCCATACCCGCCGCCGCTGACGCGCGGCGGCGCCTGCTCGACGAACGTCAGCTCCGCTGGCAGGTTGCCGAGCACGTCGATCAGCGCGATGGAGAACCTGGCGACCTCGGCCATGCCGGCTTCATTTATGAACTCCCAATCGTCGTCGGGTCGATGATACTCCGCGTGCACGCCCGTGAACAGGTGGAGAACCGGGATCCCGCGGGCGTAGAACGATGTCTGATCGCTGGGCCCGTAGCCATCTCCGATCTGCGTTATGGAGAGGGGGCTGGTGGCGCCGAGGGAATCTAGAAGCGCGGGAAACTCCTCAGCGGTTCCAGTGCCGAATAGTTGCAAGGATTGGTTACGTAACCGACCCACCATGTCGAAGTTGATCATGGCGGTTACGCGCTCCAGGCGGACGGGCGGCCGCTGCACGAAATGGCCCGACCCGAGAAGGCCCATCTCCTCTGCGGTGAAAGCGACGAACACCAGGCTGCGCGCGGGGCGCCGCGCCTCGTTCTCGGCGAAGTAGCGAGCCAGCTCGAGCATCACCGCCGTACCCGACGCGTTGTCGTCCGCGCCGTTGTGCGGCTCATTCGTGTCGGGCGCGAGCGAGCCCGGACCGCCCAGCCCCAGATGGTCATAGTGCGCGCCGATCACGATGACCTGGTCGCGAAGCTCGGGGTCGCCGCCCGGAACGTAACCCACCACGTTGTGGACTCGAGCGACGACGGGCTCGAGCGCGGCGTCCAAGGTGATCCGCAACTCGTCCGCGTCCAGCCACTCGAGGATCTCCTCACTCTCGATGACTTGCCCGGCCGGTATGCCTACCGGGCGTGGCGGCTCGCCGCTCTGCGGCGTCTGGATACGCGCAACGCCGATCAGGGCCGCTGGAGCTCCCTGCTGGCGCGCGCTGGTCACCTTGAAGCGCGGCGTGGCATCGGAGCCGGCGGCGTGAGGGTTGGAATCGTCGGACGCCCCGCCACGCATGAAAACCACCTTGCCGTTCAAGTATTCGCCCTGCCGGTCACCGAGGCTGTCGGGGCTCAAGCCGTAACCGGCGCGATACGCCTCGCCCCGCACGCGCCCGGGACTGGAGAAGCTGAACGGCAGCCACTCACTGTAGAGCTCGAGGCGGCGAGCGCTATCCGGAGTCTCTAGCAGCAGCTGGCTCTGGGGCGATATCGAGATAGTGGTTGTGATGTTGAACGATTGCAGGTAGCCTTCGTTGCCCAGCGGCAATAGGTCGAAGGCTCTCATCAGGCGGGCGATGTAAGTTGCCGCCCGGTCGGCGCCGGGCTCGCCGGCCTCCCGCCCCGCCAGCTCATCGCTGGCCAAGTAGCGAACGTGGGCAAGCAGCGCCTCGGGGTCGATGGTCTGAGCGGATGCCCGGCCGGCGGCCGCGAGCCACAACGTAGCAGCCAGCGAGATGGCGCCTACGTGCCTTAGGAAATGAGCGCAGCTCTGTGGGGGCGGACGAAGCGGCGCTATGGAAGTCCGTCGCGATTTCATCATGGCGGAACATAGAAGCAATGAGTGAAGGTTTCAACGGATCCGGAGATTCTTCGCCGATGGAGAACGCCGAAGACCAGGCGGCGACGCGAGAGTACGCGGCTCCCGCCGCCGGCGTCGAGCTGTTTGTGAAGGAGATGGGAACCGGGCCGCCCGTCGTTGTCCTACACGGAGGGCCGGGAGCGCACCACGATTACCTCATCCCGGGGTTCGATCTGCTTGCTGACGACTTCCGGCTCTACTTTTACGACCAACGGGGTGGCGGCCGCTCGCGCGTGCGCCAACTCAAGACGATCACGTGGCGTCAGCACGTGGCCGATCTCGAGGCGCTGCGCGCGGGGTGGGGGCTCGAGCGCCTCGCCGTCCTCGGCTACTCGTGGGGTGGCCTCTTGGCGCTGCTCCACGCGACCGAGCATCCCGACCGGGTGAGCTGTATGGTGCTCGTGGATCCGGCAGCCGGCTGGGGTGATTACCAGGCGCGGTTCAAAGCCGAGTTCGATGCGCGAATGACTTCCGAGGCAGTGACGCAGATGTGGAGGGAGCTCGACACCTCGGGTCTCAGACGGCGCGATCCCGAGGCCTATCGCAAGCGGCGCTTCGAGCTCAGCGTCGCCGGCTACTTCCGCGATCCGAGCGAGGCTGCAGACCTCACACCTTTTCGCGTGCAGGGGCAGGTCCAGGCGGCGACCTGGGCCAGCCTCGAGGGCTACGGAGATGAGTTGCGCAACAAAGTCGCGTCGCTGGAACAGCCGACGCTGATACTCCACGGGCGGCACGACCCGATGCCGCTGGATTGGGCGCGAGAGCTGGAGCAGACTCTTGCGTCCGCCAGGCTGGTGGTGCTCGAGAATAGCGGGCACGTGCCCTACGTGGAGGAGCCCGAAACCACGCTCGCAGAGATCCGCGCGTTCTTGAAGGAGCAGCTGTCTACATGAGACGTCGCTATCACATGGAGGAGCAAGAGCTCGCGGCTGCGGAGGCGGCGGGAGCCAACCGGGAGCCGGTCGAGCCGAGGCCGGCCGCCGGCGTGGTGCTCTCCAGGGACGTACCAGGAGGGCCCGAGGTCCTCCTGGTACGGCGGCGACCTGACGTGGGCTTCGCGGCGGGGGCCTATGTCTTTCCCGGCGGCACTCTGGACGCTGAGGATGCGGATTCCGCGTGGAAGCCGTCGCTCGACGAACCGCCAGCCGCAGCGGTAGCGGGAGCCGCCGATGCGGACGGCCACCCGGCGCGATCGTTCGTCGTGGCCGCGTTGCGGGAGCTGTTTGAGGAAACGGGCGTGCTTCTCACTACACGTGCATCACTCGCTTCCGCCGAGCTGGCCACGGCGCGCAGCGCTCTCGTGAGGGGTGAGCGTGGCTTTCGCGAGATCGTCTCGGGCCTGAACGTGCGCCTTGCAGGTGATCGGCTGCTGCTTTGCGCCCGCTGGATAACACCAGAGTCGATCTCGCGTCGCTACGATGCTCGGTTCTTTCTGGCGGAGGCGCCGCGCGAGGTCCAGGTGGCTCCAGAGCTGGGTGAGCTCGTGGAACACGTTTGGGTGTCGCCGCGCGAAGCCCTGGAGCGCTACAACGCTCATGAATTCCCGATGCTTTTCCCCACCGCTGTCACGCTTGGCTGGCTGGAGACGAGCAACAGCATGGCAGAGTGGTTCGAGCATTTTCTGGCCAAGGAGATAACACCGATCCTGCCGCGCTTGCGTCGCATCGATGGCCAGGTGGTCCCGTTGATGCCTGGCGAGCCGGGTTATGACGACAAGGGAGGAGATGGCTGAAGCGGGACGCGTCCTGACCCTCGTAGCGGATAACCCGGGGCCCCTTACCCTGGACGGAAGCAGGACCTACGTGGTCGGTGAGGATCCTTGCCTCGTCATCGATCCGGGCCCTGCGTTGGGATCTCACCTCGATGCGGTCGAGGTCGCGGTAGGTGCGGCGGACGTCGCCGCCGTCTGCGTCACCCACTGGCACCCGGATCACGCTGCGGGAGCGGCCGAGCTCGTGGCTCGCCTCGGGGCCCCTCTCGCCGCGATGCGGCAATCGACAGAGCTGGCCGCTCTCGATCCGCCGGAGATTTCCCTCGCCGACGGCGCCGAGATCGATTTCGCAGGTGGTCGCCTGTGCGCGATCGCGGCGCCCGGACACAGTCCCGAGCACGTGTGCTTCCACTGGCTCGACGCGGGAGCGCTCTTCACGGGCGACACTATCCTCGGTGAGGGGACCTCGATGATCGCGCCGCCCGAAGGGAATATGGCGGCTTACATGAACACGCTCGAGCGGCTTTTGGAGCTCGAACCTTCCGTCATCTATCCCGGACACGGACCCCCGATCGACGAGCCTTTGCGAGTGATCGAGGAATACATCGCGCATCGCCGCGAGCGCGAGCACCAAGTTCTCGCGGCGCTCGCGGCCGGCGCCCAACACATCGCCGAGATCAGAGCGCGCGTCTACCCTCAGCTTGATCAGCGGCTGCACCGCGCGGCAGAGGGATCGGTCCTGGCGCATCTCGAGAAACTCGCGGCCGAGGGGCGCGTCGCTGGCGCGCAGGGCGCTTACAGGACACTGGAGTAGATCCTTTTGTCCCGTCTGGCACTCGTCTTCATAACCATCTTCGTGGACCTGATCGGCTTCGGCATCGTCCTGCCGCTGCTTCCGTTCTACGCGCAGGACTTCGGAGCCAGCCCAGCGGTCATCGGAGCGGTTGTGGCCGTCCACCCGGCCACGCAGTTCATTTTCGCCCCGTTCTGGGGGCGCCTCTCCGATCGGTACGGCCGGCGGCCGATCCTTCTCGTGGGACTGCTCGGCTCGGGTCTCTCCTATCTCGTCTTCGGCTTCGCCACGAGCCTCGCATGGTTGTTCGCGTCGCGCATCGTCGCTGGAGCTGTGGGCGCCAATGTGCCCGTCGTCCAAGCTTACATAGCGGATAGCACGAAGCCGGAGGATCGCACGCGCGGGATGGGACTCGTGGGTGCGGCTTTTGGGCTCGGCTTCGTCGTCGGGCCCGCGATAGGAGGTGGGCTCAGCCACTTCGGATATGGGGTCGCCGGCCTCTTCGCCGCGGCCATCTCATTCGCCAACGCGCTCGTAGCTTTCGCTCTGTTGCCGGAGACGAGAAAGCGCGAGCCGCGCCCGGGCTCGGCGACAGGTCGGGCCATCGGCATCCCCGCTCGCGTTTGGCAAGCCGTCCGCTTCGCGCGGCGACCAACGCTGCGCTTCGTGCTGGGCCTCGTAGTGCTTGTTACGTTCGTGTTCGCTGGCTTGACGACCGTCTTCCCGTTGCTGATCGCTCGTGAGCTCTCCTATGGACCTCGCCACGCCGGCTACCTATTGGCCTTCCTGGGTCTGATCATGGCGATCGTTCAGGGTAAACTGATCGGCCCGCTGGCGAGGCGCTTCAATGAACGCAGGCTGATAGTGGCTGGATTTCTGATGCTCACAATAGGTTATGGCATTATGCCCCTGGCGCGCGGGCTGCTCATGATTTGTGTCGCGCTGCTGTTTATCGGCGTGGGCACGGCCCTCGATTGGCCGTCGCTCAACGGCCTGGCGTCTAAGTATGCAGGGGCGGACGTGCAGGGTGCCATTCTGGGCGTGCTTCAATCCCTGTCGGGTCTGGCGCGGGTTGGGGGCGCGGTCTGGGCTGGCTGGACATTCGGCCGGTGGAGTCCCGCTGCCCCATTCGTTTTGAGTTCTCTGCTGATGTCCCTTGCGGCGGTGCTAGCTGTGTGGTTTATGATTAGGATGCCCGATCCCCCCTCGGCGCCGGTGGAGGTGGGGATCCCGGTCTAGCGAGGCCGGGTTGCGGACCGGGTAGCGCCCAGGCGGGAACTCATCATCAACATCAACAATAAGGTCCAGTTAATGCCGAACCTCCGTTACAAGACTCTTGGAGAGCTTAAACGCTCCGGTTATTGCCCGCGTTCCGTCAAGGATGAGATGCGCGCCAACCTCATCCGCAACCTCGAGGCTGGCGAAACGCTTTTTCCGGGGATCATAGGTTTCGAGGACACCGTAATCCCACAGTTGGTGAACGCGATACTCGCTCGTCACAACGTCATCTTGCTTGGCCTCAGGGGTCAGGCGAAGAGCCGGATCATGCGAGATCTCACCAGGCTACTCGATGAATACATTCCGATCATCGCCGGCTCGGAAGTCAACGACGATCCGTTCCGGCCGATCAGCAAGTATGGCCGTCTCAAGACAGAGGAGCTCGGGGACGACACACCGATAGATTGGGTTCCCCGCGGGCACCGATATGTGGAAAAGCTCGCCACCCCTGATGTCACGATCGCCGACATCATTGGCGATCTGGACCCCATCAAAGCGGCCCGCGGCGGGCACGTGCTGTCGGACGAGCTCACTATCCACTATGGGCTTCTGCCGCGCGCTAATCGCGGCATCTTCGCCATCAACGAATTACCCGACCTCGCCGGCAAGATTCAGGTGGGCTTGTTCAACATCATGCAGGAAGGCGATGTCCAGATCAAAGGGTATCCCGTCCGCCTCGCTTTGGACGTGATTTTGGTCTTCACCGCAAACCCCGAGGACTATACGGCCCGTGGCAAGATCATCACGCCACTGAAAGATCGCATCGGGGCCGAGGTCGTCACCCACTACCCCGCGGACGTCGAGCACGGGCTTCAGATCACGGAACAGGAAGCCTGGACCCAACGCGATGGGCGGCCCGTGCATATACCCTATCTGGTCAAAGAGATCGTGGAGCGAATCGCGTTCGAGGCGCGCGAAGATCAGCGAGTGGACCACCGCTCGGGAGTCTCGCAGCGGCTGCCGATCACCGTCCTCGAGAACGTAGTGTCAAACGCAGAACGCCGCGCCATCTCCACCGGCGAAGATCTGGCCGGCGCGCGGATCGCCGACATCTATGAGTCGCTGCCCGCCATCACCGGCAAGCTCGAGCTCGAGTACGAGGGTGAGCTCGAAGGCGGCGCCAAGGTCGCGCGTGAATTGATCGCCAGGGCGGCCGCGGCGACGTTCGATGACCACTTCGACGAGGAGGATGCGGTGCCCGTCATCGATTACTTCAATGGCGGCGGGGCGCTCCAGGTCTCGGGCATCTCGAGCGCGGATGTGGTACTCAGAGGCTTCAGCACGGTGCCGGGTCTGGTCGAGCTGGCCAGGACTCAGGACCCCGAAGAGGTCGGTGCAGACGAGACCGTGAGCCTGGTCGCCGCCAGCGAACTGCTGCTCGAGGGGCTGGTTGCGAAACGCAGGATCAGCCGCACGGAGTCGGGCAGGTATACCCGACGTCGCGAGCGTCCCAGGCCGCCACACGGCAGCTCCCCCGGCTCCCCCGGAGGCCCCGGGTGGCCGCACGACAGCTAACGGCTCCCCATCTCACTCCGGGGCGCCACCTCTACCTGGGGTTGGTCCTCGCCCGATTTCTACACGACTTCGAGGACTTCGTCTCTGGGTACTATGGGCAGTTCCCCATCTTCTCGCTCTCGCCCGAGCTTTTCGTCGTACTGCACGCCGCCATCTTTCTTTTGCTCGCGGCGATGATTCCGTCCGTTGCCCACGGGAGACGTTGGGCTCTACGACTGGCAAAAGTTTACGCGGTCATCGAGATAATGAGCGGGGCTGGACACTTGATGATCGGGCTGATCGAATGGCGAGCATATCCCGGCCTATGGACGGCGCCGCTACTGGTTATCTTCGGCGCCGCTCTGGGCCGCAGCTTACGCGGGCGCTCTCTCTAGGTCGGGTCCTCTGATGTGGAGAAGCCGACGAGCATGTGATTGCGCCTACCAGCTAGTGGACGCTCTTAGACTGTTGTGCGGGTGAAGGTTTTAGAAAGCCGGGCGGGAAGGCTATCTATCGAGTCTCGAGTCTCGTCCTACGCGCTCACAGCGGTCTCATGCACCGGTGTAAACGGCCGGGACGGGGGTGCGGCCGCAACTGGCTCCTGGAGCAGCGCCACGCGCCCGTTGCAAAGGGCGCCCTCGGCGATGATCAGCGAGTTGGTCTTGATGCTCCCTCTCACTCGGCCAGTGGCCGTGATTTCCACTCTTCCCGTTGCGACCAGGTCGCCCTCGTACTCACCATAGATGATGGCGTCCACGGTCTCCACGTCCGCGTGGACAACGCCGTTCGCGCCGATGACGAGCCTCTCGCCGACCCTGAGCTGTCCACCGATCTCGCACTCGATCTGAATGGAGTCGCTGATCTCGAACTTGCCGTGGACCTTGGTGTGGTCGCCCACAATTGCCAGAAGGTTAGACGGTTTGGATCGCCGCGAGTCGGGCTTTGGGTGGATCACGTTTGCCTTATCGGCATCACGCTGGAGCATCGGAGCCTCCGTTTCGGTGGGGGAGAAGCGCTCTCTAACGCCTTTCGACCGATACAGGACTGCCCCTCGCTGCGAGGACAAGAATAGCCCTCACTGGCACGGCGGGGGGGCTAGCCAGCAACATCGTATCTTCGATTGTCGAATTGAGCTTAGCACCATCTCGTAGGGCGTGTCAACTTTTTTCAGATTCCCGCTCGCACAAGGCTTGGACGGAGCGACGGCGGAGGAGCTGTTGCGGAATCACCACAGTTATGAAGAAGGAGCGATCTTCTCGATCAGCCGGCGGTTCGCTGCGGGGAAGGCGAAGTCTGCCAGGTCTTCCGGTTTGACCCAAGCGAACTCCTGGCACCCGAGCGCTTGCGGCTCGCCCGCCAGGTATCGGCAGTTGAAGGCGTGGAGCGTGATGGAGAAGTGGCTGTAGCTGTGTTTGATCGCGGCGATCTCATCGCGCGGCTCGACGTCGACGCCCAGCTCCTCTCGCACCTCTCTTACCATTGCCGATTCCAGCCGCTCGCCCGGCTCGACCTTACCGCCGGGGAATTCCCAGAGACCGCCCAGCAAGCCCTCGCTTGGCCGCTTGGCGATGAGGATCTGTCCGTCTCGCCAAATGATCCCCGCGGCGATCTGGTAGTGCGGACGCGCTCTCGAGCGCTTCGGCCCGGGACGTTGCGACTGCGTGCCCCGGGCTCGAGCCATACAGATCTCGTCCAGCGGGCACGCCGGGCATGAGGGGTTGCGCGGGGTGCACACCGTCGATCCCAGATCCATTAATGCCTGGTTCACATCGCCGGGTCTATCACAATCAACGAGGCTGGTGCCGAGCTTCCTCACTTGAGCGTCGCTCGGCTCGGCAAGATCGTGGAGGCGGCTGAGCACGCGCCGCACGTTGGCGTCGATCGCCAGAACGCGCTCCCCGAACGCTATGCTGGCGACGGCGGCGGCGACGTAATCGCCGGCGCCGGGAAGCTCGCGTAGTGACCGCCGATTTGGAGGGAGTACCCCGTCGTGCACGTCGACGATCTGCTGCGCCGCCTTATGAAGATTTCGCGCCCGCGCGTAATAGCCGAGCCCCTCCCAGAGCTTCAGCACTTCATCCAGATCGGCCGCCGCCAGCGCCTGCACGTCTGGGAAAAGATCCAGGAAGCGCCTGTAGTAGGGGACCACGGTGTTGACCTGCGTCTGGATCAGCATCACCTCGGCAACCCAAACCCGATAGGGATCGAGGCCTAGCTCGCGCTCAAGGCTGGGCTCCCGAGTCAATGGGTGGCCACTGGCGTCGCCCGGGCGCGGCCTCCAGGGCAGGTCGCGGCGGTTACGGTCGTACCAGGCTAGGAGGGTGCTGGTGGTCTCGGGACGTTCGGATTGGAGGTCAGCCGTGGGGCGCGTCATCGCGGAGCTCGCCCCAGTAGACGAATCGCGCTGGACCCTCTAGCTCTAGGCCGCTGAAGGATCCGTCGGCAAGGAGGTCGAACCTTACAGTGAGCACGTCTCCGCTACGGGTCTCGACCGCGACCGGCGAGTCTACCTGCCCCGCCGCACAAAGCGCGGCGGCGGATGACAGCGAGCCGCTGCCGCATGCCAGGGTCTCCGCCTCGACGCCGCGCTCGTACGTGCGGATACGTATTCGATGGCGGTCGATCACTTCGGCCAGGTTTATGTTCGCGCCGGCTGGCGCGAGCTCAGGCGCGTAGCGAAGCGGTCGGCAAGTCGGCTCGATCGGGCCGCTGGGAAGTTGATCCACCTGCATGACCAGATGATGGTTGCCGATCTCGAAGCGGTGCCCGCGCTGCACGCCGTTCTCTACGGTCACTTCTAGGTCGAGCTCGTACGTAGGCCGCGCATCGAAGCGCAGCGTGACGTTGCCGCCTGAGACTCGCGCCCATATGTCGCCGCCCGCAGTCTCTATCAGCATCTCATTCGGTGCCAGCCCCACGAGGACAGCGAATCGCGCGGCGCAGCGGGTCCCGTTGCCGCAAGTAGCGATCTCGCCGCCGTCGGGGTTCCAGAAGCGGAGACTTAGCTGTGCGTCATCGCGCTGGCTGGGCTCGACGAGAATCAGACCGTCGGCCCCGATGGACGTACGGCGCGGGCATACCGCGAGGGCCAGCTCTCCAGGATCGAAACTCAGGTTCTGGCTGGCGGCCTTGATCAAGATGAAGTCGTTCCCCGCCCCCTCCATCTTGGCGAAGCGCACGCCGCGCTGCTCAGATGTGCTATCGTGTCCCACGACTGTAAGATATATTTAGGGTCAAGGAGTTGGAAACCTATGCGCTTTACCACTTACACGAAGTATAAAGGCAGTTGGCTCGAGTCGCTGAATCTCCAGGGGCTTCTAGACGAGCTCGCCGATTTTCTTTTGCAGAGCGGTTTCGCCGGGGGATCCTACTATCACCCATTCTGGGGTCAATTCGGCGATGAGGAGCCCCAGGACACACTGGAGGCTCTCAAAGAGGCGATCCTCCAACGCTTGCTGGAGACCGGTCAAGTCACCGAGGAGATGCTCAACGCGTTGGCCGAAGAGGGCGACGAGGAGGGCGCGCGCCAGCTTGCCGACATGCTGGATGAGATCGTGCGCCGCCTCATCGAGGAGGGATTTCTGAGCACCGAGGAGGTGCCGCAGATGCCGGCCGAGGGCCAGCCCATCACTGGACCCGGCAGTATCGGTAGGGGCGCCGCTCGCTCCATGAAGTTCAATCTGACCCAGAAAGGTCTGGACTTCCTCGGCTACAAGAGTCTCAAGAACCTGCTCGGCTCTGCGGGCAAGTCGAGCTTCGGAGCCCACGATACTGCAGAACTGTCAACGGGGATCGAGGCTGAGGCCGCGTCCAAGCGCTACGAGTTCGGCGACACCTTGAACCTGGACGTGCCGGCCACTTTGTTGAGCGCGGTCCGGCGCGAAGGGCTCGGCGTGCCCCTCAACCTCGAGTACGGCGATCTTCACGTCCATCAGTCGGAGTACCGCTCGTCCTGTGCGACTGTGCTGATGCTCGATTGCTCCCACTCGATGATTCTGTACGGCGAGGACAGGTTCACTCCAGCCAAGCGAGTGGCCCTGGCCCTGGCGCACCTCATTCGCACCCAGTATCCAGGCGACAGCTTGCACGTGGTCCTCTTCCACGACACCGCAGAAGAGATCCCCTTGGCCCAGCTCGCTCGGGCCCAAGTCGGCCCTTACCATACCAACACGTGTGAGGGCTTCCGCCTGGCCCGGCGCATCCTGATGTCGCAGAAAAAAGACATGCGGCAGATCGTGATGATCACCGATGGCAAGCCTTCCGCCATCACCGTGAGGGCTGACTATATCTACAAAAATCCTATCGGGCTCGACCCACGCATCCTGAGGGAGACCTACCGGGAAGTGAGCCTCTGCCGGCGGGCCGGCATTCAAATCAACACCTTCATGCTCGCCCGCGATGCCGCGCTGGTTGAGTTCGTCAAGAAAGTTGCAGCACTCTGCCGGGGCAAGGCCTACTTCACCACTACGGTGACGCTGGGCCAGTATATCATGATGGACTTCATGCGGCGAAAGACTCGCAGGGTGAAGTAGGCACCCGCTCGCACCCGCTGGAGTGAGTAAACCGCTCACGGTCGTCGAGGTCACTCCCTCGCTCGGCATCGGTGGCGTCGGGACGCATCTGTATCGCCTGGCCCGCGGCCTGACCGACCGCGGTCATCGGGTCGTGATGCTCGTTCAGGAGCCCGGTGTAGACGCCGAGCGCGCCCGGGCCTCCGGGGCCGAGCTCGTTGCGGTGCCGTTCAGCATGGACGGTGCAGCCGAGGCTTCTTCCCTGCTATCGTCTTACCAACCCGATCTGATCCACGCGCACAACTATCGAGCCGCTCGTTTCGCCAGCGGTCTCGCCAGACGACTTCGGGTGCCGTACCTGATGAGCGTGCACGGCCCGCGACCCTGGTGGAAGCGCGCCCTCTTCCGACACTGGAGCGAGACCGTGATCGCCACAAGCGAAAGCGACCGCGACAATATCTCAGGAGTCTTCGGCGTGGATGCGAACCGCATCGCCCTCAGCTTCCTCGGCGTCGATACCGACCGCTTCAACCCGGCGGTCGAACGAGCCGCCTTTAGGCGGGACATCGGGGTTGACGAAGAGCGGCCGCTCATCGTCCACGTGAGTCGCTTCAGCCATCGCAAAGCGCGGCCTGCGCTGGCGCTGATCGATGCCCTTCCACACCTTCGGCGCCGCGTCGATAGCGCTACCCTCTTACTTGTGGGAGATGGTCCCGAGTTGGACCGGATCAAGGCTAAGAGTGCGGAGCTCAACCATAGAGCGGGAAGCGACGTCGTGATCGTGACGGGCGCGCGCACCGACATCCCCGACGTGATGGCCGCCGCCGACGTCGTAGTCGCCACAGCCACGACCGCGTTGGAGGCCATGGCCGTCGGTGTCCCCACTATCGCACTCGGCCGCACGGGTTACTTCGGTCCCGTGACGCCCGAGAACTTCGATGCTGCCCGGGCAGTCTGTTTCGCCGACCATGGCCGCCTGCCGCGGGTGGCCAGGCGGCGGCTCGTCGAAGACTTGGTGGCGTTGGTGCGTGGAGTGTCGGCGGCCCGGGCGATCGCAGATGCGGTAGGATCGATCGTGTCGGCCGAGTACAACTTGGATAAGATGGCCGTTCATATCGAGGACATCTACCGACGCGTGCTGAACACGCCACACGTTTGAACCACACGTATGGCCTACGCGCTGACTCGACATGATTTGGATCGAGGAACGAGAAGGTGCCCTGCGGTTCAAGGTGCGGGTCCTGACCCGGGCATCTCGCACCGAGATCGCCGGGGTGCACGGCGACGCACTGAAAATCCGTCTCGCTGCGTCGCCAGTGGAGGGCGCTGCCAATGCGGAGCTCATAACCCTCTTGGCCAAGCAGCTGCGCCTGCCCAAGTCGGCAATCTCGATAGTCAGAGGTCTAAAAGGGAGGGATAAGGTGCTGGAAGCGGCGGGAGCGACTCGAGATCAGCTCCGCGGCCTGATCTGACGACTCCGCGCACGCCGCGCAAGCACAGTGCCGAACATAGGTTGCCGGAAGCTTTGCGTACTCATCTGTTAACCCAGAGAACCAATCTGCGTGAGCCGTAGACATCAGCCTGCGCGGTCAATTCGTCGCGTGCTCGTTACACGCCTCCGCTTCTTGGGCGACGTCGTAATGACCACGCCGATGCTCGAAACGCTCCGAGAAGCGGTGCCCGATGCGAGCATTGAGTACCTCACATACGAAGCCTACGCTCCCGCGCTCGACGGCAACCCCAACGTCGACCGCGTGATCACGATGCCGCCCAAGGCGGGCGTGCGGGACACTTTGAGGGTCATCAGGGAGCTGCGGCACCCGCGCATAGATTGGTGCTTCGACACACTCAACAATCCGCGCAGCGCTATTT
>CANPVX010000038.1 GCA_947581815.1 Candidatus Indicimonas acetifermentans | reverse complement strand
TTCCCTTCGCTCTTTTGCATGGCTGGCCGGCGATGATGTTCTTCCTCGTCTGGAGCTTGCCGCTCGGTTGGATCACGTGGCGCGCAGCCAGCATTCGGCCAGCTCTCGTCGTGCACGCCATCAACAATCTGGTCGGCCTGATCGGTCTGTTCTCCGCAGGTGCGGTCGATCCCCAGTCCATCGAGCGCACAACTGGCCACGTCGTTCTCGCGCTGGCCGTCATTCCACCCGCAGCCGTGTGGGTGGTTTACTTGTGCAGGCGAATTGGGGCCGTTGCCGGCGTCGCCTCGGGGGGCGAGGGGGGCGAGGGAGGCGAAGGGAGCACGATAGACTCTGCGTTGTAAAGTACTTGACGCGCCACGAACCCGCTACTAATATCACTCGCTCGTTTGCCGCTCGCTCACGCACGCCCCTCACGAGTGGCGCCTCTGGCGACCGCTCCCCAACACGGAACGATGACCCGACTCGGAACCGATCACAGCGCCGAGCCCCAGCCGCTCCACACCCGCGCCGCGGATGACCTCAAGTTCATCCGCGAGACGATGGAGCGGGCGGGATCGTTCACGGGAGTGCCCGGGAAAGGCTGGGTCGCGATCGGGGCCACCGCTCTAGCGGCGGCTTACCTGGCGTCAACCCGCACGACGCCCGAGGCGTGGCTGGCGGTCTGGCTGGGCGAGGCGGCGCTGGCGCTGGTCGTAGGGTCGTGGGCCCTGGCCCGCAAGGCGCGTGCGGTGGATATGCCGCTCTTCCGCGGCGCGGGTTGGAGGTTCCTGATAAGCCTGGCGCCGCCTTTCGTCGCCGCAGCGATTCTGACCATCGCGTTCTATCGGTCTCCTCAGCTGGCTGCGCTGCCGGGGGTATGGTTGATACTGTTCGGCGCGGGCGTGATGACGGCAGGTACGTTCTCCGTGAGGGTCGTTCCTTTGACGGGTCTCTGCTTCATGCTGATCGGGACGGCGGCGCTCTTCGCGCCGGCGGACTGGGGGGATGCGTTCATGGCAGCGGGATTCGGCGGTCTACATATCGTCTTTGGTCTCATCATAGCGAGGAAGTACGGTGGCTAAGAGCAGTTCGGCAGCGAAGAAAAAGGTGCGCGACAAGAAGCCGGCGAAAAAGGAGAGGTTGCGTGAGGTACGCGGCCTGGCCTCGGGGGCAGAGGCTGCCGCGCTGGACGGCATAATCCACCAGAGGGTGCGGTTGGCCATCGCCAGTGCGCTGGCTGTGAACGATAGCCTGAGCTTCAGTGATTTGAAGACGCTGTTGAAGACGACGGACGGCAACCTTAGCGTGCACGCGCGCAAGTTGGAGAACGCCGGCTACATCGCCTGCAGCAAGTACTTCGAGGACCGAGTGCCGAGGACCGAGTATCGGCTGACCGCCGCGGGCCGGCGCGCGCTGGAACGATACCTCGATCATATGGAGGCGCTCATCCGGGCGACCCGCGAGACCCCCTAAGAATGCCGCCTCGTCACCGCCGTTTTCGTCCGCATACTTGAGCTCGCCGCGCGCGCTGCGAAACCCGATCGCGTCTGCACTCGTAGTGAACCCCAAGCCGGGCCACCCTGGAACGCAGGTGGGGCCTTCCTATGGTGCAGCGGGCAGGTAGGATGGCGGTATCGGCAAGCATGGTCTAAGATCGCATCATGGATGCGTTAACAAAGGATCGTCTCAAGTTCCTGGCGGGGTTCGCCGTCTATTTCGGCGCGCTTTGGCTGATGTGGAACACTTCTCTCGTCTATCCTCTCAAGGTCTTCGTCGTCCTCTTACACGAGGTCAGTCATGGCTTGGTGGCGATGGCCACAGGCGGCTCGATCCAGCGGATCGTGATCGAAGCTAACCAGGGCGGGGTCTGTTATTGTCCGGGCGGCAACGCTTTTCTCACGTTATCGGCTGGATACCTGGGCAGCATGGGGTGGGGCGCACTCATCCTGGCGGCGGCTCGAACGCCAGGGAAGTGGCCCCGGGTCGCTGCGATGGCGATCGGAGTGATGGTTGTCGCCGTCACGCTCTTCTACGTACGCAACGTTTTCGGAATGCTTTTCGGGGCGCTTTTCGGCGCCGTGCTCGTCGCGGCCAGCCGCTACCTTCCTGCGGAGGGCAACTCCGGGTTGCTCACCGCGCTGGGTCTAACCAGCTGCCTGTACGCGATCCTCGACATCAAGAGCGACATACTCGACCGTCCTCAAGCGCTGTCGGACGCGCGGATGCTGTCGGAGCTAACCGGCGTGCCGACGCTCGTGTGGGGGATCCTCTGGATCGCTCTGGCGGTCCTGGTCGGTGCCTGGCTGCTCCGGCAAGGCCTCCGGCTGGCTGGGAAACGCAACGACGGTCCACTCCAGGCCTAGCGGCAGGGCCACACCTCGGAGGCGTCGCGCGCTGCCTGTCCCCTTGCCCGGGCGGTGCAAAGGAAATAGGTCTGAGTATGGTCCCCGCCCCGCCCATATGGAGCCGGCTTTGGGTTCACTCACCGCGTTCTTCATCCTCGCTATCGCCATCTCGTGGCTCATCGGGTTGCCTCTCTATGGGTCATCTCTCGGTCTTCCCCCGCTCCCCGCACTACCCCATCACCATTACTACGTCGCCCTTGGCCCTATGCTGGCCGCATTCATCGTCACGGCGGCGACGCGCGGGCTGCCTGGGGTCAAGGAGCTTGTAGGCAGGATCTTCAAATGGCGAGTGCGGACCGATTGGTATGCGTACTCGCTTTTCGGGCCGGTGGTCATCTTCCTCGCGGCCGCGATCGTGCAAGGGATGGCCTCTGGCATCTGGCCGGACGACAGCGCCTTCGGTCGTTCCGCCGAATTCCCTGGGCTCGGGTTGCTGGGGTTCTGGGTCTTGCAGACCCTGACCTTTGGACTGGGCGAGGAGGTCGGCTGGCGGGGATATGCGCAGCCGAGGCTCCAGGGCAAACGAAGCGCTCTCGCCGCCTCGATGATCCTGACGGTTTTCTGGGCCATCTGGCATATTCCGATGTTCTTCTACAGGGCCGGCTTCGCCTCGATGAACGCCGCCGACATCGGGGGCTGGCTGCTGAGCCTGGCCGTGGGTTCGGTCTTGCTCGCCTGGTTCTATAACAGCACCCGCGGGAGCATCCTCATGCCGATCCTGTTTCACGGGTCGGTCGATGTCGCGTTCACCTCGGAAGCGGCGGGGGGCTCGGTGACGCTGATCATGGCCGCGCTGTTGATCGTATGGGCGCTGCTGGTGGTCGCGCTCGGGGGCCCAAAGAACCTTTCGCGGTACGGCAAGCACGTGATCGAGGACAAGAGGGCGGAGAACGGCGGGGCAACGTAGCTCGGGCCTACTCACCCAGGTCGCGCATGCCAGCCAGCGGGGTCCGCTTCACGACGTCCCTGCTGTTGGCCAGCCCGATGGCCGTCGTAAGAAGGGCGGTCGCCAACCAAAAACCCATCAGCCGAACGCCGGGCAAATAGAAGGTCAGCTCGAACAAGAAGCGGATCAGCGCCCAGCCGGCGATGCTGGCGAGGACGACGCCGGCGAAGCCGGCGAGCGTGCCGAGAGCGAAGTACTCGGTGGCCAGTATGTGGCGGATCGTTCGCGACGTCGCTCCGATCGTCTTGAGCAGGATCGACTCTCTGATCCGCTGGAAGCGAGAAGTTCCGATCGCGCCGATCAGAATGACCAGCCCGCTGCCGATGCTGAAGAGTGCCATGAAGCGGATCGCTAGCGCCACACGACTCAGCACGGAGTCGATCGCTTCCAGCAGCAATGTAAGATCGAGAGCCGATACGTTAGGATACGCGAGCACGAGGTCGCGCTGCACTTCGGCTCGCATCGTCGCGTCTTCGACGCCGGTGAGGATCAGAACGCTCTGCGGGGCGTCCTCCAGGTTCCCCGGTTCGAACACGACGTAGAAGTTCGGCTCGAACCGCGCCCAATCGACTCGCCGGACGCTAGTGATCACGCTCTCGAGTGGCACACCCTGGATGTCCCAAGTGATGCGGTCGCCGACGCTGACGTTCAGCTCCTCGGCGATGCTGACCTCGATCGAGACGCGCGCGAGTTTGCCGTTCGCATCATCTGGGCCCGGGCCGCTCTCGAGGTCGGGCCACCAACGTCCGGCGGTCAGCCGCTCCGATCCGACCAGCGTGTCACGGTAAGTGTGCCGGTACTCCCTCAGGAGCGCCCAGCGCCGCGGCCGAGCTCCCGTCGTGTCCTCTAGCACCTCGTTGACGGTCAGTCCTCGGAGCCGTGCGATACGCGCAGGAACGATCGCCGTCCGCTGAAGGATCGGCGCGCCGCCTCTTTCGAGTATCTCTTGCACGCCGGCCTCTTGGTCCGTCTGTATATCGAACAGCAGCAGGTTGGGTCGATCAGGCCGCGTCTTGAACACGATCTGGTCCAGTAGATTCCGATGGACGACATAGAGTGTGGCGATGAGAAAGACCCCGAAACCGATGGCGAGCGTCACGGCCAAGGTTTGGTTGTGGGGGCGGAAAAGATTCGCAACTCCTTGGCGAACCGTGAAGCGCGCTCTCTTCGGGAAGAAGCGGCGCGTCGCTCTCATCAAAACGACCGCCGAGATCGCGAGCACGGCCATGGTGACGGCGATGGCCGCCGCGAAGGCCAGGCCCGTCCGCTTGTCTGGCGCCTGCCACAGCGTCAACGTCACCAGGCTGACGGCCAGCGCCGCGTACGTGACAACGCGGGCGGCATCGAAGCGCTTGCGGACCGTCTCGAAATCGCGACGCAACGCTCGTAACGGAGCCACATCGCGTATTCTCAACAGAGGCAGGAGCGCGAAGAGCACGGCAACACCCAGGCCGATCCCGAGTCCCGCTGCCACGGACGGCAGATCGACTCGAAAAGGCACCTCGAGCGGAAGGAAATCCTGAACGATGAGCGGAAGCCCGGCCTGAACCCCGATCCCCAGCAGTACGCCCAGCGAGGCGCCGGTCAGACCCATCGCGGCCGCCTGCCACAGGTAGATCGCGAACACCTGTCGCTGGCGCGCGCCGAGGCAGCGGAGAACCGCGGCCGTGTCCAGCTTTTCGGTGACGAACACGTGGACGCCGCTCGCTACGCCGACGCCGCCCAGCAGCAGCGCGACCAGCCCGACCAAGCCGAGGAAGCTGGCGAGTTGATCGAGCCCTTGAGTGAGGTCCTCCTCGTATTCTTCGACGGTGGTGTCGCCGATACGATTGGCCTCGAACAACGAGTCCTGGGCCTGTAGGAAGCGATCGACTTCGGCGGGGTCGTCGAACCGGAGGTAGGCGAGGTAGCGGGCCACGCTTCCGAAGCGGAGCAGCCCCGTCTCTTCCAGGTACTCTGCGGGGATGTAAGCGCGAGGGCCCACAGCCGATCTGAGGCCGATGTCGCCGGGCACGCTGGTAACGGTCCCGGCGATGATGAAGCGCGCCTCTCCGATGGCCAGCGTGTCGCCCACGAGCGCGTCGAGCTGGATGAGCACCGCCGGGTCGACGAGGACGCTTCGCGAGGCGCGGAACGCCTGCCACAGCCGCACCGGCTCCGTCTCGATCTCGCCGTAGTAGGGGTAACCGCCCGAAACGGCTCGCACCTGGAGCAGGCGGGTGAGCCCGCTGCGGGTCGCCAGCGCCATCGATGAGAACGTCGTCACCCGCGAGACATCGACGCCGGCGGCGACTATAGAATCGATTGCCGCCTCTACTTCGGCTGGGTACTTCCAGCGGCTGCGTAGCTGCAAATCAGCTCCGAGAAGGTCGCGCGCCTGTTCACGCACGGCCCTCGTCACGTTCGCGCGGAAGGAGTTGATCGCCACGAGCGCCGCCACGCCCAACGTGATCGCCGCTATATAAAGGACCAGCCGTCGTCGTGTGGAGCGGCTCTCGCGCCGGGCCATCCTGAGGGAGAAGGGCAGGTTCACGACGAGCTCGCCCCCGCTGCCCCTCCCGCCCCCCCCGCCCCTCCCGCCCCTCCCCTTTCGTCGGAGACGATGCGGCCGCCGGCCAGCTTGATGATGCGGTGGGCTCGCGAGGCGATCTCGGTGTCGTGAGTCACGAGAACCAGCGTCGTGCCCTCTTCCTCGTTCAGCCTCACCATAACGTCGATCGCCCGGTGGCCGGTGTCCGCGTCCAGGTTGCCCGTCGGCTCATCGGCCATCAGGATTCGGGGTTGGTTGGCGAACGCCCGGGCGAGCCCGACCCGCTGCTGCTCTCCGCCTGACAACTGCGCCGGGTAGTGGTGCTCTCTGTCGCTGAGCCCCACGCGCTCCAGAAGCTCGCAGGCGCGCCGCTCGGCGCGGGCCCCGTTCAGCGAGGCGTCCGAGCTCTGCAGCTCCAGCGGGATGAGGACGTTCTCCAACGCCGTCAAGGTCGGGATCAGCTGGAAGCTTTGGAAGACGAACCCTAACTTTTCAGCGCGCAGCATGGCGCGCTCGTCCTCGGACAGCTCGCTGAGGTTCTGGCCGTCCAGAGTTACGGTACCTTGGGAGGGCAGGTCGAGCCCGGCCAATAGCCCGAGCAGCGTCGTCTTGCCGCTGCCCGAAGGACCCACGATGGCGACGAAACCGCGGGGCTCGATCGAGAGATTTATATCTTTGAGGACCGTCAGCGGCCGGCCGCCGCTGGTGTAGGTCTGCTCGAGGTTCTCGGCAATGATCATCATGGCTCGAAAGATACTCTATACCGGGTTGGCGGCGCTTGCCGCCGCCTGTGGGAACGATGACCAGAATCAGGCAGCATTACGCGGGCCGGCGAGCGAGGTTTCAGCTCGGGGCGACTCCATTGAAACCGACGCCCCCGCCCCCGCCCCCACCGTACTGGTTCTGGGCACGAGCCTGACCGCCGGCCTGGGCCTGACCGCCGATCGCGCTTATCCCGCGCTCATCCAGGCCAAGATCGATTCAGCCGGGCTGGGCTACCGGGTAGTCAATGCGGGAGTGAGCGGTGGGACGTCTGCGGGTGGGTTGCGTCGCATCGACTGGTTGCTGCGCCAGCCCGTCTCCGTCCTAGTGCTGGAGCTGGGCGCGAACGACATGCTGCGGGGGCAGGAGCTGAGTGCCCTCCGGGGGAACCTGCAGGAGATCATCGATCGCACTCGTGGGGTC
This sequence comes from Candidatus Indicimonas acetifermentans, assembly GCA_947581815.1. Classification (GTDB taxonomy): domain Bacteria; phylum Gemmatimonadota; class Gemmatimonadetes; order Palauibacterales; family KS3-K002; genus Indicimonas; species Indicimonas acetifermentans. The sequence goes on along the minus strand of CANPVX010000038.1, from coordinate 11,430 downwards.
TATCCGGAAGCGCGCATCGTGATCGCCGGTCTGCAAGCGGCTCCCAACCTCGGCGAGCCGTACGCCAGCGAGTTCGCCGCCGTGTTCGCTGAGCTGGCGCGGGCGAATGAAGCGGCCCTGGTTCCTTTCCTACTCGAGGGAGTGGCGGGGATCCCGGGTCTGAATCTGGCTGACGGCAACCATCCGACGGCGGCGGGACACGCGATCGTAGCCGACAACGTGTGGGTTGTGCTGGAGCCGGTTCTGCGTGAGATCGCGTCGCCCTAGCTCTCTCGTCGCCGGACTTGCGCGGCCAGCGTCGAGAGTTCAGCGTGTGACTTGCCAACATCGATCGGCCACCACTCGGAGACTTATCTCATGCCGGACCTTTCAGGGAAAATCGCCATCGTCACCGGAGGAAGCAAAGGGATCGGACGCGCCATAGCGGCCGCACTGGCCGCGGCGGGCGCCGACGTCGTGGTCACGTCGCGTAATGAAGACGAGGCGAGGACGGCGGCGAAGGAGATAGCTGAGCTGGGGCAGGGCAGGACCCTAGGCCTGGGCGCCGACGTGAGAGACTACGAAGCTGTGAAGACGATGGTCGGCGAGACGGTGAAGGCGCTAGGCGGTCTCGACATCCTGATCGCCAACGCCGGCGTCGGAGCCTTCGCTCCCATCGACGAGATGGATGCCGAGACTTGGAACCGGGTCATCGACACCAACCTGACGGGCGTTTTCTACTCCTGTCGCGAGGCCATACCCGAGCTCAAGAAGCGCGGTGGTGGCTGGATCATCACGATAGGCAGTGTGGCTGGCCGCTACACCATGCCGGGCGGCACGGCTTACAACGCGTCCAAATGGGGGCTCAGGGGTTTCACCGAGGCGCTGATGCTCGATGTGCGCCACCATGGGATTCGAGTCAGCACGATCATGCCCGGAACCGTGGACACGTACTTCAACGACAATCTACCTTCAGGCGAATCGTGGAAGCTCGCACCCGCTGATGTGGCGAGGGTAGTGATCCAGCTGCTGGAGCACGATCCGCGCTCGTTACCCAGCAAGATCGAGATTCGCCCCTCGCAGCCTCCGCGCCGCTGACCGCGGGTCCAACACTGATTGCGGCGGTAGGCCATGGCGGCGCGTTTCAACATCGGAACTCAGGGCTGGTCGTATCCCGATTGGGTGGGTCGCTTCTACCCGGGAAGAACGCCGTCCTCCCACTACCTCACGCTCTACGCGAAGGCGTTTTCCGCGGTCGAGATCGATAGCACCTTCTATGCGGTGCCGCCGGCTTCCAACTTCCTGAGTTGGTACGAACGCACGCCGGAGGGTTTTCGCTTCGCTCTCAAGTTGCCGGGCGAGCTCACGCACGAGCTTCGGCTTCGGAGCGGATACGAGGTTCTCAAGATCTTCTGCGCGCGGGCGGAGCTCTTGGAAGAGAAGCTAGGCGTGATCTTGATACAACTCCCGCCCGACTTCACGCTCGCGGAGCGCCCCGCCCTCGAGTCTTTCGTCGAGAAACTGCCGGAAGGCCCGAGCTTCGCAGTCGAGTTTCGAGACCCTGCTTGGTTGGGCGATCCGGTACTCGATTTCCTCCGCTCATCCAGGTTGGGGCTCGCGCTCTCCGATGGACCTTGGATCCCGCGGGAGGATGCGATGCGCGCCGCTTTGCACCCTACCGCCGATTTCGCCTACTTCCGTTGGCAGGGCAGGCATCCCCACTCGCGGGACCACACGGAGATACTGGAGGATCGATCCCGGGAGATAGCGGGCTGGGCGGATGTACTGCGAGAGCTGGCGGGCCAGGTGAGAGAAATCTACGGCTTCTTCAACAATCACTACGAGGGGCACTCGCCCGCCAGCGCGCGGACGCTGTTGCTTCGTCTCGGAGAGCCGGTCGTCCACCCGGACGAGTTGGATCCTCAACTGTCACTTTTCTAGCAGCGGGCCCTTCCGAGTGTGCAAGCTGTACTAGGGGCTCTTCGGGTCCGGCGACACGTGGAAGTGAACGATTTGCCATCTGTCGTTTCGTTTCTCGTAGATTCCGGTCCAGCGGCCGCTCTCTAAATACGGCTGGCCGTTCTTTTCGCCTTTCGCTTCGTAGCGCGCGGCGATCCAGGCGATGCGGTCATCCCGCCGCTCATCCACCCGGGTTATCTCGTCGAAGGAGCGAACGCCGAAGGTGGTGAAATCACGCAGCCGATGCTCCAGCCGATCTCGATACGCCGGCCAACCCCGGACGACGGGCGACGGCCCGTCGAAGATCAGACAATTGGGATCGAAGACTTCGGCCAGTTCATCGAGGTCTCCGTCATCAAGAGCCGTCACGTGTCTGGCGTGAAGCGATAGTAGCCGTTCTTTTTCGGTCTGTGTCGTGCCCATGTCTCGATTATCTCTTCCCGGTCACCAAGCTATGTATGTCGCGGTGGTCGCCGATTCGCTCAACCTCTTTGAACCCCGCCGCATCCAACCATCCCTTGATCTCACCGAAAGTGTAGCTTCGACCCACGCCGTTGTTCAACAGCATGTGCAGCGAGAACACGGCGCCGGGCGCCGGGCGCGTGCGGTCCTCCTCCATCACGAAGTCGTGGACGATCACTTCCCCCCCCCCTCCAGGGTCGAGGAGCCCGTAGACTCGCCTGAAGAGATCCAGGTTCGCCGTCGCGTCACGCGAGTGGATCACGTTGGAGACCCAAACGACGTCGAACGACGGCGGCAACTCTACGGCTTCGAATTCGCCCTCTACGACCTCTATCCTGTCCTCGAGATCAGCCGCTGAAATCTCGGCACGGGCCAGCGCGGCTGCCGTCGGCCGGTCTACCAGCGTGCAATGAAGCGACGGGAAAGCTCGGCAGAAAACTATCGAGTACGTTCCGACGCCGCCTCCGAGGTCGAGCATCCTGCGGCGCGCCTTTAGGTCGAGCCAGCCGCGATCCAGCATCTCGCGTGCCCGCGGCTCCGCTCGGCGATGGATGGCCAGGAGCAGGTGGCGGGCAGCTTCCGGATCATCCTCGAACACGCGATCCTCTCGCTGGCGCTCGCCGCTCCGCAAGGCCGCCGGGAGACGGCCCCAGACGTCCCAAGCGTCTTGAGCGGCGATGAGCTCGTGCCCGACGTAGTCGGCGGATCCGGGGACGAGGTACCGCTTCGCCGCCGCGCAGTTGACGTAGCGTTCTCCTTTCTTGTGGAGCAGCTCTAACGCAGCCAGCGCGTCGAAGAAGAGGGTCGCAGCGCGCATCTCCAGGCCAAGGCGGTCAGCCAACTCCGGCGCGGCCAGCGGCCGCTCGGCCAGCTCGCCGTATACGTTGAGGGCGACTGATTCGAGCACCAGCCGAGTCGGCCAGAATTCGGCCAGGCTGTGAAACCGTTCCGGCGTCCAGCTGATTGCGGTCATGCAACCGTCCCCGAGCGCGAGTCCCTGATATTGAACGGATAGCCTATCCGGCGATGGTCCTGCAAGGGATCTTGCCCCCGGTTCGGGGGACTAGATACGTTGCTCGGGCCGAAGAAACTTGCCCTACCTACCTTTCCTTGAGGGGAGGATCAATGCTCGAGGTTGGCGATGAAGCCCCGGATTTCGAGTTGGCGTCCGACACGGGCGAAGATGTGCGGTTGTCGGATTCGAAGGGTCGGAAGGTCATTCTCTACTTCTACCCAAAGGACGATACGCCCGGGTGCACGACGGAGGCGTGCGAGCTCCGGGACCGAATGCCCGCGATCGAGGAGAAAGAGGCCGTAATCCTGGGCGTCAGCCCGGACGGGGTTAAGTCACACCAGAAGTTCAAGGCGAAGTACCAGCTTCCTTTCACCTTGCTCGTCGATACGGATCACAAAGTCGCCGTGGCGTATGGCGCTTGGGGCGAGAAGAAGTTGTATGGCAGGCGCTACGAGGGGATACTTAGGAAGACCTTCCTTATCGATGAGCGGGGGAGAATCGAGCGGGTGTTCGAAAAGGTCAAGGCTAAAGGGCATGGAGACCAGGTGCTGGGTGCCTTGAGCGACTAAGCGCTATCCGACCACTCTTCGGATCTGCTCGGCGTCAGCGGCGGAGTATCCGTAGAGCGTCACCACCTCGATTCGGCTGTCGGCACTCGCCTTGTAGTCTGTGATCGTGTCGACCATGATCCTTGTCGCCTCCGCGAGGGGGAATCCGGCAACACCCGAAGCCAGGACCGGGAACGCGATCGTCTTGATGTCGTTCGCGTCCGCTAGCGCGAGCGAGCTACGCGTCGAGCGCTCGATGGAAGCCTCGCTGGCCGGTTCGTCACCCATTGCCGCGGCGTGGATCACATGGCGGACCGGAAGATCGCCGGCGCCCGTGATGGCCGCCTCGCCCACGCGAATCGGGCCGTGCTCGTCACACTCCCGCTGAATGCTCGGGCCGCCGCGACGCGCGATCGCCCCGGCCACGCCCGCGCCGAGCCGCAGGTGATTGTTGGCGGCGTTGACGATGGCGTCGCCCTCGAAATGCGTGATATCGCCTTGCGTTACGCGGATCTCCAACTCGGCCATTCCGGCTCCACTCCTCAAGCAGCGTGCCCGCACCCGCGTGATCTTCCAGGGCTGACCATTTGGGCGCTAGCAAGGAAATCATATTATACTAATGGAGCACTAATTATACTAATGGAGCACTAAATCACGGAACTGACCCGAGTGATGGGCCCGAAGGGCCCATAGGGACTACGTTTTATGCTGACTTTCACTGAGCAGGCCCAGGAGCGTGTCCGGTCATTCATCCAGCAGGACGGGGGTGGTGGGGGAGTCGCCCTCCGGGTGGTAGTCGCGCCCGGTAGCCCCCTTGCGCCGCGCTACGAGCTGACGCTGGTCGACGACTGGGAGAAAACCGCTGAGGACGTGGTGCTTGACGGCGGCGGTTTCAACGTCTTCGTGGACCGAGACAGCGCGGAGAAGCTGGAAGGGGCCAGGGTCGACTGGGTAGAGGGGATGGAAGGCGGCGGATTCAAGGTAGAAAACCCGAACTTCAAACCGCTCGGTTCCGAGCCCCTCACGGGACCGCTCGCCGAGCGCATCAGCCAGGTGATCGATACCCAGATTAACCCGTCGATAGCCAGCCACGGCGGGCGGGTCGCGCTGGTGGACGTACGCGACAGCATCGCGTACGTCGAGCTGAGCGGCGGTTGTCAGGGCTGCGGGATGGCGGCGGTGACGCTGAAGCAGGGGATCGAACGGATGATCCTGCAGCAGATCCCGGAGATCACCGAGATCGTGGACGCCACGGACCACGCGAGCGGGACCAACCCCTATTTCGATCAAGAGAAGTAAGGTGTCGGTTATTCCCTTCCATTCTCTGGTTCATCGATAATGATGTCGAGCCGCCGATGCGCTTCGCGCAGCGCTGCCTCGGTGAGCTGCGGTGTTTCGCCCCGGGCGAAGATGAAACCGAGGTAGCGGTGTCCTTCGGGCAGGGGCACGACCTTCTGGCCGCGAGGGATGCTGATCGTGACACCCTCGATTCCCTGAACCGCTTCGGCTTCGCCGATGCCCCCGACCTCTCGCAGTACGCCGCCGCGCGGAATAGGAAGCATCAACACTCCTGCGGCTTGCCTCTCGCGCGTCGTATCTCCCAGCTCGAGCCCGGCGGCGTGTCTCAGGATCAACTCCTCCAGCGACATGCCGGCCCCGAAGCGCAACGTCCGGGAGCACAATCCCCCGATGGAGCGCGGTGCGATCTCTATGATCCAGGCTCGCCCTTCGTTGACTCGGAGCTCCGCGTGTACGGGACCGTGGCGCAGCCCTAGGGCCTCAGCCGTCGCGCTCACCGTGCCGGCTATTCGCTCTCTGACCCGCGCCGGTTTGGTCGACGGAGTGATGTAGAGGCTTTCCTCGAAGAAGGGTCCGTCCATGGGTTCCGGCTTGTCGAACAAAGCCAGCACCTGAAGCTCTCCGTTCGTGAGCACGCCCTCCAGCGCCACCTCTTCACCTGGAACGAAGTCCTCGACCATGATGATCTCGGCCGCTTCATCGGTCCGTTCCAGGACACCTGGTTCCTGCAGGATCCCGAGGATGCGCCTGAACGCGCGGGCGAACTCGTCCTCGTCATCCGCGCGGATCACTCCGCGGCTGGCCGAGAGCAGAACCGGCTTGAGAACGCAAGGATATTCGACCTGGCCGGCCGCCTCGCGCGGATCGTCAGCGATCGAGAACAGCTTGAAACCCGGCGAGGGTACCCCGGCGCGAGCTAGCGCTGCGCGCATCAGGTGCTTGTAGCGCGCAGTCGCCACGGACTCGGGAGAGTTGTGCGGCAGCGACAGCTCCGCCGACGCCGCCGCAGCTAGCAGGGCGCCATCGTCCTCAGCAGAGACGATCGCATCAAGCGGCCGTCGACGGGCGAGCTCAACGACCTTCCGCGTGCTCGCCGACAGGTCGTTGAAGTCCAGCTCGAGGGTAGAGTCAGGCACGAGATCAGCCAGGGCCTGCCGCTGGTCCGACCCCACAACGACATCGACGCCTAGCCGCTGCGCGGCCTCGAGAAAGTCTTCGGCCCGGTACGTCGTGGTCGCGAGGAGCAGGAGAATTCTAGGCACGGGTCGAGGGCTGGCGTCGAGCGCCCTGAGCAAGCCAAATTGCAGCAGTAGTCTGTGTCATGTCAGGGCCAGCCGCGGAGGTGTCGACCATGAAGATCAAAGAAATTCTGCGCCGGAAAGGAGCGACCGTTCATACGATAACGCCGGATAGCACCGTTCAGGATGCCATAACGCTTCTCGTCAAACACAATATCGGGGGGTTGATCGTAAGGGAGAAGGGCGGCGGGATTGTCGGGATCATCACCGAACGAGACATTCTCAGGCAGTGTGCCTCTGAGACCCACGATCCGGAGGGCACTCTGGTGAGCGATGCGATGACAAAGGAACTGATCATCGGTGTGCCGGACGATGATCTGACGTACGTCATGGGAATCATGACAAAGAACCGGATCCGTCATCTTCCGGTTTTGAACGGTGAGAAGCTGGAGGGAATCATCTCGATCGGGGACGTCGTCAACGCTCACTTGCGTGAGACGGAGTTCGAGAATCGCCTCCTCAAGGACTACATACACGGGATTCAGAAGTAGCGGCCGGCGCCCCCGCCCCACCACGTAGATCGCGATCGGGAGGGACGGGCGGGGCCGCAGCGGGCTATCTATTCTTCGGGCTGTGCGGAAGCTCTCCAGATCACCATTTGACGTTGGCCGTCCGGACTCTCCTCCACACGAATCGTCAGGACATTGCTGTCGTCGATTTCGAGGTCTTCGCGGATCTCCTGGGGGATGGTTAGCCTTCCACCGCTGCCTACAGTTACGTCCGCGTAGTAAAGTGAACGGTAGATCCCTGCCATTCTATGTCCTCCCTGAGGTCGGGCGGCCGACCGTGAGCCGCTGCGCGCCTCCTAGGCGCGCTGGCCAATCGTCGATGTTTGTAGCTTAACGCGTGGGCGGAAAGTGCGATAAGATGCGCCAGCGGCTGTCTGCTGGCAAGCGTCCCCCCCCCCGGCGCCCGCTCCTCCGCTGGTCGCTGTTTAGCTAGCCGCCCTGCAGGAGACGGAGCACGTATTCGGGGGAGACCCCTTCGTCGTCGTGCTTGAGATAGGCGAACGCATCACGTCCTTCGCCCACCTGGTCCGCGATCCATCTCCGCCAGTCGGCTAGTTCCTCATCCGTGTACTCTTCCTTGCGCAGCCGCGCGTAGATGAAGCCGGCCGTCGCGATGCGCGGAGTATCGAGCTTGTCCCCTTCCGACACGCATAGAGCGACACCCGCGTTCGACAGGATGGCCATGACCGCCTCGTCGAACCAGCTAGCGTGGCGGAACTCGACCGCGAACCGTATGTCCGGTGGCCGTGTGTCCAGGAAGTTCGCCAGCCGCTCGTCATCGCGCTTGAAATTAGGCGGCAGCTGAAAAAGGATCGGGCCGAGCTTGTCGCCGAGTAGCCTGCAGCGCTCGACGAAATCACGCGTCAGATCGTCTGCGTCGTTCAGCCTGGCCCTGTGGGTGATACTCTGATTCGCTTTGACCGCGAAAGTGAAGCCGGCGGGCGTCCGCTCGACCCAACCTTCCAGCAGGCTCGGGGCGGGAAATCTGTAGAACGTGTTGTTGATCTCCACCGTCGAGAACACACTCGCATAAAACTCCAGAAACTGGGACTGCGGAAGGCCCTTCTCCGGGTAGAATGCTCCCCTCCACTCGGTGTACGAGTACCCGGACGTACCGGCGTAAAGTTTCCCGGTCATGGGGCGGGAACCTAGGGAGCTAGCGCGACCCTCACAATGGCGCCCCACGCGCGCTCCCGCCGCCTTCCATCTCGTCCAGCGCCCGCGCTAGCAGGCTCACCGCCGTGTCGATCTCATCCTCCGTGAGGGATTGGTACCCGAAAAGCAGGCCCGCCCTGTCGGGCTCGCTCGCATAACAATGCGCGACCGACTCGACTCCCACTCGGAGGCGCGCCGCCCGCTCCAGCAGCTCGGGCACCCGCCGCACCGGCAATTGCGGCAGCCAGACAACGACGTGCACGCCCGCTTTCGCTCCCTGAACCTCGACCTTGTCCCCGAGCTCGCGGTCTAGCGCCGAAAGGAGCGCCTTACGCCTCGAAGCGAACGTGAGCCGCGAGCGGCGCAAGTGACTCTCGAACTGGCCGCTCGTGATGAAGTCGGCCATCGCCTCTTGCAGCAGCGGCGGAGTACAGCGGTCCGCTATCCACTTGGCCGCCCTGAAGTAAGGCAGGAGCGGGTCCGGCAACACGAGGTAGCCGAGCCTCAGCGCCGGAAAGAGGACTTTGGAGAACGTCCCCAGGTAGATCACTCGCCCGCCGCGGTCCAGCCCCTGCAGCGCCTCCAACGGTCGGGCCTCGTAGCGATACTCGCCGTCGTAGTCGTCTTCCAAGATGTAAGCGCCTGTCTGCTCTCCCCAATCCAGGAGCTCGAGCCGTCGACCGAGCGACAGGATGCCACCGGTCGGGAACTGATGCGATGGCGTCACGTACACGAGCTTCAGCGAAGCCGAAGGCGGAGGCAGTTTCGAGACGACCAGCCCCTCGTCATCGACCGGCATGCTGATCAGCTCTGCGCCCGCCGCCTCGAAGACCTCCCGGGCTCCGAGGTAGCAGGGCTCCTCGATGGCGATGCGATCGCCCGGATCGAGCAGCACGCGCGCGACAAAGTCCAGCCCCTGCTGCGAGCCGGCCACGATGATGATCTGATCGGGATCGCAATCGATGGCGCGTGCCCTCGATAAGTAATCGGCGACCGCTTGGCGCAGCTCCCACATGCCCTCCGCAGGCCCGTTGTTCAGCGAAGGCGCCCGCAGTCGCTTCCCCGCCAGCCGCCGCAGCGCCTGCAGCGGCAAGGTCTTCACGTCGGCGAAGCCATAACGGAAATCGTAGCGCAGCTCCGGCGCGGCCGGGCCGAGATCCGGAGGAGATCCTTTTTTAATGTCGAGCCGCCGGGCGAAGGCCGAGATGCGCGGCTCGGCCGCCGCCTGCAGCTCCGGGCGGACCCGGGGCCCGCTCCGGCTCGCTGTGAGCATCGACTCGGGTAGCGATGACGCCACGTAGGTACCCGAGCCCATCCTGCCTTCGGCGTAGCCCTCTCCTACCAGCACCTCGTAAGCCAGGAGAACCACGTTGCGCGAGACGCCGAGCTCGCTCGCCAGTTCGCGGCTGGCCGGGAGCCGGATGTCGGGCTTGAGCCGGCCGCTGAGGATGCCCGTGCGAAGCGATTCGTAGATCTGGCGGTGGAGAGAGCCGCTTCCGCTAAGCTGAACCAGCGTAGTCATTTAGAAGCTCCGAGGTCGCGAGGCACTTTGGATTGGTACCATTGGAGCTCCAATAAGTGGTGTCTTGTGGATACCGATCTTGCGTGTATTAGTAACCCAACCACGCTATCGACGGAAGCCCTAGAGGGAGGCAGGCCTGGTGGATGCGAAGCGCGCGATTCTCGGAGCTCTGTTGCTGGGTCTGGCACTGGCCGGCTCGACGGAGCGAGCAGAAGGCGGAGGGGGAGGCGACATGACGGGAAGAGACCCATCTGGCTGTGACTTGCCCGAGGCGAGGAGCTTCGACTTCCTGCTGGGCGAGTGGGAGATACGCAACGAGATCCGTACGGCGGACGGCCGCTGGGAGACGACGCACGCGACGCTACAGGGTGAGAAGTATCTGAGCGGTTGCGCCGTCATCGACTTCTGGGACGGTGAGGCTCGCGGGGGCAAGTCGACGAAGGGGATCACGATCCGCGCTTTCGATCCCGATACACGGAAGTGGTCCATCGTCTGGCTAGATAACCGGCATGCGCCCGACTTCACGCCGTTGGTTGGGGAGTTCAAGGGTGGAGTCGGTACGTTCTATCAGGAGATCGAAATCGATGGCGTCCGCACGAAAGTGCGGTTCATCTGGGACGAGATCACGGAAGATTCGGCACGCTGGCAGCAGTCCTTCTCCGCGGATGGCGGTAAGACGTGGGAGACTGATTGGATCATGCACTTCAAGCGTAAGCCGGGGACTCGCGGGCGCTCGCGTTGGATGTGATGGCGCGGCGAGTGAGTGATATGCCATATGATCTGAGTGATAAGGCGGCCACCTACATGCGGCGACAGGACCGCGGCGTCGAAGAGGAAGGTTGGATACGCACGTTCCTTAATCTGAATCCTGTTGGGGTGCTGGCGACGCTCCACGAGGGCCAGCCTTTCGTCAACACGAACATCTATGTGTACGACGAACAGGAGAACGCAATCTACTTCCATACGGCTCGCGTAGGACGAACGCGCTGGAACATCGAACGCGACGAGCGCGTCTGCTTCAGCGCGAGCGACGTTGGACGGATCTTACCAGACGCGACCGCGCTGCAGTTCAGCGTGGAGTACGCGAGCGTCGTCGTGTTCGGCAGGGGCAGTGTGGTGGATGATGATGACGAGAAGCGTCGCGCGCTCGACCTGGTGATGCGAAAGTACGCCCCCCACCTCGAGCCCGGTGAAGACTACGGGCCGACTACCCAAAGCGATCTCGACAGGACTTCGGTCTATCGGGTCGAAATCGATAGGTGGAGTGGTAAGCGGAAGATCGTGGAGCTCGATTTCCCTGGCGCCTTCGAGTACGAGGAGAAGACGGCGTGGAGTCATGACTTCCGCGTCAACGCAGGAGCGTGAATGGCTGCCGTGCTCCGGCCTCCGGAAGGGCGGATGATAAAGCTCGTCTATTGCATAACGAGGCGCCCCGACCTGAGTCACGCGGAGTTCTCACGCTATTGGAGGGACGTCCACGCCCCCATCGGCGCCAAGATCCCCGGGCTGAGGAAACTCGTCCAAAGCCACACCATCCGGACAGACGTGGATGGACTACCGGCTGCCGACTACGACGGCATGGCGGAGCTCTGGTTCGACGATCTGGCTAGCCTGCTCGCCGCCAGAGCTAGCCCCGAATGGGCGGCCTCGACGGCGAACGAGAAGAACTTCGCGGACGAAAAGA
>CANPVX010000037.1 GCA_947581815.1 Candidatus Indicimonas acetifermentans | reverse complement strand
GTGTACGACGTCGCCGATCCCGCTCAGCAAAACGATGCAGATGCGCTTGCTGGGCAGCTGCGCGCCCGGGTCGTTCGCCGTCACACGGCTTCCTTTCGCAATAAGTACCTTTCCTTCGCGATCTCCACTTTGTCCAGTACGTCTCTTACGCTGATCAGCTTCATGCGCTCCGCTCGAGCGATGCTCACGCCGGCATCTGCCGGATCGTCAGGGCCCCGAGGTTGTAGCCTCCAGACGACATCCCCAATGCGCATCAGCAACACCACACAAACGCGCTGGCTCGGAAGTCGCAACTCGCTCATCGCCCGCGAAGCTAGGCATGCCGGCAAGAGCGGGCAATATTGCATGCCGTGAATCAGTCACCCAGCCGGACACGGCTTCGCCCCGCGCTCGCCGCCCTCGGACTCTTCGCGCTACTGGCCGGCTGTCTCGTGCAGCGGCCTCTGATCCCGCAGCAGTACTACGGCTTCCGAGGCGCTCTTCAGGTCGCGATCACCGATACCGCGATGGTGGTGATGGCAGGCCGCGACTCGATGCAGGCGAGGCTACAGCAACGTATCACCGAGCTATCATCTCTTGTGGTGGTCGACTCCGTGGTGGCGACCCTGTACGCCGATGACCGGCTGAGCCGGCTGGGCGGGGCGGTGCGGAGGACGGTTGCGGAGGTGCTGGATTCCGGTGAATTCGGCGGGAGCGTCCGGGAAGCTTACCTCAATCCTGATGGGCAGCGCCTGGCTGTAGATGCGGTCGTTGTGGGGTTGGGGCGCGCGCTGCATCTGCTGAGGGACCCGCCGAAGCGGACTGGCTCGCGGGGCTAGGCCTGGTCGGCGAACAGCGTGTCGAGCTCGATGCCTCGTGATGCGAGGACGCGCTCGATCGTGTCACCGATCTTGTTGTTAGGTGTCGACGCTCCGGCGGTTATGCCGACCTCGATACTGCCGGCGGCCAGCCAGTCGCTGTCGGTGCAGATCTCTTGGCCGCCTACCGCCTTGTGACTGATCGTTCCCGCCGCGGGGTCGATGCAAGTCGAGTCTTCGATGTGGTAGGTTTTCGTATGCTGGGCGCAGATGTGCGCAAGGTGGGCAGTGTTGCTGGAGTTATAGCCGCCGATCACGATCATCACATCGGGCGGCGACTCCATCATGCTGTTGACGGCGTTCTGTCTGTCCTGGGTTGCGCTGCAGAGCGTGTCGGAGTGGCGATAGTGATCATCGAGCTCGGCTTCGCCGTAGCGCTCTACCATCACCTTTCTGAACTCCTCAGCGATGGCCGCGGTCTCGGAGGCCAGCATCGTTGTCTGGTTGGCTACGCCGACCTTGGACAGGTCGCGATCCGGGTCGAACCCTTCGGAACAGGAGTGGCCGAATCGTTCCAAGAACTCGCCCCCGTCGCCGCCGTGTAGGATATAGTCGCACACCAGGCGCGCCTCATCTATATCCCGCACGATCAAGTAAGTCCCGTTCGGATGGAGCTTGACCTGGGAAGCCGTGGCCTTGGTTTCCTCATGATAGAACTTGCCGTGGATGATGGCGGTGTGGCCGCCACGTGCGTAGCCATCCACTCGCTTCCAGACGTTAAGCACGGATCCGCAGGTCGTATCCACCAGCAAACAACCGATCTCCCTAAGTGCCCGGAAGTCGTTTATGGCCACGCCGAAGGCAGGGATGATGACGACATCCTCGGGAGTCACATCGCTGAAGTCGAACCGGCCGTCCTCGCCCGGCATCATGAACGTGATCCCCATATCCTGCAGCCGTCCGTTCACGTGCGGATTGTGGATGATCTCGCCCACCAGAAAGAGACGGCGGTCCGGGAACTTGTGTGCGGCCTCGTAGGCATACTGGACAGCGCGGTCGACACCGTAGCAGTAACCGAATTCCTCGGCTAAGCGAATGGTGATGCCGCCAGCCGTGGCCCGATAGCCACGCTCCTTCAGCTGCTCGACCGCTTGGGAGTGATACTCCTGCTCGAGGACAGGAAGTACGTCCTTCTTGAGGCCGAGCCCGGTGCGAAAGTAGGTTTTCGTGCGCTCCTCCATAGCCTAGGAACTGTACCCGAGGCCTATACCCAACGCAAGGTAGCCAGGCCTAAACAGACTCGCGGCCGCGATCGCCAAGCCAGTCCACAGTGCGTCGGACCCCCTCCTCGTAGTCGATCTCAGGCGACCATCCGAGTTCCTTCCGGATGAGCGCTCCGTCCAGCAACGTCGAGCACTCGAACAGATAGGCGAGGTCTCGGATGAGCCTTCGCTTCGTGCTCAGCAACGCCCGGGCCCGCCACGCTCCGATCGCCCTCGAGCGCAGCTGAACCGACTGCCCGGTCGCGCTCTCGATGAGGAAGGCGAGCTCGCGCAACGAGATCGGACTATAGCCCGGAGCTGTGTATTCGCGTCCGCGCATCGTCAGGCGTCCGAGCGGTGCGATCAGCGCTCGCGCTGCGTCTTCGATGTAGATCAGCTCGAGCCTACGATCCAAGCTGCCCGGTTGGCGAATCTTCCTTCCCGCGAAAGCACCCTCGAACGCCGCTCCCACCCAGCCGCCGGTCACCCGCGGCCCGTAGGCGGCGGGCAGGTGGATGACGATTCCCCCGTGGGCGAGGATCGCCTTCTCCAGGTCCCCTCTTAGCCCTCCAATACGCGCCGGGCTCGCCTTCGGGTGGTCAGGGCCCACACGGTCGTCTTGAGGCGGTCCGTAAGCCCATACGTTGGTCGGATAGATCAACTGGGCTCCAGGAGCCAGGCCCTCCAACAAGTAGCGCGCCGCATCGAAGCTCAAGTTGAACCGGTGCGGCGGGAAGTTGGCGCAGTGGATGACAGCGTCCGTATCCTCGAGCAATACGGCCAAGGCGCTCCGGTCGAGCAAATCAACCTGCACGACCTCGACGCGATCATCCTTGCACAACTGCGCGAACTTATCCGGCGAGCGCACGAACACGCGTACCTGGTGCCCCGTCTTGAGCAGCATCCTGGCGCTTGCGTGACCCAGCGTCCCCGTGCCCCCGGTTACGGTGACCTTCATGGCGCAAATTTATCATTCCGGGCGGCCTGTGGCGATTCCTACTGCCGTCTTGGCATAGGCTCGGATCCGGGGTGTCCTGACTGGCTCTTCTGCCATGCCAGGGTGACGCCAAACACTGGCACGGGCAGTGCGTTATATTTAGACCCGGCCGCGAGGGAGAAGCCCATTGCCGGGCACAGAATCGCCACAGTTGGACGGGGACGGTACGGGCACTATCCGGGATGTGGCGGCATTGAAGTGTGAGAGGAAGGTCGAGAGTTGAAAGTGGAAGAGCGAGCGGCGATGACGGAAGCAACTGAAGCCGAGAACGGGAGACAGCAACTCCCGGTGCTACCTTTGCGCGAAATGGTGGTCTTTCCCGGTGTCACGGCGCCCATCGTGGCGGGCAGGGACAAGACGCTGCGCGCGATCGAGCATGCATTGAAACAGGAAGGGGAGACGAAACGCATCTTTGCGGTCGCGCAGCGTGAGAACGCTGACGAGCCGGCGCCCGATGTGCTGTATAGCATCGGTGTCATCTGCCAGATCGCTCAGATCCAGCGCTTCCCCGGCGGGCTTCAGCTGCTGCTCGAGTGCGAAGAGCGGGCCACGGCTCTGCACTATAGCGAACAGCCCGAAGGCCACATGACCGCGATCATCACACCACTGAGCGATCAGCCTCCGGTGGATCCGAACGAAGCCAAGTTTCAGGGTCTGTTCAAGGAGGTCAGCGAGAAGGCGGCCGAGCTCGGTCGCCGTCGCGGCGTCCCTGACGAGATCATCGAGCGGTTCATCCGTGCTGTGGAGGATCCTGGACGTCTCGCCGACCACACGGCGTACTACATGGAGCTCGGTACGCCGGACAAGCAGGCGCTGCTCGAGACTACGGCGGTGGAGCTGCGGCTGCGGCGCATCCTCGTCCATCTGTTCCGGCAGATCTCTATGCTGGAAGCCCAGGAACATATTCGCTCGAAGGTCCAGGAGGAGCTGGGAGAGCGGCAGCGGGAGATCTACCTCAGAGAGCAGTTGAAGGCGATTCGCAAGGAGCTAGGCGAGGATGGGGAGAACGAGGACATAGAAGAGCTGCGCAAGCGGCTCGACGCGCTCGAACTGCCGGAGGAGGCGCAGGAAGAGGTCGACCGTGAGCTGCGCAGGTTGGAGCGCGTACATCGCGACTCGGCTGAAGGGCAGGTGATCCGGAACTACCTCGACTGGATGGCGGACCTGCCGTGGAACATACGATCGAGCGCTCAACTGGACCTCGATCAGGCGCACGAGATCCTGGACGCTGATCACTACGGCTTGGGTGATGTGAAGGAGCGCATCCTCGAGTTTCTCGCGGTGCGCAAGCTGAAACAGGAGAAGGCGGAGAGCGGCGAGGAAGGCTCGAAGGCCGCGGCGGCGGGCCCGATCCTACTGTTCAGCGGCCCCCCGGGCACGGGTAAAACCTCAGTCGCCGAATCGATCGCCAGGGCTTTAGGTCGCAAGTTCGTGCGCGTGTCGCTGGGAGGTGCTCGCGACGAAGCGGACATCCGGGGGCATCGGCGCACGTATGTCGGGGCGATGCCCGGCAGAATCATCCAGGGCATGAAGCGGGCCGGTACCCGGAACCCGGTCTTCCTTCTCGATGAGGTCGATAAGCTCGGTGTCTCCTTTCAGGGAGACCCTTCAGCGGCTCTTCTCGAGGTTCTGGATCCGGCGCAGAACGACTCATTCACCGATCACTACCTGGGTGTCGGCTTCGACCTCTCAGAGGTGCTGTTCATCAGCACGGCCAACTTCCCTCACCAGATTCCCGCGCCGCTGTTCGATCGCATGGAATCCATCGAGTTCTCGGGCTACACGGAGCAGGAGAAGCTCGAGATCGCGAAGCGCTATTTGTTACCGAGGCAGCTCGATGGCGCCGGGCTGAGCCAGGCTCAACTGCAGGTGAGCGATGAGGCCATCGCGGCCGTCGTCACTGGTTGGACGCGTGAAGCCGGCGTTCGCCAGCTGGAGCGCGAGTTGGGAACGCTGGCGCGCAAGGCGGCGCGCCAGATCGCCGAGGGGAAGGCCGAAACGATTCAGGTCGAGCGCGAGAGCGTCCCCGAGTTTCTAGGTAGGTCGAGAGTCCACCCGGAGAGGGCGTTGGAGGAGGATCAGGTTGGCGTCTCCACCGGGATGGTGTACACGTCGGTCGGCGGCGACATCGTGCTCGTAGAGGTCAGCGTGATGCCGGGGGGTCGGGGGAACCTCGTGCTGACCGGTCAGCTGGGCGATGTCATGAAGGAGAGCGCGCGCGCGGGGCTCACGTATGCGCAAACGCACTACGACGAGCTCGGGATCGCCAAGGAGCAATTCGCCAGCGCGGATTTTCACGTCCACGTCCCGGCGGGAGCAGTACCGAAGGAGGGGCCGTCGGCGGGCATCACGATGGCGACGGCGATCGTCAGCGCCCTCTCGGGTCGGCCGGTGGCGCACGACCTGGCGATGACGGGAGAGGTCACCCTGACGGGCCGGGTGCGGCCGATCGGTGGCGTGAAGGAGAAGGTACTCGGCGCTTGCCGCGCCGGGATCAAGGAGATCATCCTGCCGAAGGAGAACGAAGGAGATCTCGAAGATATCCCGGACGACGTCGCCTGCCTGCTGACCTTCCACTTCGTCGAGACGCTCGACGAGGTGTTAGCCATCGCGTTGCGAGGCGCTCGACTCGAGGATGGCAAGGTCGTTTTCGACGACGCAGCTATCGAAAAGAGGGAACCGGCTGAGGAGGAGGAGAGCGAAGCGAAGGAGCTGGCTAGAAGATAGCCATCTTCAAGTACCTCCCGGGGTTCATTTGGATGTCGGTGGTGAGGGCACCAATCGATCGAGTCGTGTTTCGCAACTCGACGTAGAGGCTCGAGTCGTTAACTAGCAGTCCCAACGTCCCTTCTCCGCGATCGATCTTAGCTGCGACCGAGGAAAGCGATTCGGCTGAGCCTCGAAGCGCTCCGGCCGCCTCAGCCATCATCGCCGCCGTCTCCTCGAGATCAGCGATAGTTTTATCGATCTCCACACCCTCGAGGGTCTCCTCCAACGTGAGCGCGGTCCGAGCAAGGCTGCTGCTTAGGGTCTTCAGGTCGGCGCTGTTCGACCTGGCGATCTGCTCTATCTGGCCGATCGTCGAGCGGAGCCCAGTCAAGATATCATGAAAGCCTTCGATCGCAGAATCGGCCAGGAGGCGGTCGATCTTTGCGAGAACGATCTCTGCATCCTTACCGAGATCGCCGACCAGATCCAGCAATGCGCTGGCTGGCGGTCCCAATTCGAGTGTGTCACCGTCGGCGAGGAAGGTAGAAGCCACGCCCGGTCGCAAGACCAATAATTGATCGCCGAACACGCCCACCGACTGGAGGATCGCCCGTGAGTCGCTCGGCATCTGCACATCTTGCTCCACGAACAAACGAACGCTAACCCGGTCCACGGCCTCCAGCGTCACCGAGCGAACCACACCGACTTCAACGCCGGCTACATTCACGCGATCCCCGCGCGCCAGTCCATGGCCGTCGGGTAAGATCAGGTAGACGTGGTATCCCCTTTGGCCCAGCGGCTGGCCCGTTAGCCAGAAATAGCCGATCAGGACGAGGACGGTGCTGGCGATGACCATTAATCCAAGCCACAGCTCGAGGTGCTTTCGTTTTGGCAAGGTCTTCCCCCTAAGCTGTGGGTACGGACTCGGTGTCAGGCCGCACGAAGCTCTGGACCACTGGGTCGCTACTCTCGAGAAACTCCTCGACCGTCCCCAGCGCGTGAATCTGCGCTTCGTAAAGCAGCGCCACCCGATCGGAGACCCTAAAAGCGTTTTCGATGTCGTGGGTCACTATGATGCCCGTAACACCCAGCTCTTCCTGTAGGTGGGCGATCAGGTTGGTGATGATGCTGGCGTTCTTCGGATCGAGACCGGTCGTGGGCTCATCGTAGAGCAGATAGGCCTGGTGCCCCGCGATCGCTCGGGCCATCGCCACGCGCTTCTGCATACCGCCGGAGAGCTCCGATGGGTACAGATCGGCCACTTGTCGCTCCAGGTTCACCAGCCGCAGACACTCCATCGCGCGCTCATGGCACCCGGCCTTGTCCTCACGCACACGCTGCTCGGGCATGCCCAGAATGATATTCTCCTCGACGTTCATCGAATCGAATAGCGCCGAGCCTTGAAAGACGTAGCCGACGCGTTGGCGGACGCGTTTCAGCTCGCTGCGGCCGGCGTTCGGAATCGAAACGCCGTCCACGATGACATCGCCCTCGTCCGGCTCGATGAGTCCTATGATGTGCTTGAGCGTCACGCTCTTCCCCGTGCCCGAGGGGCCGAAGAGCGCCAACGTTTCACCCTCTTCCACCCTCAGCGACACCTTGTCGAGTATCACGTTGGCCCCGAAACTTTTGCTGACTTCGATCAACTCGATCATGCCGTCGATCCAGTGATTTCGATCACCTACCCGAATGCTTTCAGCAGTCGGGCCAGGACCGCGTCCCAAAACATTAGCGCAACGGTCCCGGCCACCACCGCGTTTGTCGTTGTTCTGCCTACCCCTTCGGCCCCACCCGATGCCCGTAACCCAACGTAGCAGCCGATGAAGGTGATCGTCGCTCCAAAGACCGCTGCCTTGATCAAACCAAACCACAAAGCGAAGTCGTGAAAATACGTGCGCGTTCCGTATATGAACTCGGACGAAGTTATGGGTAGCGTCAACATCGCTCCCAACCATCCCGCTCCTATGCCGACGAAGTCTGCGATGGCCACAAGCGGAGGCAGCACGAGTATGCCGGCGGCGACGCGGGGCACGACGAGCTGCTCGATAGGGTCTCTACCTACCGCCCGCAATGCGTCTACCTGCTCCGTCACGACCATGGTCCCCAGTTCGGCGCCGATGCGCGCGCCCACGCGACCCACCAACACGAGCGCCGTTAGAAGCGGGCCGAGCTCGGTCAGCACGCTCGCCGTTACGATGCTGCCGATGATCCAGATCGGAACGGTGCCGGTGAACTGATAGCCGCTCTGCTGCGACGTTACGGCACCGGACAGCGCCGCCACAACGACGACCACGGGGATGCTGGCGACGCCCATGTCGAAGGCTTGAGCCAACATGAGCTGGTAGTATCGCCGCGGACGTAGCATGCCGCGCAGCGTATGAAAGGCGAGCACGGCCGCGCCGGCGGCGTGGTAGAGAGTCAGGGTCACGCCCGCGCCGATCGCCGCCACCGCGCGAGCGGGAATCGACCCCTGGCCGGCGGGCGAGCCAGCCGATGATGATGTTGTTGTTGACGATGATGTCTCAGCCATCTCGCTTCACGCGCGAATTAGGTACGCTATCCTGCAAAGCTCGTGAGTATAAGCAAAAAGCGTTGAGGCGCATAGTCCTTGTGGCGCGGCGCGCCATAGCCGGGGGCCCTTGGCTTACTGGACGGAGCGGGCGCCGCCCTGGATTGCCGGGTCGGGGCATACTTCTTCCATGAACGCATCCGCGGAGAGCTCGTAGCCTGTCGCTTGACGCAGAAGCGCTTGCCAGTTGATGCTCGCCCCTGGGAGGAAGATCCGCTCCCGCAAAAAATCGCCCAGCTCGGTCCGTCCTACGAATCCCGCCGGGCTCAAGCCGTCGAAGGCTTCAGTCCGTAACGCGGCCTCAAACTGCGAGGCCATAAGCTCGCCCAATTGATAGTTGTGGTAATATACGGGGGCCACGGCGAGATGGATCTTAGCAGCCCAATCGGGAGCTTTGCGGCCCTCGGGCCGTCGCAAGCCCTGGAGTTCCTCGACAAGGTGCCACCAATGTTCGTCGAGGTGTTCGCGGTCCGGGTTGGCGTAAAGCTCGCGCTCGAAGAAGGTCATGACCAGGACCCAGCGCGCCAGCAACAGCATCTCGAAGCGATGCGCCTGGCGGGCGCGCCGCTGTAGAGCGAGCGGGTCCTCGAGTTCGAGCTCGGCCGCGTCTCTGAGCCAATCGAGGTCATAGAGGAGCCGATCCATGAAGAGGGCGATGGCTTCGGTCGTAGCTATGTGGGCGGGCTGGCGCAGAATCCACGGCAGCGACACCGGTGTGAACTTGCTGTAGGCCGCGTGCCCCAGCTCGTGAAGAAGTATGCCCATCCAGCGATCGTCATCCTTGATGTTGCAAAGGATGCGGACATCGCCCTCGCGGTCGATGTCTGTGCAGTAGGCGTGTTGGTCCTTCCCCGGCCGCTCGCGCAGATCGCTGCGCTCGAGTACGTCATCGACGGGCAGACCCACCCCCTCGAAGAAACGAGCGGCGATCGCCAGGAGGTCGCGGCCTTTGAAGTAGGCGCCCAGACCGACCTCTCCGCTGAGCGGCGGCTCCTGGAAGAAGGGATCATCGTAATGCCACGGCCGGAGCTCTTCGCTTTGAATTCCGAAGCGCCGCGCGACTCGTGCGTCGACCTCAGCCTTGGCCTCGAGGAACGGTCCTTCCGTGCGCTCCCTGAGATCGTCGAACAGGGCTAGAAGCTCTCCCTCGTCTATCTCTTGCAACGTTAGCTGCATGGCATAGAAGTCGCGAAAGCCGAGCGACCTGGCGGCTTCGTTGCGACGCGTCACCAATTCGAGGAGATCGTCGGCGACGCGCGGCGCGACCTGCTTCGAAGCTTCCCAAGCCGCCCTGCGGCGGCCCTCGTCCTTTTCGTTACGCAGCAGGGCGATGATATCGTTGTCCGTGACTTCGCGACCATCGAGCGTCGCCCGGAAGGTACGGAATTCCGCTTCGATCTTTTTGCTGCGCCTGACCAGGTCATCGATGACGTCGGCGGCGAGCTGGTTGGGTCGATGCTCGATCGCGAGGAGCTCGAGTTGGCGCCGCGTGAGTTTGTCTAGGTCGCCGGATTCGTTTAGGAAGTCTTCGATACGCAGGTAGCGGGACTCCGAGCTCAGGTACGTGCGCAGGGTCGTTTCGGTCTCGACGCCCCTGGCGAGCGCGTCGTCCGTGCCCGTGGTCGCTCCTTCCCATTGCGCCAGGTTCGCGGCCACACATAGCGGGCGAAGCTCCAACTCGACCTGTTTAATAAAGACGCTGGCTGGAGTCTCAGGCATGAAACATCAAGCTCTGTACTCTCTTGCGATCGCATCGTACAGGCGGGTCACCGTCGCGATGCCCTTGTGGTACATCTCGATGGACAGCCACTCATTCGGCGAATGCAGATTGCTGCCGGGCAGCACGAAGCCGAGAAGCAAGACCGGTACACCCAGTTCCCTCTCGATCATGGGGACGATAGGTATGGAACCGCCTTCGCGGATGAAGAGGGGGCCGCGGCCGAACACCTCCTTGACCGCTGTGGACGCCGCGCGAAAGAGCGGCCCCGCCGGGTCTGAGTACCAGGGTAACCCCCACGAATGACGCTCGATCTCCATCTCGAGGCCGACAGGAAGAAGCGAGCGCAGCTGTTCCTCCAAAGCCTGCGTGACCGCTTCCGGGTCCTGATTCGGAACGAGCCGCAGCGATATCTTGGCCATGGCGGTCGCCGGGATGATCGTCTTCGCTCCCTCGCCGGTGTAGCCGGACAGAAGGCCGTTCACGTCGAGCGTTGGCCGGGTCCAGATGCGGTTGAGGAAGTGTACTCCCTCTTCACCGTCACCCAGGGCGGGTGCGCCCGTTTGCTCCAGCAGCTCCTTCTCTGTCGTCGGGATCTCGGCCAGCGCCTTCTTCTCCTCGTCGCTGGGTTCGATCACGTCATCGTAGAACCCCGGAAGCGTGATCCTGCCTTTGTCGTCCTTCAGCGCTGCGATCATCCCGGCGAGCGCATTGGCGGGATTCGTGACGGCGCCCCCGTAGGCGCCGGAGTGGAGATCCTGGCGGGGCCCCCTGAGTCGCACCTCGATGTAAACGAGGCCGCGCAGCCCGATGACCACGCTGGGCAGATCCGCCGCCAGCATGGGCGTATCGGAGACGACGCAAGCGTCGCTGGCCAGGCGCTCTTTGTTGTTCCGGACGAAGTTCTCGAGGTTGTCGCTTCCCACCTCTTCCTCGCCCTCGAAAATAAACTTCAAGTTGATGGGCGGCGTGCCCACCGCCTCGCGGTACGCCTCGAGGGCTTTCACGTGAAGATAGATCTGACCTTTGTCATCCGCGGAGCCGCGGGCGTAGATCCGGCCATCTCGAACGGTCGGCTCGAAGGGAGGCGACTCCCACTCATCGAGCGGCTCGACGGGCTGAACGTCATAGTGGCCGTACACCAGTACGGTCGGGGCATCTTCACCGGCCTCGAGTAGCTCGCCGTACACGATCGGATGGCCCGGAGTCGCGATGACTTCTGCCGCCATTCCGACTTCGGTTAGCTTGCCCGCCAGCCACTCGGCGCAACGCGCCAAGTCCTGCTTGTGCTCCGACCGAGCGCTGACGCTCGGGATCTTCAAGAAGTCGGTGAGCTCCTCTTCGTAGCGCTGGCGGTTCCGCTCGAATGTAGCTTTCAGAGACATCGGGCAACTTTTCCTACTCAGGTGCGTGGGCAGGCGCGCATAGAGACGGGCGAATCGCCCCAAGCTGCGAGCGGCGCGCCGCGCCGATTCAGCACTATCCGGGACGCAGAAGATAATCCGAGGACTGTGGCGCGGCTACTCTCCCAGGCTGCATTTTGTAGGTCCTATGCTGCTTAGGGTGTTGAGCGCCGATGATGTGAGGCAGGCGTTGCCGATGACCGACGCCATCGAGGCGATGCGTGGCGCCTTTATGGCGCTGGCCACGGGGCGCGCCGCTCTCCCCCAGCGTATCGTCTTGCGGTTGCCCGCGCACGATGCTGTAAGTCTTTTCATGCCGGCCCGCGTCGAGGGTGCCCTGGGCGCAAAGATCATATCGGTCTTTCCCGGCAACGCCCGCCGCGGACTTCCTCTCGTGCACGGAATGGTAGCGCTCCTCGATGACGAGACCGGGCGCCCGACCGCGCTGCTCGATGGCGGCGCACTGACCGCCATCAGGACGGGGGCGGCCAGTGGGTTAGCCACGCGTCTGCTCGCCGACCCGGACGCTGATCGGGTGGCGATCATCGGCGCTGGCGCTCAGGCGCGCACTCAGCTCGAGGCGGTCTGCGCGGTGCGGCGAGTGCGAGCTGCGACCGTCTACTCTCGAACGGAGGCTAGCGCCGAGCGTTTCGCTTCCGAGATGGCCGGACGTCGCGAAGTGCCGGACCGGGTCGAAGTGGCCGAGAGCGCGGCCGCTGCCGCGAAAGATGCCGATATCATCTGCGTCGCCACGTCGTCGCTAGAGCCGGTCTTGATGCGTGGCGAGGCTCCGGACGGCGCCCATATCAACGCCGTTGGCTCCTTCACCTCGGAGATGATCGAGCTCGATCCCGAGCTGGTAGCGGAGTGTCGTGTTGTTGTGGACCAGCGCGAAGCCGCGCTAGCCGAGGCGGGCGAAATCATCGCCGCCATCGAGGCCGGGCTGATGAAGGGGACCGACTTGGCCGAGCTCGGCGATATCGTTGCGGGCGGGCTTCCGCAGCGAACCGAAATAGCGCAGCCGACTCTATTCAAGTCCGTTGGGCTCGCCGTTCAGGACATGTGCGCCGCCGCGGCGGCGCTCGAGCGCGCCCGGCAGGAGGGCCTGGGGCAAGAAGTCGAATTGTGACGTCGCATCGTCCGCGACGATTCTCTTGCGATGGGCCGCTCGCGACCCGAGTTTGCGCCAATTCTCACACACCAGGACGAGGCCATGGCTCAGGCAACTGAACCGCGCGGGCTGTCGCCGGGGGCGTACGAAGAGATCCCCGGCAAAGACTACATACCTTATGTCTCTCCCCAGCTAAGCCCGGCGGAGTTCACCTGGCGCCCGATCTTCCTGGGTGTGCTATTCGGCATCATGTTCGGCGCTGCCAACGCGTACCTCGGGCTCCGGGTCGGCTTAACGGTATCGACCTCGATACCGATCGCGGTGATGACCGTCGCTGTGTTCCGAGCTTTGCAGCCCGTGTTGGGGCCCAGCACCATACTCGAGCACAACATCTCCCAGACCGTGGGATCGGCGTCCTCGAGTCAGGCGTCGGGCCTCATCTTCACGATCCCCGCTCTATTCCTCTGGGGCTTCAGCCCGGCGATGTCGAAGCTCCTCGTGATGGCGCTCGCCGGTGGCCTGCTGGGCGTTCTGTTCATGATACCGCTGCGGCGCTTTCTGATCCGCGGCGAGCACGGGAAGCTGCCCTACCCGGAGGGGACGGCGTGCGCGGAAGTGCTGGTCGCGGCAGACGCAGGAGGCTCCCAGGCGCGGAACGTGTTCGTCGGCCTTGGCGTCGGCGCGGTCTATACGTTTCTGATGAGGGGAGTGAACCTCTGGCCGCGAGAGGTCGCGATGCGTGTGCCCTTTTTGCCTAAAGGGCAGGTGGGTGTGAACGTCGCACCGGCTCTGATCGGGGTCGGCTACATCCTCGGCCCCAAGATCGGTGCGATCATGGTCGGAGGGAGCGCGATCGCCTGGCTCGTCATCATCCCGATCATCGACGTGATCGGCCGTGACATGACGACGCCGCTATACCCCGAGACCGTGAACCTGATCGTCGACATGGGGCCAAGCGCGCTCTGGACTCGATACATCCGCTACGTGGGTGCCGGGGCGGTCGCCACCGCTGGAATCATAACGCTCATCAAGTCGATCCCCATGATCTTGGCCGCTTTCCGTGAAGGGCTGCGGGGGTTACGCAGCCGCATGGAGCAGGTAGCGGGAACCGTGGCGGTCGAGCGGACCAACGCGGATCTGCCGCTTAAGGTCGTGGGCTATGGGGTTTTGGCTGTAGTCCTCTTTCTCGCGATCGCTCCCCAGGTCTTCGGCTTCGTCGACAACATCGCCGTGCGAATCCTCGGCGCGAGTCTCGTTGCGATCTTTGCCTTCTTCTTCGTGACTGTCTCCAGCCGAATCGTCGGTTTGGTTGGCGTGACTTCCAATCCCACGTCGGGTATGACGATCGCGACCCTACTGGGCACCAGCCTGATCTTCGCGGCGCTCGGGTGGACGGACGACACCGGCAGGATCGCCGCGCTGTCTATCGGAGCTGTCGTGGCGATCGCTGCCTCGATCGCCGGCGACACGTCGCAAGATCTGAAGACGGGATTCCTGCTGGGAGCTACACCGTCTCGCCAGCAGGTCGGCGAGATCGTCGGCGTGCTGACGGCGGCCTTCTTCGTCGTGCTGAGCATCATGGTGCTGGAGGGCACTTACGGTTTCGGGTCTGAGGAGCTCCCCGCTCCCCAGGCCAACATGATGATGCTCGTCATCGACGGCGTGCTGGGTGCCGAGATACCCTGGACGTTCGTCCTGGTGGGAGTAGGCCTCGCTGTTTTCGCCGAGCTGATACGGATCCCGTCGCTGGCGTTCGCGGTGGGGATCTATCTTCCGATCTCCACGCTGACGCCGATCTTCATCGGCGGCATGATTCGGAAGTTTCTGGAGGATCGACAGCCCGACGCTGCCTCGAAGCACACCGTGCGCGAGCAGGGCGTCCTTTACGCCTCAGGGCTGATCGGCGGCGATGGGCTCTTGGGCGTGGGGATTGCGTTCTACGCAGGTGCGGTGGGCATACCCAGAGGACTAGGATACGAGTGGCTCGGCCCGTTCGCTGATGTCGTGGCGCTAGCCATGCTCACTATGCTGGCGGTCCTCACCGTACGAGCCGCGCGCCGCCCGGCTGCGTAGCAGAGCGCGGCCACGATCGGCGGAGCTCG
This sequence comes from Candidatus Indicimonas acetifermentans, assembly GCA_947581815.1. Classification (GTDB taxonomy): domain Bacteria; phylum Gemmatimonadota; class Gemmatimonadetes; order Palauibacterales; family KS3-K002; genus Indicimonas; species Indicimonas acetifermentans. The sequence continues at coordinate 3,827 of CANPVX010000037.1, read as the reverse complement.
GCTTGCCCCTAGGAGCGCGCGCTGGCTAGCTTGCGTCCATGGAAAGCCGCGAGCAACAGCCGGCTTCTACGCCGATGCACGGATCAGCGAGTAGCGAGCGCGTAGCAGTGCTGACCCGGCTGTCTGATGGGCGCGAGTTCGCTTTGAGCGTCGGCAGCGTGCGAGTCGGACGCACCAAAGCAGCCAACCTGATCCTCTCCAGCCGCACGGTCTCCCGCCACCACGCCGACGTGACCTACGAGAGCGGACGCTACGTCCTCTACGACAACAGCAGCAACGGTACCTGGATCAATGGTGTGCTTGTCGCGGTGGCGCAGGCGCTGCGCGAGGGAGACACGGTCAAGTTCGGCGACGTCGAGTTTCGCTTCACGTGGAAGACGGGCGAGGCAGCGCGCCGCGCTTGGGAGCAAATGGAGCCGGGACTCGCTTCCAGGGCGGGAACGGAGAGGATGAAAGGAGGGAAGCCGAAGCTTCGGAAATTGAGGCGCAGGAGGCGCGGTTGGCTTATTCGAGGGCCGATCCTGGCTCTGATCTTCGTAGTCGTGGGCGGAGCGGTCCTCTACTTCGTCTTTCCTGAACTAGCCGAGCGCCTGATCACGGCGCTTCGCGGCCTCTTCGGGGGCGCCTAGCGGGCTAGAAGGCCTTCACTTCAAGCGATCACGGCTCGTTCGGTGGCGCCATGGGCATCTTGAATTCGACGGGTTCCTCCGTAATCAACGATGTCGCGTCCATCCCGTATCGAATCAGCTCCATCTTTCCCTCGGGATGGTCCATCAAGACCATGGCGAACGGTACGGTCCTGACCAGCCAGACCTCACCGTGCACGCCGGCCTCGTCGTGCGTCCGAAAGTGGCGCGCGGTGAACGATCCGGCGGCAACGCTGACATCGGCTGTGCCCAGATCTTCTGCTTCGGCGCAGGCCTTCTCCCACGCCATCTCTGCTGTCGTACTGGCGCCCATCCGCTCGATCATCTGTTGTGGCATGCGCGTGGCTGGCTGGTCCGGCAACTTTAGCACATATCCTTTGACGTCGCGCACATCGAACGGGTAGCCCGGCACGAGCAGTTGGGTGATCAGCTGTTCTCCGTCTGCTACCCGTGCGGCGGCGATCTCCATCCAGTAATGATTGGCTCCCTCGACGGCCTCGGCGCCGACTACGGCGAAGCGGATGTCGAGGTCGTCGGAGTCCGCGGCACTGAAGTGTAGTTCTGAGTACGCGCCCACCTCGGGCATTCTAAAGATTTCGCGACAGGCTCCGGCTGGATCCTGCGCCAGTAGGGCAGAACTGGGCAGCAGGCACATGAGCGCGGGCGTCAAGGCAGTACGCATCTTCATCGATTGCTCCGGTAGCCTCTGGGGTTCCCGGGTTCTCAGGTGGTTTCCCCCGATCGTGCGGCGAGCCATCGCCGCTAATTCAGTAGCGTGATCGCGAAGTTCGACAGGTCGAAGAGCCGGAAACCCAACTGATCGGCCGCGCTGAACAAGTCCGTAAGGCCTTTTAACTGATCGGCGTCCAGAGGGCTACCCTCAACGTTGCTGATCTGCCCTTGACCTACGCCGCCCGTGATCGTAGCGACAATCGCATCATTGATCGCGACCTCGCTCCCGTCGAGCACTTCGCTGTTCGAGTTTTGGAGCAGAGTTATGACGATCATATCGCCGCTCGAAGTCTCGGTGAAAGTCGCCACCGTCGTGAAGACTACAGCTCTCGGGTCGAAGCTGCTCTCGAACCTGATCAGCGCCGACCCGAAGTCGATCAGGGAGATCGCGCTCTGCCCCGCACGGCTGCTGCTGTTCGAGAAGGAGAAATTCGATTGTTCGCTTCCGTCGGCCAGAAATCCGCTGGCGGTGTAGTCGAAGCTTGCTGCGTCGAACAGACCGGTTACATCGTAAGCGATCAGCGTGACCCCATCGACAACGGCTTCCAGGGAGATGGCAATATTCCCTGGTGCGCTCGAGTCGATGATGTCGATGTGTCCGATGTCTGTGAGCGGCTGCAGCGGTTGCCTCGTTGATGTATCGACCTCGTACAGCCTGAACCGCGCGCCGTCTGTTGGAGCCCCTAAAGCCCCCGAGTCGACCTCGTAACCTCCAGTCGATGGATTCCAAGCCCAGGTCGTCCCCCGAAGTTCTTCCGGCACACCCGCCCCCGCCCCCGCCCCCGCGCCTGCCCTCGCCCCCGATGCCCCTCCCGGGAGGACGCTCACGCTCTCGCGCTCCATGATGCCTGCGCGGATGCTCCCAGCCAGGCCGGGCGCTCGGCCGCCCGGCAGCGACGTGATGTGGTTGTATGGGACGATATCTGGTTGCGCGGTGACGACGATGATGAAGCGTCCGAGGATGACCAGCGCCGTCAACGCTTCGTTGTCATCGAAGAACAGTTGGCTAGCACTGTCAACGGTGGCCGCCGCCGCCACGGGGTCTAACCTCGCGACCGGCTGCATCACGCTGCCGTCGCCGCCGCAGCCGATGCAGATGAACGCGGCGAGCGATGCTGCGGCGAGCCTCGGTTGCAACGGCGCGTGTTTGATGTCCATGGAGCTACCCTTCTCGAGCCCATTTCCCGGGTCAGGCAACGTAGCCGCTGACCCGAAAAAAAGCACGGGCGGTCCGAGGACCGCCCGTGAGAAAACCGTGCAGCTACAGCTACTTCCTATAAGAACGCCACGCCGCAGAGCCCAAACGCCGGCGTGAGGAAGCCGAAGAACGACCCTACAAACTCGCCCGCGGCGTCAAACAGGTTGCCGATTCCCGCCAGGCCCTCTTCTCCGAGGTCGTTCCCGCCCGCATCGGTGATGATTGGGGCGTCGAGCGTGCCGGAGATATTCGCGACCGTGGTGCAGTCTAGACCGTCCGCACCGCCGCATATCTCGACCCCGCCGCTGAGGGCACCATCGGTGCCCGCCATCGTGAAGTGGACTGCGTTGGTACCTTGAGAGATCTCGAAGTCAAAAGAGAAAGCGCCGGTGCCGAATGGATCCACATCGGCGTTGAAGCCGAACTGATCCGCCGTCACGCTGAAATCGATCGCTATGTTCTCGGAAGGTATGTCGACGGAGAAGTCGATCGTGACACCGTCAAACTCCGAGACGCTGAACGTAAGGTCGAAGTCTACGACTGTGGCTCCGTCGCTGACGAAGCCAATGGCAGAAACGGCGACGCTGCTCTGAGTGAGTGAGCACGTGCTCACGTAATCGATGAGCGTCGCTCCGTTGATCACGACCGTGATCTGAAGCCTGTTGGCGGACGCGTCGCTCGTGTCGCGGAGATCGGCGTAGCCTAGCTCAGTGTCGACTATCGGCTCACCCGTGACCGGAGTCAGCGCATAGAGGATGAACCTGACGCCGTCCGCCGGCGCGCCCGTTCGCTGCGAGGCTACGTAGCCACCGTCCACGTAAATGAACGTTGTCCCATAGTACTGTGCATCGATAACAGGACCTGCTGCCGCTGCGGGTCCCGATTCGCGCAGGGCGATCGCGCCGAGTTGGCCGGCGATCGCGCGGATGCTGGCCGGCATGGCTTCGAAGCCGGGGGCAGACGGCACGATGACCGGCGCGATCCCGAAAACTTGAGTGAAGCTCTGGGCTAGCACGTTGAAGCTCTGCAGGCCCTCGTTAGTTGCAAACGAGGCGTTCACACCCTGCACGGCGGCGGCTGCCTCTGCGGGGTCGGTTTCGCCCGGGCCCGTGTTGTCGTCGCAGGCGACGAATACCGACATGGCGAGGGCCAGCACGGCCATGCTCGAGAAGCGTGGTTTCTTCAGCAGCTCCACTTTTTACCTCCTGGTTGGTTGCGTCTCTCGGGTTATGCGGACACGAGGTGGCAGG
>CANPVX010000036.1 GCA_947581815.1 Candidatus Indicimonas acetifermentans | reverse complement strand
AGCCGAACCAAATTGCCGGAGCACTGAGGGTCATAGCGTGGGGTTTTCTTGAGGTTGGGTCAGTGACGCGCGATCATTGAGGCGTGTATCCGGGAGGAGCGGTCATCGCTCTTCTCCGGCGAGGACTACGAGTACCGGGCAGCGCGCGTGTCGAGTGACCGTGCTCGCGCAACTGCCCATCACAGCGCGCTCGAGCTCGCCCGGCCCGTGACTGCCCATCACGATGAAGTCTGCATTGTTGCGTTCTTTCGCTTCCAGGATCTCCTGATCGGTGTGGCCTACAGCGATCTCTATGACGGTTTGGCTCATATCGAGCCCGGCCGCCGCCAGCGCCTCCGCGACCCACGCCTCCGCCGCCTCCCTAGCCGATGCCTCCGCGCGCTCCGTGGTTTTCGTGGTCGAGATCAGACGAAGATGGCCACGAAGCATCTGGCTCAGGACGTGGAGCGCGATGATCTTCGATCCGTATTTCTCGCTCAGGAATCGCGCCCACTCGATGACGCGAGGCGCGAGCTTGCCATCCTCGATAGGCATCAAGATCACGCCAACGTCCGTCGGTAGATCGTCTGGAAGCAAAACGGGCGTCGTGGCGAAGTGAAATAGCTCCTCGGCCGTGCTACCCAGCTCTCCCCACGAGTGGTGACGCCCGTGCCGGCCGATCACGATCAGATCGGCGTTCGCGTCCTGAGCCGCCGCGGCGATGCACTCTGCCGGTCGGCCGACGCGGAGGTCAGTCTTGGCTCGAGAGTCGCCAAGCTCGGCCGCCAGCTCTGCGAGCTTGACCTTGGCGGGTTCCATGGCAGCTTCCACCATCTTCTCACGTGGGGGCAGGACTCCGCGGTAGAAGATCGACAGAGGTGGCGGTTCGACTACGTAGACCAAGAGCAGTTCCGCGCCCGGTGCCAGGCGCTCAGCCGTCCAGCGAGCGATACGCAGGGATCTCTCCCCGAGATCGATCCCGATAGCGACCTTTTCGAGTTTCGCCATCAGCGCGACGCGTCTACGCCCCGACCGCTCGCCCGAACTCGCCGACGATTGGGCTTACGAGCTTCTCGTAGTCCGCGTAGCGCATCCGTAAAGCGGAGTGGTGATCTCCGGCATCGAACACGATCGTCTCATCCGCCGCAAGCGCTCGATCCACAAAAACCTTCTGGTGGTAGAGGTTGCCCAACGGCGGCATCGCCCCAGGCTCGCAGTCCGGGTAAAGCCCCACGAACTCCTTTTCTTCTGCCAGGCGCAAGGCTCCCGCTCTGACTAGCCTCTCCAACTTCCCCAGGTCGACGGAAGAAGAAGCCGGCAGGACGGCCTGGATCGCCTCACCTTCGGGCGTAAATACTACGACCGTCTTCGCCCACTCCTGGCCGGATACGTGCGCAGCGGCCGCCTCCTCCATGGCCGTGAAGGCGGCAGGGTGCTGGATCACCTCGTATTCGACCCCATGAGCCTTCACGAATCGCTCAACAGCCGGTGAGATTGACATGGCTATCACCTCCAGCGTCAAGTTATCGAGCGGCTGCACCTCCCGCAGCGGCCCGCGACTAAGCAGCACGTGGAGCCACGCGATCGAAAGAGCTAAAGGTCACATGCCCTGCGGTGGCCTCTAGGACTTCCTGCTGGATGATGGAGAAGCTGCGCTATTCCTCCTTGCTCGCAGCGACTCGAGCTTCGCCGGCCCAACGCTCGAACCATCTCATGATGTAAAGCTGTGTCCTCATGTAGTTCGAGGGCATCGATCCGGTCCCGTGAAATTCCTTGTGGAACCGGATCATAGCGGTCGGCACGCCCAGCATCTGAAGCGCCTGATAGTATTCCTCCGTCTGCGCCATCGGTGTACGAAGGTCGAGCTCACCCGTCATCAGGAGCGTCGGGGTGGTGACTTTGCCCACATGCATCAGCGGCGAATGTTCTAGCCACTTGTCGGGATTCTCCCAGAAGAAGCCATCGAATCGATGATAGGCCCACATGGTGATGTCGGCGTTGCCGGCGAAGCTGATCCAATTCGTTACCGGGCAGCGCACAGCGGCAGCCGCGAAACGGTCCGTCTGCCCGACCACCCAGCTGGAGAGCACGCCGCCGCCACTGCAACCCGTAACGAACATCTCGCCCGTGTCCACATACCCCCTCTCGACCACTGCGTCGACGCCCGCCATCAAGTCATCATAGTCCACGCTGGGGTACGCTTTATCGATGGCGTTTCCGAACTCCGTTCCGTAGCCCGTGCTGCCGCGCGGGTTCGTGTACAGCACCACGTACCCATTGGCTGCGAGGTTTTGATACGTGTAGCTGAATCCCACGTGATACATGGCGTGCGGGCCGCCGTGAATGTGTAGGATCAGCGGGTACTTCTGCGTCGCGTCGAACGACGGCGGCTTCACTATCCAGCCCTGAACCTGAGTGCCCCCGCTGGAAGCGTACCAGATCTCTTCAACCTCGCCCAGATCGATAGCCGCCAACACATCGGCATTCACATCGGTGAGCTCGCTCATCCCCCGTGGTCGCTTCAGGTCGACGGTCGCAACGTCCCAGGGATCGTGCGGCGAGGATAGAACGCCGGCGGCGAGACCGCCCGAGGCCACCGAGCTCAGCCTGAACATGTGATCGCCTTCGGTCACCTGGCGAACGCGGCCGCGCAAGTCAGCGTAGTGGACGTTTTGCGTCCCGCGGTCACCCGCAGTGAAGTAGAGGCCCTTGCTGTCGGATGCCCAATGGAGACTTTGCGGATCCCTGTCCAGGGTGGCCGAGACGTCAGTCAATCCGCTCCCATCGACGCTCATCACGTAGATATCCGAAGCTTTGTAACTCTGGGCGGTCCATTCGTAACCCGTGAATGCGATCGTTCGGCCATCGGGCGAGACCACCGGCCCGGACCATGGGCCCTTCTCGCGGGTGAGCTGGCGGACCTCTCGCGTCGCCACATCCACTGAGTAGATGTGCGACTCGCGATATCGCCGGTCCCAGTCCTCTGCGCGCAGGCCATCGAATACGATCGTCTTTCCGTCGGGAGTCCAATCGAGTCCGACCCCAAATGGGATACCGTACACCCGCGCACCTACGTTCCACTCTCCTTCTGTGAGTTGGCGCGGTGTTCCACCGTCAGCGGGCACGACGAACAGGTGCCTGTAGCCATCCTTCAGGAATCCAACGCGATCTTGCCGATAGTGTATGTGATCGACAATACGAGGTTCTTCAGTCCACTCGGCCCCCTCGGGAGGTTCCGGCAGGTCGATCTCCCACTCGGGGTCCGGCTGCCCTTTCACCCTCATCGTCAACGCGATCCACTTGCCGTCCGGAGACCATCTAATATCGGCGGGTCTCTCCGTCAGGCGTGTCACCTGAGAGGTAGCGCCCTCCGCATCCATCCAGCGCACGAAGATCTGAACCCCCGCCCCTTCAGGTTCACCGTCCGCCAGATAGGCGATGCGCGTTCCATCGGGCGACCAGCGCGCGCTCGAGCCGTCTGCCAAGAAGCGGTTCTTCGACCCGTCGCCGTTCATGATCCAGAGGGACGAGTCCCACTCGTCCTCGAGGCGGTTCACCCAGCGCCGCGTGTAGATGACCTCGGACGCGTCGGGAGACAGTTGTGGATCGCTGACCCTCTCCCAATCGAGGAAATGCTCTATCGTGAGCAGGTTGTCGTTAGGCGTCTGCTGGGCCATCGCCCCCGTCGCCCCCTTTGGAACGACGAGCATGACGCCGATCAGCGGGCAGATGGCCGCGAATAGGATGCGTCGCATTGTCCCCCCCAGTTTCCGGCTGTGGCGTGTGAACTTACAGATTAGCGCCCCCGTTGGACCCTGTCCACGGGTTCGAGAGGCTAACTCCATACGCGCCGACCCAACACATGAGAGAGCGCCACCAGACCCACGTCCGGTGGCGCTATCTCCTACGACTCGAGCGTCCTACCCTGTGTGCTCCGAGATGCTTACTTGCCCAGCGCCTTAACCTCGATCCGCCGAGAACGCGCGCTCGCAGCCCTTGGCAGCGACACAGTCAGAACCCCATTCTCCAACCCGGCTTCCACCTTGTCAGCATCGATCTCCTCGGGGAGCTCGACCGCGATGCTGAACGAGCTGAGCCGACGCTCACGCCGGTAGAACCGCACGCCATCCTCCGCGTCGTCCTCCTGCCGCTCGCTCTTGATGCTCAGCGCTCTGCCGTCGACCGAAATCTCCAGGTCGTCCAGCTTCAGCCCCGGCACCTCCGCCTCCACGCGAAAGGTCTCGCCCTCCTCGGAAACGTTTATCGCCGGACGTCGACCCGCCGGTGTGACGCCGGAACGGAACAGGTCGTAGGTCCCAAACGCCTCATCGAAAATCCGCTCAAGCTCATGACCACGACGCCTGACCGGAAGACCACTACGTACTCGTCCGAAAATCATTATTAAGAACCTCCTCTGGTGATCGATGTTCAGCTATCGACCCCAGTAGTGGCAAAGCCTGTGCCAGCCCGAGGGTCGAGCTGTCGGCGTAAGCGACTGCAATATTTGCACTTGTGGATAGGGATAAGGCGCCGCTTTGGCGGAGGCACTGCCAAAATGGCAGTTGCGAGCCCTTCCACCTGCCTTGACGACCGCCTCCCCACCCGGTAGCCTAGCCTCTGCCCAAATGCCGGAAGGAGGGCGCACCGTGGCTCAGCAACTCCTGATCGGGGTGGCCAGCATCATCGTACTGGGGGTCGGCGCTTCCTGGCTAGCGTGGCGCATCAACGTCCCCTCCATCCTGGTGCTGCTCTTAGCCGGGTTCATCGCGGGACCGCTCACCGGCTTCCTCGACCCCGACCAACTTCTCGGCGACGTCTTGTTCCCAATCGTCTCCCTCTCGGTCGCCCTCATTCTCTTCGAGGGCGGGTTGAGCCTACGACGCGATGAGCTCGCCAAGATTGGCGGAGTGGTGGGTGCGCTGGTGACGATCGGCGCGCTGATCACATGGGTGCTGGGCGCCGCCGCAGCACACTTTCTGTTGGGGCTGAGCCCACCGACGGCGATTCTGCTGGGGGCTATCCTCGTGGTGACGGGGCCCACGGTGATCGTACCGCTGCTCAGGCACGTGCAGCCCAAGCCGCGCCTGGCGTCGACGCTGAGGTGGGAGGGCATCCTGATCGATCCGATCGGCATCGTCCTCGCGGTCTTGGTATTCGAGGCCGTGCTGGCGACTGGCGTTCAGGAGGCGACGACCTTCGCGCTGCTCGGGTTGTTGGAGGCTCTAGCTATCGGGCTGGCCATGACCGCGGCGGGTGCGGGAACGCTGATTCTCCTCCTCAAGAAGGATTGGGTGCCCGGGTATCTGCAGAGCCCACTCACGCTGGCGGTCGTCGTTGCGGCGTTCACGGCCTCGAATGTGCTTCAGGCGGAGACCGGATTTCTGACGGCGACGTTGATGGGTGTTGTGCTTACGAACCAGAAAGCCGTCGACGTGAAGCACATCATCGAATTCAAGGAGAATCTAGGGGTTCTGATCATCTCGAGCCTCTTCGTCCTCTTGGCGGCGCGTCTGCAGTTGAGCGATCTGCTGGGCGTCGGAGTCCCCCAGCTCGCCTTCCTGGCCGTACTGATTCTCGTCGTGCGTCCCCTGGCCGTGGCGCTGTGCACGCTCGGATCCGAATTCAACTGGCGAGAGCGGGCATTCCTGGCTTGGGTGGCGCCGCGCGGCATCGTCGCCGCTGCCGTCTCTTCCGTATTCGCGCTGGAGCTTTCCGAAGCCGGGTTCGCGGATGCTCAACTCTTGGTGGCGATAACGTTTCTGGTGATCGTCGGGACGGTCGTGGTCTACGGCTTGACCGCCTCACCGGTTGCGCGCCTGCTCGGCGTCGCGCACCCCAACCCTCAAGGCGTTCTCATCCTCGGCTCACATCGCTGGGCGCGAAATATCGCCGCCGAGCTGAGGGATGAAGGGGTCGCGGTCTGCGTGATGGATTCGAACTACGCAAATATCGCCGCGGCCCGCATGGCGGGACTGTCGACGTTCTACGGCAACGGGCTCAGCGAGAGCGCCCGAGACGAAATCGACCTCTCCGGACTGGGACGTCTGCTGGCGCTGACGGGTAATGAGGAGGTCAATTCACTGGCGGCGCTCAACTTCATCGAAGTTTTCGGTGAGAAGCAGGTCTACCAGCTCGCGCCGGAGGACGAGGCAGAGGTCGCCCCTGGGGAAGGCGTCGCCAGGCATCTTCGAGGACGTTTCCTGTTCGACCACTCCGCCTCATTCACGGAGCTGAGCGCTCGCTTCGCCAGGGGCGCCGACCTCAAGAGCACGAACCTCACACCAGAGTACGATTTCGAGGCCTTCCGGCGCGCCTACCCTAACGCTGTACCGCTCTTCCTCCTGGGGGAGGGAGGCGAGGTCACCGTTTATACGGCGAAAGATCCACCCGAGGCGCGCTCGGGGCAGCGACTCCTGGCGGTGGTAGACGCCAGGGAGTAGCTGGGGGGGGACGCGGGGGGGACGCGGGATCCTCAGAGATGGGTTTGCTGGTTTGACAATGACTCGAAGGCGCTAGCATACTGAGACGAGACCGCGAAACCATCGACCGTTAGGCCCGGCCTTATCTTATATGGAGCTGATCCAGGAACTGTCTCGCCTTCAGCATATCTACGGTTACCTGCGCGACGTTGATCTGCGGGAGCTGTCCGAGCAGTCGCGTGTACCGCTCTACCGAATCGAAGAGGTCGTTTCCTTCTACCCCCACTTCAGCCGCGTAGAGCAGCCGAAGACGACGGTTTCCGTCTGTCGAGATTTGGCCTGCTTTCTGAGCGGCGGCGCACAGGTTGGTTCGAAGGTGGCCGCCGCGCTCGACGGCGACTCCGATATCGACGTTCACGAAGTCTCCTGTCTCGGACGTTGCGACCTGGCGCCCGCGGCTCTCGTCAACGAGGTACCGGTGGGTCCGCTCACGCCCGAAAGTTTGGCGGAGATCGCACGCGACCCCGGCGCTCTATCGGCGCCGGAGTCACCACGTCGTCAGTGGCAGATCGATGTTTACGCTGATGCCAGCGAGCGCTACTCCGCTTACAACGGATTTCTCGGGCGCTGGAGCGATGCGGCGGCCCAGGAGATCATAGAAGCGCTGAAGGCGGCCGGACTGCGCGGCATGGGAGGAGCCGGCTTCCCGACGGGCCTCAAGTGGGAGCTGGTACGAAGAGAGGAAGCGACTCCGAAGTTCGTCATCTGCAACGCCGATGAGAGCGAGCCGGGCACGTTCAAAGATCGGGTGATCCTGGACGAGCTCGGGCATCTGGTCGTCGAGGGGATGTGCCTGGGTGGGCTCGTCGTCGGCGCGCAGCGGGGAGTGATATATCTGCGTCACGAATACGAGCCCGAGCGGGAAGCTCTACAGCGCACCATCGATGACGCCAGGCAGCGCGGCGTTCTGGGAGAACACTTCGACATAGAGATCTTCATTTCGCCGGGCGGCTACATCCTGGGGGAGGAAACGGCGCTGCTCGAAGCTCTCGAAGACAAGCGCGGCGAACCTCGGAACAAGCCCCCCTATCCTGGAACAAGCGGCTTGTGGGGGAAGCCCACCCTCATCAACAACGTCGAGACGCTCGCCATGATCCCGGCCATCCTGCAGCGCGGCAGGGACTGGTGGAAGGAGTGTGGCGCCCGTGGGCACACGGGCCTCAAGTTCATCGGCGTCTCCGGACACGTGGAGCGCCCCGGCGTGTTCGAGATCCCAATGGGAACCACGATTGCGGAGCTCGTCGAGCTCGCGGGCGGTGTGAAAGATGGCGCGGCGATGAAAGCGTTCGCCCCGGGCGGTGCCAGCTCCAACTTCCTACCCGCCAGCGCGGTCGACGTCGAAATCGACTTCGATTCCATCGCGGAGGCGGGTAGCATGCTGGGCTCGGCGGCCTTGATCGTCCTGGCCGACGGAACGGACATGATCGAGGCAGCCACCAACGTGGTGCGCTTTTTCCGCAACGAATCGTGCGGTAAGTGTGTGCCCTGTCGCGTCGGCACCGAGAAAGTTGTCGAGATGCTCGAGGACATCCTGGCGGGCGGCGTGAGCGGCGGGAGCGGCGCCCGCCTAAGAGAACTACTGCCGGAGCTCGAAGAGACGCTCGGCGAAACGTCTATTTGCGGCCTGGGGCAGGTGGCGTTGAATCCGCTAACTTCAGCGCTGCGCAATTGGGGCGATGAGCTGGAGGCCCATCTGAAGAGGGCAAGCTGACCCCCAGCGGGCGAAGGACTCTCTCATGCAGGCAACAGAAACTACGACTCGCGCGACCTCTCTGACGATCGACGGGACGGACGTCACCGTCCCGGAAGGGACGACCATCTGGGAGGCGGCGCGCCAGCTGGGGATAGAGATCCCCGTTCTCTGCCACGACCCACGGCTGCGCCCGGTAGGCGTCTGCAGGATGTGCGTCGTCGACGTGGGAGAGCGCGTTCTGGCCGCATCCTGCGTGCGCCAGTGCGCCGACGGGATGAGCGTGGTGACTCAGTCGGACAAGCTGGACCGTTGCCGCGCGACTCTCACCGGCCTGCTGATGTCCGACTACCCGGATGAATCACGACGCCAGGTGACGACCGCCGACGATCAGCTGCTCGAGCTCGCTGAGCGCTATGGAATCGAGCGAGGCAAGTCGGCTTTGCCTCGGGGCAACGGTCGCCCTGACGATCTCTCGTCTCCGGTCATAGCCGTCGATCACTCTGCGTGTATCCTGTGCGACAAGTGCATCCGCGCCTGTAACGAAATACAGCACAACGATGTGATCGGCCGCACGGGCAAGGGCTATGGCACGCGCATCGGATTCGACCTCGACAACCCAATGGGCCAGAGCACTTGCGTTGCGTGCGGCGAGTGCGCTTCGGTCTGCCCAACCGGCGCGCTCACGAACGTGCAACTGACCGCGCCGCTCCGACCTCGCTCCGCTCTGACCTCGGTCGATTCGCTCTGCCCGTACTGCGGCGTCGGCTGCACCATCACTTATCACATCGATCCCGAAGAGAACACGGTGGTTTACGCCGACGGTCGCGAGAGTCCCGGCAGCCAGGAACGGCTCTGCGTCAAAGGCCGCTATGGATTCGACTACTCGCGGCATCCGCAGCGCCTGACGATGCCGTTGATCCGCAGGGAGGAGTTCTATCCTAAGGGCGCGCTCTCGAGCGACGTACGCGGTGCGCGCGGCGCGCGGCGGCGCAAAAAGCCCGGCGGGCTGGTCGACTACGATGAGGTCATGCCAGCGTTCCGGGAGGCAAGCTGGGACGAAGCGCTGGACCTGGTAGCCGGCCGGCTCAAAGAGATAAAGGATACACACGGCTCCAGCGCGTTGGCGGGCTTCGGCTCCGCGAAGTGCAGCAACGAGGAGGCTTACCTCTTTCAGAAGTTGGTTCGCGCGGCTTTCGGCACCAACAACGTCGACCATTGCACGCGGCTCTGCCACGCATCTTCGGTCGCCGCCTTGCTGGAGACGATAGGCTCCGGCGCTGTCACGAACACGTTCGGCGACGTTGGGAATGCCGACGTCGCGCTCGTGGCCGGCAGCAACACCACCGCCAACCATCCGGTCGCCGCTACGTTCATCAAGGACGCCGTTCACAACGGCACGACCCTCATCGTCATCGACGCGCGCGAGACCGGGATCGCACGCCACGCCCATCACTTCCTGCAGATCGAACCGAGCAGCGACGTGGCACTCTACAACGCGATGATGCAAGTGATGATCGAAGAGGACCTGGTCAATCACGATTACATACGCGACTTCACCGAGGGCTTCGAGGAGCTACGGGAGGTCGTCCGAAGCTACACGCCCGAAGCCGCCGAGAGGGTCTGCGGCGTCTCGGCCGACAAGATCCGAGAGATCGCACGCGTGTTCGCGCGAGCCAAGTCCGCGTTGATCTTCTGGGGGATGGGGATATCGCAGCATACGACCGGCGCGGATAACGCCCGCTGCCTCATATCTCTCGCTCTGCTCACTGGGAACGTGGGCCGGCCCGGCACCGGACTGCACCCGCTGCGCGGCCAGAACAACGTTCAGGGCGCATCCGATGCCGGCCTGATACCGATGATGTACCCTGACTACCAGAGCGTAGCCGACGAGAAAGTGCAGGCGAAGTTCGAGAAAGCGTGGGGCATCCCTCTCGATCCCAAGCCGGGTCTGACCGTCGTCGAGATCATCGGCGGAGCTCTCAGCAAAGAGATCCGCGGCATGTACATGATGGGTGAGAACCCGTTCCTGTCGGATCCGAACACCAACAAGGTGCGGAAAGCGCTCGCCGCGCTGGATTTCCTCTGTGTGCAGGACATCTTTTTGACGGAGACGGCAGAGTTCGCGGATGTCATACTGCCAGCGAGCTCGTTCTTCGAAAAGACGGGCACGTTCACGAACACCGACCGCCGCGTTCAGGTAGGCCGGAAGGCCCTCAGCTCTCCCGGCGAGGCCCGTCTCGACTGGGAGATCGTTTGCGACGTGGCGCGACGCATGGGTTACCCGATGGCATACGACAGCACCGAGGAGATCTTCGAAGAGTTCACCGCCCTCGCACCCAGCTACGCGGGCCTCACCCACGAGAACTTGCAGCCGACGGGCAAGCTGTGGCCGTGTCCCGATCCCGAGACCGGCGACGGGATCCAGATTCTCTTCGGGGATGGCTTCCCGACACCCAGCGGACGCGGCAAGTTCGTCGCCGCTCAACATCAGCCGCCGGCGGAACTACCCGACGCTGAATATCCGTTCGTGCTGAATACCGGTCGGCTGCTCGAGCACTGGCACACCGGAACCATGACCCGCAGGTCTCGGGCTCTGGATGCGATCCAGCCGCAAGCGTTTTGCGAGATGCACCCCGAGGACCTGGCCGAGCTTGGCGTGGAGACGGGTGAGCCGGTTCACCTGGCCACGCGACGCGGCTCGATCGTCCTCGCCGTCCGGGCATCGACCGCGACGCCGCGAGGAAACGTCTTCCTCCCCTTCCACTTCCGTGAGGCCCCGGCCAACATCCTGACCCACGACAAGCTAGATCCGTTCGGGAAGATCCCCGAATTCAAGTTTAGTGCGGTGAAGGTGGAGAAGGCTGAGGCCGCGTCGGCCTAGTAGCGGAACACGGCCGCCGTCGCTCGCTCGTCCCCGGCCGGAATGCTTTTCGCCTCGACGGCGTAGACTTCGCCGCCGTTCATCAGCGTCCTGACAGCCGCCAGATCGAGCAAATCTCTGTCTCCGGGCTCGGCGCGCCCGTGCTGTGCCACGGCGTTCGAGATCGAGTCGTACACGCCCCACTTCTGAACGCCCAGCGCCACGAACAGCGACTCCACCCGCCCGTGGTATGCGGCCGGGACGACCTCGCTCAGCTCGCTGGAAGCCAGCCCCCCCCCCTTGGCGACCCGCTCCCGGTACCTGGCCTCTGCCTCCCGCTGCGCCTCAGCGAAAACGGGGCGCACCAGCCTCCAGGCGGCTCTGTGTAGCTCCGCCGGTGAGGCGCGATCGGGGCTGCCCTCGACGGCCTGACTCAACAGGTACGGATTGCCGCTCGCCTCTCGATAGATAGACAGCAGGTAGTCGACCCCAGCCAGCACCCAGGGCGCTCTGTCGTCCGGAATGCGCTCGCGCAAGCCGCGGTCGACGCGACGGAAGTGCCGGAGGATGTTGTCCTTCGCGTCGTCCAGCCCTTCGTCGCCATGACCGTGGAAGATCCCCGCCTGATTCCCGCGGCGGCCCTCCCTTCCGGTGTGCATCTGGCGCCGCCTCTCCGCATTGTCGTAGCCTAGCGCCTCTTCGAGCCCCGCCGCCAAGTCCCCGATCTTGAGCTCGGCAACGCTATGCCTCGTGGCATGCAGCAGGCGGACGCGACCGAGGCTGAGCGCCAAGATGTAAAAGCGGCCATCGCCGGCGAGCAATGAGATGAGCGGCTTGATGTGGAACCGGTCGGTGACGACGACTAGCGGATCGAACCGCACGGGCAGCCGGTAGTAGCGGAACATCCCGGGCGCGACGAAGAGAGCCAGGCCGTCACCTTGATAGTGCCAGAACGCACGATCGTCGATGAGCTCGCGCGCGGGTTGAAGCAGCTCTCTCGCCGCCGCTCCACGCATCCCGCCCGCGCTGAGGCTCTCTTCAGCCCGACGCAACAGATTTTTTAGCCTGATCGGGTCCTGCTGGATATCGCTGCCGGCCCTATGCGTAGGAAGATAGATCGATACGCAACGCTCCGCCCCCTCCTCCATCAGAGACCAGAGCGTGTTTCTATCCAGGAGATCCATTTTTTTTCGGATCTACGTGTTATAGGGCTCGTCCGCTACTCGGGAAGCGGTTCCATCTTCCAGAAATCGATGCCGCCCGGCTGGTGGTGCACCTCCACCGAAGCGATCCGCTCGAACGACTGGAGGTCGATCACATCGACCGTTCCCCTTACGGCTCCGATCGCTTCGTTGGAGACGAACGCGTAGCGATTATCCGGCGTGACGACAACGCCGTGCGTTATGGGCTGGGTGGTCGCGATACGGGCCACTTCTTCGCCCTTGGCGATGTCGAAAACGCTCACCGACTGGGCGCCCTTGTTGCTGGACACTAATAGACGTCCGTCGTTCGTGCCCGCAAGGTTATAAGGCTTCCCAAACGCCTTGAAGCGGCGCTCGATCTCGAATGTCTCTGCGTTGATCTCGAGGATCTCGTTGTGAGCGTTGCACGCCACGTAGACGTACTGATCATCGTAAGATGGGAGTGTCCAGGTCGGCCCGCAGCGACCGTCGCCGGGCTCAGGCGCCGGCGGCTCCCCCGTCAGCAGCTGCTCCTTACCCGGGCGCAGCAGTAAGCGCCGGCTCACTTCCATCTTGTCGACGCTGATCTCGACGAGCTGGTCGTCCCCGACACAGCCCGAATAGGAGCGAGTGCCTGCGTGGTTGATTCTACTGCCGTGTGGTTTGATGCAGGTCTGTATCCGCGCCACCTCCGCCATCATCGGCAAGAAAACGACCGAGACCGAAGATGGGAGCGGATCGCCGTGGAGGTTGAAGTTGACGACGAAACCGAGGGATCCGTCTGGCGTGATCCCCACTGTAGCCGGAAATAGCCCCAGCGTCGCCGTGTCCGCCAGCTCGTTGTCGCTGGTTCTGAACTTCCATAGGCTGCCGAACGGCGTTCCATGGGCGATCGTCACGTAGAAGTGCTTACCGCCCGGCTCGACCCTGATTCCATGCGCGCCGTCGATATCCATCGGCATGATGCCCACCGGGATATCCCTTTCGAGCACGGCGCCTTCAGGGCCAAAGCTGACGAGGCTGACGAGGTCGGAGGACTCGTTCGCCACGTACACCCAGTAGCGCGCGGGCGGATCGGGCGCGCGGTAAAGCGCGGCCGTCGCGGCGACGGTCAGCGACAGGACCGCAACCATGAGACCAACCCGCTTCATCATCTCGCCGAACTTCATTCCCTCAAGTCATCCATCCGGTCGCAGCTCCGAACGGGCCGCTCTCGGCCCCCGACCCCGGCCCCCCGCCCCCTGCCCCTACGGCAGGAGCGGATCGCTCGGCGGCTCGAGCTGCACGACCCATAAGCCGCTGTTCATATCCGAGACGAAGACATAGCCCTTGAACACGTGCGGCCCCCAAGCAAGCGGTGAGTTGGCTTTGATGCCTTCGCCTTCCGATGCCGCGGTGTGGAACCAGCTTACCTGGCGCCCTTGAGCGTACAGATCGCCCCGCAACTCGCCGGTCACGTCCACCACCCGGAGACCGCCCTGATAGTATGCGACGTACAGCAGGCCGTCCTCAACCCAGATGTTGTGAGCCCCGGCCTCGGGCACCTCGAAGCGCGCGACCTCCGTCGGCTTCTCGATGTCGCTGACATCGACGACGTGAATGTAGCCGCGGGGACCGTTAGTGCACTCGGCGCAGTTGAAGATCTCGTCACCGACGAATACGTAGTCGCCGTACCGGAAGGCGGTGTGGGTATTCCCGATGGGATATTTGTACTGGGACACGAACTTCGGGTCGCGCGGCGTGCCGCCTTTGACCCCGGCGCCCACGTCAAGGATGATCAGCCCATCGTCCCAATAGGAGAGGTAGGCGAATCCATCCTCGGCCCAGATATCGTGTAGATTCTTGTCTTCTTCCCCGGGGCGAACTTCCCAGCGGCCGACGTGTTTCGGGCTCGCCGGGTCGGAGATATCGATGATATTCATCGCGTTGGTGCCGTCGTTCACCGCATAAACCACGTCGCCGTTGATCCACACGTTGTGCACACCGCCCGTCAACTCGTCGTTGAACTCGGAGAGAACGACGGGATGCGCCGGATCCGAGATATCCAGCATAACCATCCCGTTCTTGCGGTTGCTGGCACCTTCACGAGTGATAACGGCGAGCGTGGCGTCATCGTTGATCTTCACATCGTTGACGACCCGCGCATCGACCACGATGGAGTCCATCAGCGTCGGTGCCGTCCGATCGGTGACGTCCCAGACGAACATCCGCTGCCCGCCGCCTTCGGCGTGAGTTCCCGTGTAGGCGTAGTCGCGGCCATCGCGCCCTTCGAACACCCACAAGTCACTCGTTTGGACATAACTGACCGCACCCCGTCCGATGAGCTCCGCGCCGCGCACTATGCTGCGCGGCGCCG
The DNA here is from genome assembly GCA_947581815.1 of Candidatus Indicimonas acetifermentans. GTDB lineage: Bacteria > Gemmatimonadota > Gemmatimonadetes > Palauibacterales > KS3-K002 > Indicimonas > Indicimonas acetifermentans. The sequence continues at coordinate 4,041 of CANPVX010000036.1, read as the reverse complement.
CGCTCACAACAGCGGTGGCAGCCCGTCCACCCGCCGTCGCCATGACTCGGTAGACCCCCGCTTCCTCCGCCACGAACGCGCCGTCGCTGTAGACCACGGCACCGCCGGCCGGACCCTCGAGCGCGCTCAGCGAATAAGCGACGTGGGCGTCGTCCACGCTGCGCCCCGCACGATCCGATAGCTCAGCCTGCATGCGAACGACATCACCCGTTCGCACCTCACTCTGCTCCGGTCCAAGCGTGACCTTCGCCACGGGATTCTCCGTGACCTGTATCTCAATGACTTGTGTGATGCCCTCGGCCTGCGCTCGGATCTCGGCGCTCCCCGCCTTATTGAACGAGGCGACACCATCGCCATTTACCGATACGACCTCTGGGTCAGAACTCCACCAGGCGATGACCGCAGTGGCATGTTCCGTGTCATGTGTCGTGATCACCGTACCGGTCAACTGGAAGACGCTGCTGGCATACGTGCCGTAGGCAGGATCATCTATCTCGATGCGAGCCGCCGGCCACTCTTTGACCGTTACCGGAATATCGAACAGCGGCTCGTACTCCACTTCGCTGCCATCCGAGAGCACCAGCACGGCCTGCAGCCGAGTCTCGCCCGGCCCCACGCCCCACAACAGGTACGAGTCGGGCACCTCCGTCTTGATCGACTGGACCGCAAAGATTGCCGGCATCGGAAAGACACCCCAGCGAGCGCCCGACACCCGGTTGCCTTCGGCGTCGCGCAGGACACCCTCGAACGTGATCGTATCGCCGCGAGTCAGGACGATCTCGGCCGGAAAGATCTCGCTCATCACCAGGTCCACGGACGCCGCCGCTTCCATGGTGCCGCCGAGGTTGGCGTCCGCGTCTTCGTTCTCGTCTTCTTGGTTCTGCTGCTCCTGCTGCTGTTCCTGCTGCTGCTCCTGCTCCGACTGTGCCGCCGACGCGCCGGCGGGAGCGGGGCTTTCCACTGAATGGCCAGCCCCCGTGCACGCTACTGACAGGCCCAGCAGAAGGGCCGCGAGGTTCAACTTCATCTGATCAATCTCCTAATAGGATGAGTCCATAATCATCATCGAGCCCCGACCCTACCTCTCTTGGACGATTTGATCCGCAGGAAGGTTGACCCATGAGACTTTCGGCACATGGATGATCGCGTCATCTATCCGAGATCCGTCGGCACCCCGATAGACTGCCCAGGGCGGACTCAGGTGCCGCCGTTTGAAGCCAGGGGTACATTACCTTAGCCACGATAGCGGCGAACGCAACCCCGACCGAGAGCCGCGGCCCCCGCCGCGGACGGAGTCCCGCCAATGAAGCAAGCACAGCTGATACGGACGCTCGAGGCGGCAGCCCCGGAGTTCGCCAGACACGACTGGCTGGAGGAGGCCGTAGTCTTCGGCGTCGCGCTCACCGACGATCCCGTCGACTCGGACGTGGACGTCCTTCTCATCGCCCGTCGCACCCCGTCAGCGCGGGAGGCGCAGGACGCGACCGAGAGACTACGGCCGCTTCTGGAGAGCAGGGTCAGGCAGCCGCTCGCGCTCCGAATCACGACTCTGCACCAGCTCGAGAGCCCCCGCGGTCGCAACGTCGGCTACGGCCGCCACCTGCGCGGGCAGCATCTTTCGGTGTTCCGCCGGGCCCATGGCGCACAGGGCCGTCAGAACTGATCTTTTGCGCTCGGGGTCGGAAAGAAGGCTGGCGCCCCAGCCTGTGAATCCTAAGCAGGCCCGGGCCCGTAGTGCTTTAAAACGGCTCAATGCCCTAATGGAGATCACATAGATCATGATTGTAGAGCTCGCACTGGCAGCCGGCGCTGCCTATGGCGGATACAGGTGGACCAAGAAGTTCTTCATCAAGAGACTCCGGTTCGTGCCCAAGGCGCGGAGCAAGATGGCCCCAGTTGTGGCCGGTGCGGGCGCGGTGCTCGTAGCAGTGCCCGTGGCGGCCGCCCTCCCGCTGATCGGTATCGTCACAGCGGCTGCTTTTGGCGCCGGCGTGGCCGGCGGTGTCATGGCCGGCGACAAAGAGATCAATAGAACCAATATCTGGGGCGAACGGCGATGATGACCGGCGTCTAGCCAGGCAGCTCGCGCCCGCCCTGAATCCACCGCTGAGCGAACAAGAAGGCACCCGCCACCAAGACCATCAGCAGCACGCCGTAAGCGGCAGCCGCACCGAGATCGAAATCGCGTAGCTGGGAGAGGATCTCCAGCGAGATCGGGCGCGTGCGATGAGTATAGAGAACGATCGATGCGACGAACTCGCCCAGCCCCGTCGCGAAGGCCAGAGCCGCGCCCGCTGCCAGCGCGGGGAGCAGGCCCGGCAGTGTGATGCGCCTCATCCTCCGCCACGGACCCGCGCCCAGAGAGGCCCCGGCTTCTTCCAGGCTCGGGTCCAGCTGGCGGAACCCGGCCAGCGCCGCCCGTCCGGTCAGCGGAAGCATCCTGAGAAAGTAGGCGAGTATCAGTATGGCGGCGGTGCCGACGAGGACCCAGCGCCCGATCCAGGGTCGGTGAACGCTGAAGGTCGTGGCCAGGCCGATGGCCAGCACCGTCCCCGGCAACGCCCAGGGTAAGGCGAGCAGGCCCTCGAGTAGGCCGCGCCCGGCTATCCGGCGCCTGACCACCAGGTGGCCTACCGCCACTGCCACGATCAGTGCCATAGCGGTGGCCGCTGTCGTCATGAACAACGAATTCAGAATTGGCCTGAAGGTGCGCGCCTCCGAGAAGAGCTCCGCGTAGTTCTCGAAGGAGTAGGCGGGCGGCAGAGTCTCGACGGTCCACGATCCGTCGGGGACCAGGGAGATGAGCACCAGGGTCAGGTGCGGCAACAGCAGGAACAGGACCCCGAAGCCGGCGACGAGGGGGACCCCGATTCGAGCCAAGCGCGACTCGACCTGCCTCCTGAAAGGCGCCGCTCCTTTAGTAGGCGCCACGTACTCACGACTCCCCTCCCAGCGAGCCAACGGCCAGAGCACGAGTAGCGAGACGGACGCCAGCATCACCGTCTCCACCATGGCAAGCCCCAGCTCGCCCTGCAGCTTGCTGCTGAAGATCTGCGTCGTCATGACGCGGTAGCCTCCACCCAGCACATAAGGCGCGCTGAACGATGCCATCGACGTCATGAAGGTGAGAAGCGCCGCACCCACCAGCGTCGGCGTGAGCAGGGGAAGAGTGACCCGGCGGAGCGTGCGGATCCGGCTCGAGCCCAGCGAAGCCGCCGCCTCGACCAACGAGTGATCGAGCCGCGCCAGCCCAGCGAGCGTGAAGAGGTAGAAATAGACATACATGGAGTAGGCGTGCACGGCGAGAATCGCGGCCGCACCCCGTAGCCGCCACGGCGGTCGATCCAGGTCGAGCGCTGATTGCACGAGGCGCGTAGCGATTCCGCTCTCTCCGTACAAAAACAGGATCGCTATGACGCCCACCAGCGGAGGCAGAAGCACCGGCAGGGCAGCCAGCGCCCCCAGCACCCGCCGCCCGGGGAATTCGTAGCGGGTGAATAGAAATGCCAAAGGCACCCCGACCAGCGCCGCCAAGACAACCGTGGCGATCGAGATCCAGATGCTTGCCCACAGCGCCCGCAACTCCGCCGGCGTGCGGAAGAACTCCCTGTAGTGATCCAGCGTGATCAAGCCCTCGGCGCTCAGGCTGTTGCCCAGCACGACCAGATTCGGATAGATCACCGCCCAGATCAACGCGGCGAAGACGACGACGGCCAGCAGCCTATCCGGCGTCGGGCGCTTCAGCGCGCGAGCCCGACTGCGCGTCGCCAAGGCTATTCCCCGCTCCCGGGGTCGTCGGGAAAGGCGAACAGGCCTTCGGGCGCAGCCACTGGCTCCAGCCCAACGCGATCGCCGACACGCGCCTCGCGATCCCCTGCACCCCCCGCGCCCCCCGTCTGTACTTCGAGCTCGCCCCCCTCAACCGCCACTTTGTAGACGTAGACCGCGCCGGCGAAGCGCCCCTCCACAACCTCGCCACACAGCGCCTCCTCGCTCCAGGCGAACCGCACGGCCTCGGCGCGGGCGAAGACTCCGGTCCGG
>CANPVX010000035.1 GCA_947581815.1 Candidatus Indicimonas acetifermentans | reverse complement strand
CGGTTGGAACAGGGCACCCGCTGGGTGTGGTCCTACGGTCTGCACTTGGGTTACGAGAACGCCCGATCTCTGGACAGCAAGGACCCGTTCTCGATCTTCGAGTACAGGGGAGGGTTTCGCGTTAACCCCGCCATCGACGACGGAGAGATCGCCGATTTCAGACTCTTTGGGGGCGTCAAGACGTCGCTCCGACGACTCTCCACCCTCCAGCTGGAGCTTGGTTTCGAGGGCGCGGATCAGGCGGTCGGAGATTTCACCTATTATCTTTTGACGGGCGCCCTCAGCGCCGAGCTGAAGCTGGCAGCGGCGCAGGTCCTGGCGGTCCGTTTCGAAGGGCAGCATCCGTCTACGGCCTCCCCGCCGCAGCGCTGGCGCGCCCTGGGCGGCTGGCGAACCCTGCCGACCCTCGCTCGACTGGAGCGGAGTGGGGATCATCTGTGGTGGTTTCAGGCGGAATATCTGGTCTTGACGGGCCGCAGGCTCGGCGCACTGGGGCGCCTGGTGCCGTGGGCGTCTTATGCGGCGGGCAACGCCTGGGCGTCGCGTACAGCGAAACCGCCGGTCGTACACAACCTCGGAGCCGGGATCAACTTTGGAGTCATTGGGGTGGGAGTGTATACGGATCCCGGCGATGATTTCGACACGGTAATCGCGGTGGGTGTCGCGAGAAGCTATCATCCGCCGTATAAGGCTAGGCTCTGACGTCTAACGGCCAGCTTTGACAACCGTTTAGCGGCCGGTTATCATCCTGTGGCGTGAAAATTGCCAGCGACGCGCAGATTTCAGCGGAGACCTCGTGAAGGGGGAAGGGGTCCTGGGAGTGATCCCGGCGCGGCTGGCTTCTTCGAGGTTGCCTCGCAAGCCGCTCCTGCCGATGGCGGGGCGGCCGTTGATCGAGTGGGTTTGGCGGCGGGCGTTGACGTTCGACGCCTTGAACGATCTGGTGGTCGCCGCGGACTCTCACGAGGTCGTCGAGGTGGTTGAGAACTTCGGGGGCCGCGCTCTATTGACGCGGACGGACCATCGTTCGGGCAGCGACCGCGTAGCGGAAGTCGCCGAGCAGCCGGACTTCTTGGGATACGGGTGGATCGTTAACCTTCAGGGAGATGAGCCGTTCATCCCCGCGGCTACGGTTGAGCGCGCCGTCGAGCTGAGCCGGACAGGCTGGGATGTGGGCACTGCGGCCGTTCCGATCACTGGCTCCAGAGAGTGGAGCGACCCCTCCGCCGTCAAAGTAGTGCGCGATGACAAGGGCGGCGCTCTGTATTTCAGCCGTGCGGCCATACCGCATGTGCCAAGCGGGGAAATCGATCTGGCGCGGACGGACTCGCCAATCGCGTTGAAGCATGTCGGCATCTATGCGTTCACGCGGGAGGCTCTGAGAAAGGCGACGGCGCTGCCTGTACACCCGTTGGAGGAGCTCGAGGGGCTCGAGCAGCTGCGCTGGCTGTCGGCCGGGCTTCGGATCGGGGTGGCCGTCGTGGAGAGCGCAGGACCAGGGATAGATACCGAAGAAGACGTGCTACGAGCCGAGGAGATCTTAAAGAGGGAGCCACAACCGTTATGAGCGAGCGGTCAGCGCCCAGCAAGACGATCTTTGTGACCGGCGGTGTCGTATCTTCTCTTGGCAAGGGTATCGTCGCCGCCTCTCTTGGAAGGCTCCTGGTCGAGCGGGGGCTCTCCGTCACCATCCAGAAGTTCGACCCTTACATCAACGTCGACCCGGGAACGCTTTCGCCGTTTCAGCACGGCGAGGTGTATGTGACGGACGACGGAGCAGAGACGGACCTCGATCTCGGCCACTACGAGCGCTTCATCGAGGAATCGCTTTCGCGGGCGAACAACATCACGACTGGGCGGATCTACCAGGATGTGATCACCAAGGAGCGCCGCGGAGACTACCTCGGAGCCACGGTGCAGGTGATCCCTCATATCACCGACGAGATCAAAGCCGCCATACGGCGCCTGACTCCCAACCACGATGTCGTGATCACCGAGATCGGCGGCACGGTTGGCGACATCGAGTCGCTGCCGTTCCTCGAGGCGATTCGACAGTACCGCCGGGACGTCGGACGCGACGGGGCTCTGTTCATTCATCTCACGCTGATCCCGTATATCGCCGCAGTAGGCGAGCTCAAGACCAAGCCCACGCAGCATTCGGTGCGCGAGCTGATGGAGATCGGTATACAGCCGGACATACTGATCTGTCGCACCGAGCGCGAGCTTACGGCGGAGATGCGGCGCAAGATCGCGCTCTTCTGCAACGTCGAGTTCGAGGCGGTCATCGAGGCGAGGGACGTCAGCACCATCTACGAGGTGCCCCTGGCTCTGCACGCGCAAGGGCTCGATAGCCTGGTGCTCGATCGGCTACGCATGGAGACCAAGGAGCCCGATCTGTCCAACTGGCGCGCGCTCGTCAAGCGGGTGAAGAACCCTTCTGGGGGCCGAGTGCGGATCGCCGTGGTGGGCAAGTACACGGCGCTCGTAGACGCCTACAAGTCGGTCAGTGAGGCGCTCACGCATGGCGGCATAGCGAACGATGTTCGGGTGGATATCGATTGGCTGTCATCGGAAGACTTCATAGATCAGGTTGACCCCGGCCGTCTCGACCAGTACGACGGGCTTCTGGTCCCCGGCGGCTTCGGCGTGCGCGGTGTAGAGGGGATGGTGCGGGTGATCAAGTGGGCACGAGAGAACGATCTCCCGTTCTTCGGTATCTGCCTGGGCCTGCAGGCGGCGATCATCGAGTTCGCCCGCAACGCCTGCGATCTGGAGACGTCGCACTCGCGAGAATTCGCGCCCGACTGTGACGATCCGGTCGTCTCTTTGATGGATTCACAGCGGCAGGTCACCGACCTGGGAGGCACGATGCGCCTGGGCGCCTATCCCTGCCAGATGGAGCCTGGGTCGCTGGCGGCGCGGATCTACACGAGACCAGAGATAAGCGAACGCCACCGCCACCGATACGAAGTCAACAACGAGTATAGAGATGTTTTTCGCGAGCACGGCTTGCGTCTAAGCGGGCTGTCTCCCGACCACCTGCTGGTCGAGATCATCGAGCTGCCAACCCACCCGTGGTTCCTGGCGACTCAGTTCCACCCCGAGCTCAAGTCGCGGCCGACCCACCCGCACCCGATTTTCGCATCGTTCATCAGGGCGGCGCTCCAGCGCACGCACGAGCGCGAGAGCGAGACGGGCGAGCTAGAGGTCGTAGGGGTAGGGGAGTGAGGAGAGCGCCGGCTCATGGTGGATGTGGAACGACTGCTGCGGCCTGGCGCTCCGTTTTTTCTGATCGCAGGGCCCTGCCTGCTCGAAGATGAGGATCTCAACCGCCGGATAGCGGAGGCGGTTGCTCGTACGGCCGAGCAGTTCTCTATCCCCGCCATATTCAAAGGGTCGTTCGACAAAGCCAACCGCAGCAGCATCGAGTCGCCGCGCGGTCCCGGACTCGAGCTCGGCTTGGAGTTACTCGACCAGGTTAGAGGTGAACTCGGCGTGCCCGTCACGACCGATATACACGAGGCGAGTCAGGCTGCGGCGGCGGCGGAAGTCGTCGACCTGCTGCAGATCCCGGCGCTTCTCAGCCGCCAAACCGACCTGGTGTTGGCGGCTGCGGCGAGCGGTCGGCCGGTCAACCTGAAGAAGGGCCAGTGGATGGCACCGGAAGACATGGCGAATCAGGTGAGCAAGGCGCGCAGCGGCGGCGCGACCGGCGTGGCGGTCACAGAGCGAGGCACTTCTTTCGGCTACCACAATCTCGTGGTCGACATGCGGTCGTTCGCCATCATCAAGGAGACCTGCGGTTGCCCCGCGATCTTCGATGCGAGCCACTCGGTTCAGCTGCCCGGGGGAGCCGGTTCGCTGAGCGCTGGCGAGCCGCGCCACATTCCCGCCCTCGCCGCCGCGGCAGCAGCCGCCGGGGCCGATGCGCTTTTCGTGGAAGTGCACCCGGAACCGGCGAGCGCGCCCTCGGACGCATCCAGCATGCTGCCGCTGGATCGGTTGGCGGATGTAGTTGAGAGAGTCCTGGCCGTACGTGGAGCGCTCGCCGCCAGCGAGGAGGCCTTGCGTTGATGGGGGAAAAGGTGGGTATCCCCGCGGACGTCGCCGCCGGCATCGAGTTGGTCATCCTGGATGTGGATGGGGTGATGACGGATGGCGGCGTTTATCTAGGCGCCTCCTCTTCGGGCGAGACCTATGAGTTCAAGCGATTCGAGATCACCGACGGGCTGGGTGTGCAGTTGCTTCAACGCGCGGGCATCGAGGTGGCGATCGTGACCGGGCGCCGGTCCGAGGTGGTCGCGATGCGGGCCCGCGAGCTCGGCATCGATGAGCTTCACCAAGATCCGCAGGCCGAGAAGCTCTCGATCGTACAGGCCATCTTGGATCGTAAGGGCTTGGACTGGAGCGCGGTCGCCTTCCTCTCCGACGATCTGGCCGACGTGCCGGTACTACGCCGCGTGGGCCTACCCGCTGCGGTCGCCAACGCGGTTCAGGAGGTGATAGCGCTGGCTCGCTGGCGGACCGAGCGCAGCGGGGGTCGCGGCGCGGTTCGGGAGTTTGCGGAGGCTTTGCTTTCGGCGCGGGGTCAGTGGAATACGGCCGTGGATGAATATCTGCAGGAGCGCGGGGGATGAACTCGGCGGAGCTGCTCGAGGCGGGGCGACGCGTCCTACGTATCGAGGGCGAGGCTCTTATGAGCCTCGAGGCGAAGCTCGACGATAATTTCGTCGAGGCCATCCGGTTGCTCGCGGGTCTCAGGGGCCGGGCGATCGTCTCCGGGTTGGGCAAATCCGGGATCGTGGCCCGCAAGATCGCCGCGACGCTCACATCGACAGGCACTCCAGCTTTCTTCATGCACGCTGTGGAGGGAGTGCACGGCGATCTTGGGATGGTTCTTCGCGACGATCTTCTGCTGGCGATATCGAAGAGCGGCGAGTCCGACGAGCTGCAGGGACTGCTGACTGTGGTCAAGAGGTTGGGTGTGCCGACCATATGCATGACGGCAAGTGTAGAGTCCACGCTGGCGACGCACTCGGATGTGGTGCTGGAGGTCGCGGTCAAGGAAGAGGCATGCCCACACGATCTCGCGCCCACGTCGAGCACGACGGCCATGCTGGCCATGGGCGACGCTTTGGCCGTGGCCGTGCTTCTGCAGAAGGGGTTCGGGCCCGAAGATTTTGCCCGGCTTCATCCGGGCGGGACGCTGGGTCGAAAGCTTTTGCGCGTGGATGACGTGATGCTGACCGATGGCGATCAAGTACCCTCTCTTCCGCCCACTGCGCCGCTGCGCGATGTGATGATTGCCGTCGCGCACAAACGAGGGACAGTCCCGATCGTGGACGAAGAGCGGCGCGTGGTGGGCGTGATTACGGCGGGCGATCTGACGCGCTTCATGGAAGATCACGAAGAGCCCTTGGCGACGCCGGCCAACGAGGCCATGAACAAGGATCCCAAGATCATCGCACCCGACGTGTTGGCGGCCGAAGCCATTTACGACATGGAGCGATTCGGGATCATGGCGCTGCCGGTGTGCGATGAGTCGCGGCATCTCATCGGCATCGTGCACCTGCATGACCTTATGCGAGCGAGGGGGGCTTAGGTGCGCATGCGTTGGACGGCCCTGCTGGCGCTCACTCTCGCTGCCGTCGCCTGTGACGATGCGGGAGAGCCGCCTCTTGTGGCCGAGGACATCATGCTGATCCACGAGATGTCGGACCAGATCGTCATCGGGCTGGAGCATTACGTGTCGTCCCAAGGTATTAGGCGGGCGCATGTGTTGGCCGACACCGCATTCTTCCTTGAGGGCCAAAGCGGAGTGGAGTTGCGCGTTCTCACAGTATCGTTCTTCGACAACACCGGGGCTCTGACCTCGATTCTGACGTCGCGCACGGGAACCTACGACTGGGATACCGGCGACATGACGGCGACGGATTCGGTGGTCGTGGTCAACCCCGCCGAGGGCCGCCGGATCGAGACATCGGTGATGCACTACGACAGTTTGAAGGGCAGGATCTGGAGCGATCAACCCACCACCATGGTGGAGGCCGATGGCACGGTTGTGAAAGGAACCGCGTTCGATTCCGATGCTGGCATCACCGAGGTGAACATGACCTCGGCTACGGTACAGAAGCCGGATGCAGAGCAACCGTCGCTGCGCGAGCCCTGAGAGGCGCCGCCTGCCACGGGTTCTCGTTCTGTTCGCCGCGCTGACGCTTGCGGCAGCGGCGGCGGCGGCGCAGGCGCAGGAAGGGCGGAACTGTACGTTGAGCGTGATCACGCCGCCGGGTTCTCCCTCGCGCTACGTCCAGCTTGAGGAGGGGTATCGCCTGGATGCTTGGGACGGGGTCGAAGCCACTTGCGGACCCTCTTGGGTTCGAGCGGACAGCGCCACGTACTACGAGGCGAGCGGAGTACTCTATCTGTACCGAAACGTCGAGTATCGCGATGACCGACGCACTCTGGTTGCGGATAGCGCGGTCTACTATCGGGATGAGGAGAGAGTGAGAGCGCAAGGCAACGTCATACTCACTGATCGCGTCAGTCGCTCGACACTGGAGGGCCCGGTTATCGACTACTTTCCGTTGAGCGAGGAGCGGCCCGTCGAGCGCATATTCGCACCCGAACGGTCCCACTTGCGGCTCTACCCGGATACGACACCCGGCGCTGAGCCGTTTGAGGTCGACGCCGATCGCATACACCTGTACGGCGACTCGCTGATGGCTGGTTCGGGAGACGCCGTCGCAGTGAGAGGGGAGCTGAGCGCCTACGGGGATTCACTCCACCTCGACCTCGGCAACGACGAGCTCTGGCTGTTGGGAGACCCCCTGGTCGAGGCGGAGGATGTCAGCCTCGAAGGAGACACGATTCTCGTTCTGCTGGACGAGGGCAGCGTCGAGGAGATTCAGGCCTGGCCGAGCGGTGCGGCAGATGGGCGCGACATGTTCGTCGCCGCGCGCATGCTAAGAGTGTTCGTTAGTGGCGAGGAGGTCGAGCGTCTGGTGGCGTGGCCGGGGACCAACCCTCCTCCAATCGACTCGATGCCTCCCGGTCCGTGGGCACGCGCCGAGACGGCCGACTACATACTCGTCGGCGATTCGATAGATGTGGAGCGGCCTCTTGGGATCCTTGAGCGGGTCATCGCTGTAGGCCGCGCGCGCTCCGAGGCGACCGAGGCAGCGGACCCGCTTGATCCCCTGCTTGGAACCGACTGGATGGACGGCGACACGATCGTCGGGTTCTTCGGGTTGGGTGACTCGCTCGGCGAGCATTCTTCCGGCAGCGACTCGGCTCCGAGCAGCGAAGAGACCACGGAGCTCCTCCGTTTGGTCGCCCTGGGCAGCGCTCGCGCGCTCTACCACGCCGTCGATGAGAAAGCAGCCGGGGAAGCGACGGGGGGGCGACCGGGCATCAATTATGTGCTTGGCAACGTTGTGACCATCTGGTTCAAGGACAGCAAGGTTGTTGAAGTCGAGGTGATAGGCCCCGGCACCGGCGTTTATCTGGAGCCGATTCCGCCGGCGACGAATGGGGATAGCACCGTCGTCCAGGAGGATACGGCGTCTGCGGCCAGCGCGTCGGCCAAAGGCTCCGAGAGATGAGCGGGTTTCGAGCCTTCCTGATTGAGCTACACTCGCACGAAACGAACGTGCTTATCGCGGTGCAGTCGATGATCGAGGGCGTGGACTCGGGCGGTCGGATCGACCGTGATGCTCTCGTCAAGCTGTTTCGCGTTTCGTACCTCGAACACTATGGAGAAGCGACGCAGGACGACACCGCGGAGATAAAACGGCTGCGCGAGATCCGGCAGATGACCTCTGACGGCGTCGATGCGTATCTGGCGGAGCAGGTGCTGGCCCGTCTCGCGACCGATGACTGGGTGAGCGTCAGCGGCGAGGGCCCGGACGACGCGGTCGAGTTCAGCGAGCACACCTGGAATGAGATCGCACCCGATCGCGCCGGCTTCAGCAAGTTCATTGAGGAGGAGATCGAGCGCCGCCTGCTTGTGCCGGCTGATTCTGCGGACGGGGCGGGGGCGCCGGCGGAGAATGGATCGAGCCGCATACGGGCGCAGGCGTTGGTGAAGATCTACAAGAAACGAAAAGTCGTGAACGAAGTCGATCTGGATCTTCGGCAGGGAGAGATCGTAGGGCTGCTGGGGCCGAACGGCGCCGGCAAGACGACGACCTTTTACATGATCGTCGGTCTCATCCCGCCGGATGCAGGGAAGGTCTACCTGGACGGCAAAGATCTGACGCGCACGGCGATGTATAAGCGCGCGCGGAGCGGGATCGGATATCTGTCTCAGGAGCCCTCGATATTCCGCAAGATGACGGTCGAGCAGAACATCGTGGCGATCCTCGAGACGTTACCGATTCCGGATAGCGAGAAGAAGGAGCGGCTAGAGGGGTTGCTGGACGAGTTGTCGATCAAGCACCTGCGGAAGAACAAGGCTTATTCGCTCTCGGGCGGCGAGCGAAGACGGCTCGAGATCACCCGTGCTCTGGTCACCGACCCAAAGTTCATGCTCCTCGATGAGCCGTTCGCAGGCGTGGACCCTATAGCGGTGGACGACATCCAGCGGATCATTGCCAGCCTCAAGAGGCGCGGCATCGGGGTTCTGATTACGGATCACAACGTTCGCGAAACGTTGTCGATCACCGACCGCGCATATCTCATGTTCGACGGTCGGATACACATCGAGGGTACGTCTCAGGAGCTAGTTAACGATCCGCAGGCTCGGAAGTTATATTTAGGCGAGGACTTCCGCCTCTAGGACCCGGGAGTAGAATGAAGATAGGTCTCCAACAAAGCGTTAGGCTAGGGCAGGAGCTGAGGATCAATCCGCGTCTGTATCAGGCGATGGACTTGCTCTACATGCCTCTGCTCGATCTGCAGCAGCACCTGAAACAGGAGCTCGTACAAAACCCGTTCCTGGACCTGGTCGAGCCCACGGACGATGAGGTAGAAGAGAGCGAAGAGAAGTCCGAAGACGAGATCGACTGGGAGGAGATACTGCTTGACGGGTTCGAGACGGGCGGCCGGCGTGAGGAATTCGAGGAACGCGAGTACTACGAGCCGGTTGCTGTTCAGTCTCGAGATCTGTACGACCACCTCCGGGATCAGCTATCGCTTCAGCGTGTCGATACGCGGCAGCTGTTGCTCGGCGGGGAAATCATCGGAAACATAGACGACGACGGCTTTCTTACTTGCCCGCTGGAGCAGATCGTTGCTTCGCTCAACGATTATCTCGAGACCGATGAAGGCAAGGCCCGAAGGTTCGAGGATTGGCCGCCCTTCACGCTCGAGGAAGTCGAAGAAATGTTGAAGGTCATCCAGAGTCTCGACCCGCCAGGGATAGCGGCTCGGGACTTGAGGGAGACTCTGCTTTTGCAACTATGCGACAAAGACATGACCGATAGCTTGGTCTACCGGATCATCGACGAGCACTTCGACCAGGTCGTCAATCACCGCTGGGCGGAGATCTCGAAGGCGCTGGGAGTAAGTCCGCAGGTAGTCCAGGCCGCGGCGGACGAGATCTCGAAGCTCGACCCCAAGCCGGGCATCCAGTATTCCGGAACCGAGAACAACTTCGTCATGGCGGACCTCGTCGTCGAGAAGGTCGACGGGGAATACATCGTGTTCCACAACGACACGGCGCTACCGCGCCTACGCCTCTCTGCGGTCTATCGAGAGATCGCCAAGGACAAGGGCAAGTTCAAGGGAGAGAATAAGGAGTTCATCTCGAACAAGCTCAATAACGCCAACTGGATGATCCAGGCCATCGAGCAGCGGCGCCAGACGATGTTGAAAGTGATGAACTTCATCGTCGACCGACAACGGGATTTCTTCGAGGAGGGCATCGAGCAACTCAAGCCACTGACTCTCCGCGAGGTCGCCGAGGTCATTGATATGCACGAGTCCACGGTGTCGCGCGTGTCGAACCAGAAGTACGTACAGACGCCGCGAGGCGTGCTCCCCCTGAAGTTCTTCTTCTCCAGCGGCCTATCCACGGACTCGGGCGAGGACGTCTCCGCCCGCGGCATCAAAGCCCGCATCCAAAAACTCGTCGCCGACGAGGATTCAAAGAAACCGCTCACCGATCGCGCGATCGTCGATATCCTCAAGCGCGAAGGAGTGAACATCGCGCGCCGAACGGTCGCCAAGTACCGCGATCAGCTGGGGATCCTCTCGGCCCGGATGCGCAAACGCGTATGAGCCAGACGGCCAGCGTCGGAGGCCGTCAAGTCAAGGAGCCCCGCATCGGGCGCGCCATGCGGAGCAACTTCGCCGTCGTCATCCCCGCACTAAACGAGAGCGAGAACATACCCGAGCTGTTCGGCGAGCTCGATGCCGCTTTCCGCCGGCATGATCTCGATGGCGAGATCATCTATGTCGACGACGGCTCGACCGACGACTCGTACGAGGTCGCGAGCAGGGAAGGGGCCCGCCTAAGTCGCTTCAAGCTGGAGAGACACGAGCGCAACCTGGGTAAGACGGAGGCTCTGGCTACGGGTGCCCTGGCGGCGAGCTCGGACTGGATCGTCCTGTTCGACGCCGACCTGCAGCACCTGCCCGAAGAGATCCCCCGCTTCCTTGCCGAGGCGGAGAAGGGATACGATATGGTATGCGGCCGCAAGGTCGGGCGATATAACAAACAACTTGTATCCAGGATATATAACTGGTTGTCCCGCAGGATGTTCCAGGTTCCGGTCCGCGACCTGAACTCGATGAAAATCTTCCGCAAGTCGGTCCTCGAGGATGTCCATCTTCGCCACGACTGGCACCGGTTCTTCGCCGTGCTCGCCCATTCGAAAGGCTACAAAGTCGGCGAGATCGATGTCGACCTGCTGCCTCGCCGGCGGGGGGAGAGTAAGTACTATGGAAGTGGCCGGTTGCTGGTGGGCACCCTCGATCTGCTCGCCGTCTGGTTCCAGCAACGCTTCAGCCGCAAGCCGATGCTCTTTTTCGGGGTCACGGGCCTTGTCTTGCTCACTGTTGCCGGTGTCACGGGCGGCGTGGCGGTCGGCATGCGTCTGGCAGGACACGGCTTCCGGCCGTTGCTCGACCTGGTGCTCCTGTTGAGTCTGGTTGGCGTATCGCTGTTTGGTATCGGCTTCGTAGCCGAGATGGTGGCGACGTTGCGGGCCGAGGTGGATGATCTGAGGGACATCGTTCGCGAGCTCAAAGATCGGGATAAGGGGGGACCGGTGAAGGGTCCAGGTGGCTGAGGGGAAAGGGCCTCTACGGAACATTCTATCAGGAGAGCGGGCGATCTGGGCGGTGCTTGGCGCTCTGATCGCCGCGCACCTCATCCTCGCATTCCTTCTGTTCGATCCCAAGCCGTTCGTCGGCGGCGATAATGCGGGATACATGGCCCTCGCAGAGTCTTTGCGTACGGGAGAGGGCTATCGGAATATCTACCTTCCTGATGCGCCGCGGCACGCCCAGTACCCTCCAGTCTATCCTCTGATACTGGCGCTTGCGGGCGCTCTGGGCGGCAGCCTGATCACCTTCAAGATCCTGTCGGTGTTGTTCACCGCGACCGCTGTGCTTTTTCTTTTTCTGCTGGCGCGGGCGCGGCTGGGTGTGGCGGCGGCCCTCGCAGCTACGACTCCCTTCGCCCTGAGCCCGCTGCTGCTCTACTATTCGCATTGGGTGCTCTCGGAGGCGCCGTTTGTTCTGCTCACGCTGGTCGCGCTCTGGGCCGCCGAGCGGATGGGCCGCTCGCGGCGCTGGCTCATCATCGCCGTCGCGGCCGGAATTCTCGCCTACTTGACCCGCGCAGCGGGGCTCCCCTTCCTGGTCGCTCTTCTCGCCGTGTTGGCCTGGCACAGGCAGTGGCGCCGGCTGGCCGGCGTAGGCGGAGCCGTCGTCGTCGCAGTCGGAGGATGGTGGTTGTGGGGGAAGCTGGCGGCGACGCGTAGCGCGGAGGTTTACGCGAGCAACTTTCTACTCGTGAATCCCTATGCTCCCGAACAAGGGTATGTGGGGCCTGGCGATCTGTTGATCCGGGTGGTCGAGAATCTTCGCCTTTACGCGGTCGAGGTCACGCCGCAGGCGCTGGCCGGGCGTCAGCCCCCCGGAGGGCTAGCTCTGATGGCCTTGCTGACGGCGCTCTTGCTGCTGGCATTGGCTATCGTGGCCTGGGCTCGTGATGTTCGCGAACCTCGCACACTCGAAGGGTTCGCCCTCTTCTACGTGGCGTTGATCAGCTTGTGGCCGCAGGTGTGGACCGATCAACGTTTTCTACTGCCGCTGCTGCCTGTGCTGTTTCTGTACGCTGCGGGTGGCGTCATATGGTGCTTCGACTTCATGCGAGCTGCACGACCCCAGTGGGTGCTACCTGTGTATGGGGCGCTGCTCACACTCTTGGCGATGCCCGCCGACGTGCGGGTTACTCTGCAGAATCAGAGATGCATGAGGCTCTACCGGCAAGGTGATGCTCTGGCTTGTTACGCTCCGCGATGGCGGGCCTTCGTGCAAGCCGCCGACTGGGTCCGAGCGAACACGCCGGAAGCGGCGATCGTCATCACGCGCAAGCCGCGGCTATTCTACTACTATGCGCGGCGGCAGGGGGATGTTTACCCGTTCACGTTCGATGACGCGGCCATGCTGGCGTTCCTGGATGGTATTGCGGCGGAGTACGTCGTCGTGGCCGGACTCAGCCAAACGACCTCCCGCTATCTGGTCCCCGTCATCCGAAGCGTCCCCGAGCGATTCGCCCTTCTGCACCAGATTGGAGAAGGGGCTGCATCCGCTTACGTGCTAGCTTATAGCCGTCCTGACGCGGCATCGGGGGGTTCGGAGCCTTGAGCATGGGTACGAGCCCCGTCGTCCTCATTCTGCTGGGCACGCGCCCAGAAGCGATCAAGCTGGCGCCCGTCGCACGAGCTCTGCGAAAGCGGGGCGAGCCCGTGAAGGTGCGCTTGGTTTCCACGGGACAGCATGACGATCTGCTCGACGGCGCGCTGGCCAGCCTCGATCTCGTGGTCGATGTAGATCTGGGGATCATGAAGCCGGATCAGGACCTGTACGACGTCGGGATCGCCTGCCTGGAGGAGCTACGGAAGGTCTTTCGAGCCGAGAAGCCCGACATGGTCGTGGTGGAGGGCGACACCGCTACCGTCTTCTTTGGAGCCCTGGCGGCGTTCTTCGAGCGGACTCAAGTGGCGCATGTGGAGGCCGGTCTGCGATCCCATGACAAGTGGGCGCCTTTCCCGGAGGAGATGTTCCGGCGGCTGTGCGACATCGTGACAGACCACTATTTCGCGCCGACGACGGGTGCCCGGCGCAACTTGTTGGCCGAGGGATTTTCGGAAGGCCAAATCCACGTGACGGGCAACACGGTCATCGACGCGGTGCGGGTGATCGCCGATGCGCAGCGACCCGTGGAAGACCGCGAGCTGAGGGCGATCCTGGAAACGGAGGCGCGACTGGTTCTGATCACCGCTCACCGACGCGAGTCGTTCGGCGCACCGATCCGCGAGGCCTTCGGTGCGCTGAAGACGCTGGCCGAGTCGCACCCGGGCGACGTATTCGTCTATCCGGTGCACCCGAACCCGAACGTGCTCGAGCCGGCTCGAGAGATTCTGTCCGGCATCTCGAACGTCAAGCTGCTGGCGCCGCTCTCATACTCGGACCTGGTGCGTTGCCTGGCCCGCGCCCGGCTCGTGATGACCGATTCCGGCGGCATCCAGGAGGAGGCGCCATCTTTCGGCGTACCGGTGATGGTGCTGCGTGAAGTCACTGAGCGGCCCGAGGGGATCGAAACTGGCGTGGCGACGCTGGTCGGCACCTCGCGCGATCGCATCCTCGAAGTCGGGACTCGGTTGCTGGACGACGCCGACGCGCACGCGAAGATGGCCCGGGCGCGCAATCCGTACGGCGATGGCAGGGCAGGGGAGCGCATCGCGGACATTCTGCTAAACGCTTTGCTTGGGACCGAACGGGAGACGGAGGATTGGGATTAGGGAACCGGAGATGAAGCGCGAGCGAACGAAGCGCAGGAAGAAAGAGGGGAAGGCGACGCCGCGCTCTTCGCTGGCGACGCTGCCAGGTTGGGCTCCCTACGCTCTCTTCGGGTTGCTGACCGTCGTCCTGTTCCGAGAATTCATAGTGTCGGGGGACATGCTCTTCGGCACTGACGTCGTCGCTCTGGGCTATTTCGCCCGCAAGTTATACGTAGAGCTCATCCGCGATTTCGGCGTCTTTCCGTTTTGGAACCCTTACATCTTCTCCGGGCTGCCGTTCGTCGACGCGATGCACGGCGACATCTTCTATCCCACCACGGTTCTCAAGTTCGTGATGCCGGTCCATCGCGCCATGGGATGGAAGATTGTTCTGCACGTATTCCTCGCGGGTGTAGTCACCTTCGCCTGGTTGCGCCATCTGAAGCTGAGCAAAGCCGTTGCGATGTTCGGCGGCGCCACTTATATGCTCGCGCCGGTGCTCGTGAGCCTCATCTACCCGGGCCACGATGGGAAGCTGTTCGTCACCGCGCTCACGCCACTGGCCCTCTGGGTCACCGATAGCGCGGTCACGCGGGGCGGGTTCTGGCGGTTCGGATTGCTCTCGCTGACGGTGGCCCTTCTCATATTCACGGCCCACATGCAGCTCGCCTACTTCGCGACCTGGGCGGTCGGTGCTCTTGCGCTGTTCCGACTGGCACAAGCTCGCAGCGAGGGGGCGACGGCGGGTCGGGTCGCGGGCCGGCTCGGGGCGCTGCTCGTGGCCGGCATCGTCGGGGGGTTGGGGATCGGAGCCATCCAGCTTTGGACGCCCATTCAGTACCTGACGAAGTACTCTCAGCGCGTGGAAAAGACGACCGAGGCGGAAGCGGAGACGGGTTACGCATACTCGACTTCCTGGTCGCTTCATCCGGAGGAAGCGGTCTCGCTCGTGGTCCCCGAGTTCATCGGTGGCAACCTTCAGTCGGATGATGGACCGGTCAACACGTACTGGGGCCGCAACCCGTTCAAGCTCAACCACGAGTACGGCGGCCTGATTCCGCTGATCCTGGTGCCCATAGCCTTTTTGGGCCGACGGCGTCGAGCGGAGGTCTGGTTATTCACGGGCATCGCGGCCGCGGCTCTGGTCTACGCCTTGGGAGCGACGACACCGCTCTTTCGGCTGTTTTACGCGCTGATCCCCGGCGTCAAGCTGTTCAGGGCTCCAAGCAGCATCATGTTCATCTTCGCCATCGCCACGGTCACCGCGGGAGCGCTGGGGCTGGAGGCGACGCGACAACGCGGCGAAGGGGGGGGAGACGATTGGGAGGAGTTCGGCGAGAGGGTGCGAACCTATCTTTGGGTGGTGGCCGGCTTCTTTCTCTTCCTGGCTCTGCTCGGTTCGGTCGAGATTCTGACCAAAGCCTGGACCTCCACACTGTACCGCGGCATCACTCCGCCGAAGATGGCGGCGCTGGAGGGCAACCTACCGAACATCAAGCGTGGTCTCTGGCTGAGCGCGGGCTTCGTCACTGCGCTCGCTATGGCCTGGCATCTGCGCGTGCGAGGTTCTATCAAGGAGTCCGCATGGCTGGGGTTGGTCATCGCGATCAGCATCGCGGACGTCTGGCGCGTGGATGGGGCATACGTGAGGGTCGTGAACCCCGACGAGCTATTTCCTCGAGACGACACCATCGACTATCTGATACGTCAGCAACAGAGCTCTCCTCCGTTTCGAGTCTTGGCGCTTCCCAACGCGCCCTATCAACAGAACCACTTCGCCTTCTACGGCTTGGAGGAGGTCACGGGCCACCACGGCAACGAGCTCGGCAGGTACCGCGACCTGACCGAGGGCGATCGCCTAGTTCAACAGGGGCTGAGGGTACTCCGCCTGCTCAACGTGCGCTATCTCATCAGCGGCGCCGCTCTGCAGGCCGGAGGGCTGCGTGAAGCTCACCGCGGCAGGCGCTCCGTCGTATACGAGATCGCGGGCACCTTCCCGCGCGCGTTCGTCGTCTCTGGATATCACACGGCTCCCGATTCGCTGGCCATCGGCGTCCTGTTGAGCGAGGAATTCGATCCGGCGCGGGCGGCGGTGCTGGATGAGATTCCGGAGGCAGGCCCGAACCCGGGTGCACAAGCCCAGGTGGAATGGCTGGAGCGGAGCGTGAACGCCAGCTCCTTGCGCGTCCAGGCCTCCGGGCCGGTGCTGCTCGTCGTGAGCGAGAACTACTATCCCGCCTGGCGCGCCACCTTGGATGGCGAGCCGACACCCGTCTTGCGCGGAGACTACACGTTGCGCGCCGTTTCGGTGCCGGCAGGAACTCACGTCGTACGCTTCGAATATCACTCGACGCTCTTTACGGCGAGCGCTTTCACGACTCTCATTTCCGGTCTGCTGGTGCTCGGCCTCGTGGCGGGCGCCTTGATCTCCCGCCGGCGCCGCGCTTCGGCAGCGACCGGGACAGCTCCCGCCGAGTGAAGAGCGCGACGCGACGCAGGCTGGCGTGGCTCGGCCAGGTGGCCCTGACGCTGGCAGCCACGTACTTCTTGTTTCGCAGCCTGAAGATCTCCTGGACCGAGCTCCAGGCCGTCGATCCAGCGGACTGGACCCCGCGCGCCGGGCTCTTTCTCGCCTCGCTCGTCGTGCTGCTCGCCGCTTTCGTCTACTCGGTCGCGCTTTGGTCTCGTCTGATCGACAGGTTCGGCGGTCCGCGCTTGGGGCTGAAGACGGCGATCGGCGTGTTCTTCGTCGCCAACCTCGGGCGTTACGTGCCCGGAAAGCTGTGGCAAGTCATCAGCTTGGCGTACCTGGCGGGGCGGCAGGGCGTCAGTCCCACGGTGGCCTCGTCCGCGGCGGTATTGGGCCAGCTCTTCAGCCTCGGCGCCGCCGCCCTCGTCGCCGGCCTGGCGCTGGCCTACGGAGCGCTGGCCGGCCTGCCCAGCGACCTGTTGCCCTGGGCAGCCGGAATAGCGATCCTGGTCGGTCTCGTCGCCACCATCCCCGTCGTATTGCGTAGCCTGCTCCGCCTCGCCTTCCGGGTGGGACGTGAGACGGGGGCGGTGCCGCAGCTCGACCCCTGGTTTGGCGCGCGCTGGACCGCGCTCTATCTGCCGACCTGGGTAGGGCAGGGGGTCGCGTTTGGCCTCCTCTGGGCCTCGTTTCCGGGTCTGACGGCCGTATCCTGGCCCGTGGCCGTGGGGACCTTCTCGGCGGCGTATTTCATCGGCTACGCCGCGCTCTTCGCGCCCGCGGGGATCGGGATACGGGAAGGGGCGCTGGCGGTCATGCTGGCGCCCTCGATCGGTGCGACCGGAGCTGCGGTCCTCGCGGTGGTCTCGCGGCTTTGGATGACCCTGGGCGAGCTGATACCGATCATTGGAGTCATCGGGCGCAGCCTACAGCGCTGGTTGCGTAGAACTTTCGGAGCTCGTGGCCATGCCGCCTGAAGTTGCACGCGTGCTGATCGTCATGCCGACCTACAACGAGCATGATAACGTGCCCATCATCGTGCCTAAGGTGCTCGGGCAGGCTCCGGGAATCGACGTGCTCGTGGTCGATGACAACTCTCCCGACGGCACAGGAAAGGTGGCGGATGAGTTGGCCGCCGCCGACGGACGAGTTCACGTGCTGCACCGGCCGGGTAAACTCGGTCTGGGTACCGCCTACATCGCCGGTTTCAAGTGGGCGCTGGAGCGGGACTACGAGTATGTCTTCGAGATGGACTCGGACTTCTCCCACGATCCGCGGCATATCCCCGAGTTCCTCGAGTCGGCGCAAGAACACGACCTGGTGCTCGGGTCCAGGTACTTGAAAGGCGTCACCGTCATCAACTGGCCGATGTCGCGCTTGATGTTGAGTTATTTCGCCAACCGATATTCACGCTTCGTCACCGGACTCCCGTTCACCGACACCACCGGGGGGTTCAAGTGTTATCGCCGGGCCGTGCTCGAGGGGATCGACCTGGATGCGATTCACTCGGAGGGCTACTCGTTCCAGATCGAGACGACGTTCCGAGCGTGGCGGAAGGGTTTCAAGGTGGGCGAGATCAGCATCATCTTCACCGACCGGGTTGAGGGCTCGAGCAAGATGAGCGGCAAGATCGTTCGCGAAGCGGTGTGGAGGGTCTGGAAGCTGCGGCTGATGCGCTTGATAGGGAAGCTGTGAGCGGGCTCGGCTAAATGGGGAAGGCGACGTAAGAATTCGTCGATGTCAGCGGGAGAAGTCGGCCCGCAGCCGCACGATGTCGCGCTTTGCTTCTTCCACCATGGGCTGGAGCTCGGGATCGGCGTCCGCCCAGGCCTCCACGAAGTAGGTGTAGGCGTCGCGGGCCTTCTCCAGCTCCCCCAACAGCGCATAGGCCCGGGCGAGCTTGAGGCGAGCGAGCGGACTCGTCCACTCGCGGCGGTAGTAGCGGACGGCCTCCTGATGGTTGCCCAGCTCCATGGGATGTCGCCGATAAGCTCGGCGAACGTATCGCCCTCCCGTCGTGCGTCGTCCATCAGCGTCAGTCCGTCGGGCTCTCCCCGCCTCACCTGGCCATAGCCGCGGGCGAACTGTGCCGCATCACGCGCCCTCTGCGCCCCCAGGTTGCCATAATATGTATTATGCGCCCCTCAGCCAGCCGTGCTCACCGTTCGTTCTAAATCCAAGAAGAAGC
>CANPVX010000034.1 GCA_947581815.1 Candidatus Indicimonas acetifermentans | reverse complement strand
GACCCGGCCGCTGCTCTCCAGGATGGCCGTGTTCTCTTCGCCGCGTTCCACCGACACGCGCGCGTCGATTCCGAACTCGGCCCGGCGGCCGCTCCTGGCATCCGCGTAAACCATCCGCCCCCCGCGAATCGCCAGATCGGTGACGAGAAGACCTGCGGCCGCCGCTCCCGCCGCTCCCGCCGCGTCTCCAGCTGCATCTTCCTCAGTATCCCTACCGCCCCCCAAACCGGAGAAGTTGTTCGTGCCGTCGCTGAGGACCTCGTAGCGGATCAGTGGATTGAGGAGGCGTACCTGTCCGAGAACGATCTCGCGCCGCAGCAGCGGACGCAGCTTCACTTGAAGATCCAGCGCGTCGAGCTGAAGCATCGGATCGGAGCTGAAACCGGCGGGACTGGCGACGGCCACCTCGTCCAGACGCACGGCTATCCGGGGAAATAGACGGAGACGAACCGCGCTTAGCTGGACTTCGCGGCCCAAGGCCGCTTCCAGCCGCGGCACGACCAGCGCTCGCAGCTTCTCAGGGGTGAAGATGAGCTTGAGCGCGACGACGGAGCCGACTACCAGGAGCAAAACAGCGCCGGCCAGTATCGCCAGCCGGCGCGTCATCCGCGAGCGAGGTGCGGGGCTTTCAGAAAGCTGACTCTCGTCGCTCATTTGCCCTGACGGGTGATGGCTTTCCTTCGCGTGGGCCGGGCAGGCCCCCCTGCCCCTCGATCTACTCTTCGCGGAAAGCGATGCTGATCCCGCGCGCCTCCAGCTCACTGATATAGAGATCCGCCGGGATCGCTTCGTCGGGCGTCGCCACGCCGCTGCGCAACACGTCGCCCCGAGCCTGCATGAGTCCGGTAATGCTCAGAGAGAATCCCGTCGTCCGTTCCATCGCCGACAGGCCCGTCTCGCTATCGTAACGATCGAGCAGCTCCCAGACTAGCCGCTTACGCGAGCCACCTGCCGTTCCCTCGACGATCACCCGCATCGCCACGAGGTCCTGGGTCTCGGGTTTCGTCAGCTTCGGCGCGACGATGGAAACGAACACGTCGCGAGGCACGACCGTGTAGCCGTTCACCTGCGCCGGCTCCGTCTCCAGCAGCCCCAGATCGCGGATCGCCCGCATGATCTTCGCGTGGCCCGGATAGCGAAGCGTCTTGTACTCCATCAACTGGACCTGACCCTCGTACTTCCAGGGCAGCGTCGAGATCCCACCCCCAGTGTGAAAGCCCTCGAGCTGTTTGCCCAAACTGGGGAAATCGAGTAGCTCGACCTCGTCGAGAGCGTCCACCTGAACTCGCTGCCCATCTCTCAGCACCCACGACGGCGTCGTGTAGTAGTCTAGCGCGCCTTCGAGCGAGTAGACGACCGCGTAGTTGAGGGGCGGCTCCGGGTTCTGCGGCAAGCCACCTACATAGATCCTCACCTCCTCGGCCTGGTCCAGCTGCCGGATCCCATACGCGGCCAGGATGTTCACCAGACCCGGCGCGAGCCCGACATCAGGGATCACGCTGAGTCCCTTCGCCCGGGCCTGCTCGTCCAGCTCGAGCTGCTTGAAGACGATCTCGGTATTCCCACCCAAATCGGCGAAGTGGGTCCCCGCAGCGACCGCCTCTCGGGCGAGGTTGTAGTTGAGGTAATAGGGAGCCGCCGACAGCGCCACGTCGTGATCGGTCAAAGCCCGTTTGACCGCCGCCAGATCTTCGAAGTCGAGCGCCAAGCGCTGCAAACGCGCGCCCGCCGAAGCGGCCCGCTCGACCAGGAATGGGCTGGGCGGACTGGTCTCCCGATCCATGAGGGTAACCTGCTCCACACCTTTCCGGCCGAGAAGATCGAAGGCGCAGGCGCTTCCCTGTAATCCAGCTCCCAAAACTGCGAATTTCATCCCCAATGGCCCACCTATCTTGTATGACATGTCACAGGACGCGCGCCCCTGTGATCACGCCATTAGTTTCTGAGGGGATCCTAAATAAAACGGCTTAGCCGGGCCCGGTAAAGAGCCCCTCCCATACCGCCGAATCTCGGCCCGGGGTGCGGGGAAACCGGGGCCGGACGTATGGTTAAGGTTGCGCTTCGACTACAAGACGCGAGGATGTTTCGATGCGAATAGCTGTGATCGGCGCCGGGGGCATCGGGGGCTACTTCGGCGGGCGCTTGGCCGAGGCTGGCGAGGACGTCTTCTTCATCGCGCGTGGCCGGACGCTGGAGTCACTCCAGTCGAGCGGGCTGAGAGTGGAGAGCCCGAAAGGGAATCTCGTTATCCCGGATGTTCGGGTTACGAACGATCCTGCAGAAGTGGGCCCTGTCGATGCCGTGGTGGTCGCCGTGAAGGCTTGGCAAGTCACAGACGTGGCACCATCGCTGCGACCGCTGCTCGATGCGGAGACGGCGGTCCTACCGCTGCAGAACGGCGTGGAAGCGCCCGGTCAGCTGGCCGCGGGCGTGGGCTGGGAGCACGTGCTGGGCGGCCTGGCCAAGATCATCAGCTACGTCAAGGAGCCAGGATACGTCATCCACGCGGGCGGGGACCCGTTCGTCGCGCTGGGCGAGCTGGACAACAGAAAGAGCGAACGAGTTCAGAACCTGGCTGGGGCATTCGAGCGGGCCGGCGTGGCCGTAGAGATACCGGCGGACATCCAGGTCGCGATGTGGGAAAAGTTCCTGTTCATCGCTTCGGTGAGCGGACTGGGAGCGCTCACCCGGGCGTCCCTCGGCGATATGCGGAGCCTGGCCGCGACTCGAGAGCTGCTCGAGCGCGCCATGCGAGAGATCTTGGCCGTTGGCCGGGCACGTGGAGTGGCCCTTCCGGACGGAGTCGTCCAAAAAAGCATGGCCTTTCTCGATACCCTTCCCCCAGAGGGAACGGCGTCTATGCAGCGTGACATAGTGGCCGGGCGGCCTTCGGAGCTGGAGTCGCAGAACGGCGCGGTCGTGCGGTTGGGAAAGGAGGCGGGCGCGGAGACGCCACTCCACAGCTTCATCTACAGCTGCTTGTTGCCGATGGAGCTGGCGGCGCGCCGAAGCTAGCCTTCAAGAGTGCCCCGGGCCGAGCCCCGCGCCCGGACCAGCACGGAATCCATCATCTCGGGCGTGAGCCTGCCTGTGAACGTGTTCTGCTGGCTCGGGTGATAGGACGCGACCACGACCGGTGCGGCCGGGATCTCGAGAACTCGAGCGTGGGCGAACCTCGGCAGCGGAGACGGCAGCGCCAGCCCCCGAGCGCGAAGTATGCGCAACACGTTGCTGAAGGCGAAACCTCCCAGCGTCAAGATGACCCTGATGCTCGGGAGCAGATCTAGCTCGTCCTCCAGGTAGCCGCGACAGTTATCCCGCTCCTGGGTCGTCGGGCGGTTGCCGGGCGGAGCGCAGCGCACGCTGGCCGTGATGTACGCACCTTCCAGGCGCAGTCCGTCCCGCAGGCTCGTCGCCTCCGCCTGATTCGAGAGCCCGGCTCGGTGAAGCGCAGCATAGAGGAAGTCGCCCGAGCGATCGCCGGTGAACATGCGACCCGTTCGGTTTGCACCGTGTGCGGCCGGGGCGAGGCCGACGATCAACAGCCACGCCTCAGGGTCGCCGAAGCCGGGCACCGCCTTCCCCCAGTATTCCTCATCCGCGAAGGCGGCGCGCTTCGCGCGGGCTGTCTCCTCGCGCCAGGCGACGAGCCGTGGGCAACGCCGACAGGAGATCACACGAGAGCTTAGCTGTTCCAGGCCAGTCGCATCGATCACTTAGCCGTCCCCCCTTCTGAGTCCTTCAATATAGGAGGGATATCGGGGGTGAACCGGGCATCTTGCTGCGCCACCGCGCCGCATCGACCCGTCCGGGGTTGCGCAGCGGGGGGACCGTTCGGCCTATTCGTAAGAAGCGGAGTCACTGGCAGGACTTAGATCTCGACAGATGCAAGCAATACCCAGGGGACCAAGAATCCTCATGATAGGCTCGGCGGTCGCCATGGTGTTGATGATCGCCGTCAACATTCTGATGCCGCCCAGCGCCGAAGAACAGCTCCAGGCTTTGCGGGCCGAGCTAAAAGCGCAGCGCTCGGCGGCAGATTCGTGCCGCGCGGCGCTGGGCCGTGAGCAAGTCGCGCTCTTCGCGAGCGATACGCGCCTGGACTCGCTGCGGACCGAGATCGAGCTCTACGAGTCCCTCGATGCGCGCGGTGTGCCGACGGATAGCTACGCGGTCTATCTGGAGGTGTTCGAGACATACAACGCTGGCATTCCGAGCCGCGTGGCGGCCGCTGATTCTCTCAGAATCCACTGGACGATTTGCCGGGCCATCACCCGAGAGCACAACAGCTTGGCCGACTCGGCCCGGGGGCTCGCTGCCGGACTCGGACTGCTGGCCGAAGACTCGTCACCGGGGGCGGGGGCAGGGGCGGGGGCGGGGGCGGGGGCGGGCGAAGCGGCCACAGCCGACGCCGGTGGGACCTCTGGTCAGTAGCAGATCGTTCCTTAGAATTAGAGAGAATACACCGAGCTCCGGCCGTCTGGCTCCAGCGGCTCGGTCCTCTCCTTGGGGTGTACTTGCTAGAAGCCGCTCATGAGCAAGAAACTTTGGGATGTCATCATAGTCGGCGGAGGACCGGCGGGCATCACGGCAGCACTAAAGCTGGCGCGCCGGGACATCGGTGTGCTCGTCGTCGAGGCCGCGGTGTACCCAGGAGCGGAGAATTGGTCTGGCGCGGTCTATTTCGCCGAGAACCTGGCCGATCCTGCGGTTCTCGGCCTCGAGGAGCTGGAGCGCGCCCCCTACGAACGGCGTGTCGTCAAGCGCGGCATCTTCAGTTGTAACGGCCCAACCCTGGCCGGCGCCGAGTACCGTAACGTCGAGACCTTCAAACACTGCTACACGGTCCTGCGACCCGTCTATGACCGGTACCTGGCGGAACGGGCGCGCCAGCTCGGCGCGACCATCCTCAACGAGACGACCGTCGATGGCCTGATTCGCCACGGCGAGCGCGTGATCGGCGTCCACACCGACCGGGGCCCGCTGTACGGCGACATCGTCTTCGTGGCGGAAGGCGATGCCTCGCATTTGGTCAGCAAGGAGGGCTTCGAACGGGAAGCGGTGCGCGCGCGAAAGGGCGGCCAGCCATCGTTCCTGCAGGGCGTGAAAGAGGTAATCGAGCTCGACACAGCGCTGATCGAGGAGCGGTTTGGCGTGCAGGCTGGCGAGGCGTGTGCGTACGAAGTGATGCTGCGCAACGGCGTCGTCGACGGGCGGCCCGTTCGCCTCAACATGGCAGCGTTCATCTACACCAACCGCACCAGCCTCTCGGTAGGGCTGGTGCTGCCGCTCGACAACCTGGCGGCGTTCGGCGGCGATTACAACAACTTGATGGAGTGGTTCAAGGATCTTCCACCGTTGCGCCGCCTGTTCGAAGGCGGAGAGTCGACTTCTTACGGCGCGAAGATCATCAGGGGCGGCGGCATCCGGGAGCTTCCCCGGCTGGTGGACCATGGCGTAGCGATCGGCGGCGCGGCGACGGGAATTGGAATCGACTTCCCTTACCCGAACTTCACGGGCCCGGCAACGGCCATGGGCTCCATTTTCGCCGATGCCGTGCTCGAGCTCAGGCGCAGCGGCGGCGAGGCGTCGCGTGCGAATCTGGAAGAGCTATACGTGAAGCCGCTGAAGGCGACGCACTACTACAAGAACGTGCAGCACCTCCGGGACTGGCCCGCCTTCATCGAGAACAGCAAAGAGTTCTTCGGTCGCCAGGTCGACCTCGCCAACGGTTCGCTGTACATGCTCACGCGTCGCGACATCAGCCTCCCGCGGAAATCATGGGAGCTGACACGCCTGGTGGGCGAGACGCTGAAGGGCAAGTGGTTTAGGACGATCGTGGACTTGCACAAGGGCTCGAAGGCGTTGCGCATCGGCCGCTACGTGTTGAAGCATCTTCCCGTTGCGGTCCTCACCGTGATCCCAAACACCTTCCTGACGGTCGTGCCTATGTTCCGCAGGCGATCCATCGGCCAGCTGCGCTTCAGTTTCTGGGCCCAGGACGAGCGGACCGGCACGTCGGTGAGGCTGAAGTGGCCGCTGAGCGGCCGCATATCACCCGCGCTGTCCAGGGCGGCTCACGTGCTCTATGCGAACGACGATCGGTCCGTCGGCCAGAAGTTGGATCGCTGCGTTGGGATCGTCATGCGCACTCTTTCCCTCTGGGATATCCTGGCGGCGATCCTGGCCGGCGCGGGCTTCGCCTTGACCCGCGCCGTTCAGCGGGCGAGCGATCTCATTCGTTACGCGATCCGGAAGCCGACACTGGAGGAGCTCAAAGCGACGTATTACGGCCGCTGGCTATTGGGTTGGCGCTCGTTGACGGACCTGGCCCCACCCATCCTGGCGGCGGCCAAGTCGCTCGACGCCAAGCTGGGCGAGATCAGTTACAACGGCGAGGATGTCTCGCACATCAAGGTGTTCTTCCCGCCCGATCGTCCGGGAGCGCTGGAAGACCCGAGCCTTTCGAGCCTGTGGAGCATATGCCCCGCGGCGGTCTATCAGATCAACCTGGATCGAACTCTGCACGCATCGGTCAAGGTCAACTACGAGAACTGCGTCAAGTGCGAGACGTGCTGGCGGATCGAGCCAGAACACGTGGATTGGACCCGCTTCGGCCATCACCGGCTTATCTACGAGGTGTACACGTCCGCTGACGGTGCCCTGCGCCGAATTATCTCCGAGCGCGAGGGGCGCACCGCACCGGCGATCGAGGTCAGCTTCTGGGATGCGGTTCTGAGCGACGCCTCCTCCCTGAAGGAGTCCGGCGATGCCGCGCCCGCCGACTTGGAACCGGCGCTGGCGGCAGCCGAGCGGGCGATCGTCCTGGCCGAGAGAAACAGGTCTGAGCTCAGCAACGACATCTGGACGGGACCGCGGGTTCTTCAACCCGGTCAAGTCAGCTGGTATCAGAGCGCCATCGAATACTTCACCTACCTGGCCGACGAGGCCGCCGAGCAGGCCCTGGCGGACCCGATTCGCAGCTGGTTGGCGGCGGCCGACCGGGACCCAGAGCAGGCGGAGCTGATGCAGCTGCATCAGGACATCAACAACCTCACCGGCGTGATCCGCGCTCATGCCAAGCAGCGAGGCTTCTTCGCCGCTGAGGCCGGCGCACGACAGCTGACCGGCCATCATCTAGCGGGCCTTCGCGCCTGCCTGGAGCGAGTCGCCCGGATCGCCCGCGTGCAGCCGGATCGGACGGACCCGGTCGAAGCCTTGCGGGCGCACGAAACCGAGTCCCCGGCACGGACGCGTTCACGCCGGCGGCTGCGCGAACACCTGGAGCGCGTGTTCGATCGCGGCGTCGTGCGCCGCCTCGAGCATGCTGGCGGCCTCGAGGCGGGCGAGGTCGACTTGTTGAAGGCAGCGGCGCGAGCGGCGCTAGGCGAAATCTCATCGAGCGACGGCGGCTTCAGCGCATGGAGCGACCTCACACGAGACGACGTGCTCGGCGAGCTCGCCCGGGTCGACCCTTCGATGTCGGCAGTAGTCGCGAGCCACCTGGCGGCGCTGGCTGCGCTCGAGCGGGCCGGCGCGCCCGAATCCATCCTGAGCCCGCTGAGGACCGGCGAGCGGCTGGCGGCTATCGCGGTCGAAGGCGAAACCGAGCCCGGCGCTGAAGGATGGAACGGACGCACACCGTTCGTGCTGACGGCCTTGGCCGATGTCTTCGTGGCGCGGGGGCGCGGGCAGGTCGCTCTCTTCGCGAAGGGCGCCTCGGGTGTGCGGCTCTCGGCTACACCGCCGATCGGTCTGATTGGGGGAGCCGTCTCGAGGCTCGAGCTCGAAGGGGGGGGGGCGACGCCGACCTGGCAGGATCGTTGGAGCGAAGAGGATGAGCTCTATCTCTTCACCGTCAGGGCCCGAGACGTGGGCGCCATGGCGCTCGGCGCCGGGACGCTCATGGCGGAGCGCGCCATAGACCACGCGCGAAATCGCATCCAGTTCCCGGACCATTTCCAGGACATGGACGGCCGCGACGCCGTCGGCAAGTTCGGCGCGGTGCGCGCCCACATCAGCCATATCGAGGCGGGTAGGCTCGCCATCGACACGTTGCTCCGCGATACGCCATGGGCGGAGGCCGACGGAGTCGAACCTTTGATGTCCAAAGTAGCCATCACCGAGATCTTCGGCCCGGATCTCACGAGCATCACCTACCGCACCGGCCAGGTGATCGGTGGGGCGGCGTTCTCCGAGGACGACATAATCGCCAAGATGTACCGCGACAGCTCGGTGTTTCCGCACTACGTGGGTGACAACTCCGAGCTCAACCGAGAGATCGGCGCCCGCATCACCGCCAAGCTCGATGGTGACTCCGTGCTCGCCGCCGCTTCAGCGAGCCTCGCCGACGCCCTGGAGCCGCTCGCCGCTCGCCCGATCATCGGGCCCGAGCTCAAGCGACTGCGCGCGGCCGGAGAGCAGCTCGGCGCCGCGCTGCGCGACGCCCTGGACCGAGCGGGAGATGATCCGGGCTGCCTCGAGGTTATCCACGACGTCGGCGGCGAGCTGACCACACGGCTTTATGTGTGGGCGCGCCTTCTCATCAGGGCGCACCGGCGCCTCGACGCCGCGCTGCCCGCCGGGATCTACGTCGAAGCAGCCCAGGTTACCGCGGACGCCATCGAGGAACGCCTGGTCGGCATCGATGCGGAGCTCGCGGCGGCCGGCGGCCGAATCGAACTGGGGCGTTACGTCTTCGAGCTCGGTGACTACCCGGACGTGCCCATCGCGAGCGCGATCGACTTCGACTACGAGCGCGACATCGTCAACAGCACACGCGCTTATCGCTCGGGTGGCTTCCTGCTGCAGCCGCTCGATCTAGAGGAGATCCGCTACACGCCGGAGGGGATGTGGGCGGATGAGGCCGTTCGCTCTTACCACGAGCACCAGCTCAGGCTCTTTCGTGAGCGCTTCATCGATCCGGGTTTCGACCCACCGTTCGAGCGCTACATCGAGCAGCTGCATTACATCCCCCGCGGCCACATCGACTGGACCAGGGAACAGGGGTTCTTCGCCGCGCTCATTCCAAAGGAGTACGGCGGCGGGGGCCGCACCAAGGCCGACTACTACAACCTGTGCCAAACCTCGGCGCGGCTTGCGGACGTCAGCCACACTCTCACGATCCAGGCGAACACCAGCATCGGGACCACGCCGATACTGCTCGGCCTTTACCAGGACATCCCAGCGGCCGAGCGAGACCTCCAGAAGCTGCTGGATGAGCCTGATGCCATAGGCGGTATCGAGCGCGGGCTGAGCGGACTGCTGGCGATGCTCGAGAGCCCTGACCTCAAGGAGATCCAGTCGACCTTCCAGCGCCTGGGCGAAGAGGTCGGAGCGCAGATCGGTCGTAGCCGGATCCTCAAGAAGGTTGTGTTCGGGACGTTCATGGCCCAACTGGAAGCGGCCGGCCTGGCGGGGCTGAAGCGCGATCTGGACGGCTTTCGCAAAGGGCTGAAAGCGGCGGTCGCATGCCTCGACGGCTGGCGCGGGCGGGCGGCATCCGAGCTGGAGGAGATGCCGCGTCGCCGCCTGGCGCACGAGTTCTATCTGCGGCTGATATCCGCGCGCATGATCTCGGCCTTCGCACTAACAGAACCCAGCGCGGGATCGGACACGGCGCGGATCCGCACGGAAGCGCGCCTCGATTCGCGGCGCGTGCACACTGACGCGGATGGCGTGAAGTATTTCTACCTCGATGAGGATGCGCAGGAAGGCCGGCGCAACATAGCCGACATGCGCCGCTTCGAGTTCGACGGCGCAAAGATACTGTACAAGTATTCCGACGATGCGCCGGCGGCGGAGGTCGTATCGAACGAGTACTCGTACGAAGACGAGACCAAGCGGAAGTACATCTACTTCATGCTGGGTGACCGTCGCGTCGACATCAACGACATGGCGCTGATCCGAGAGCGCGACGGCGAGGAGTACTACGAGTTCTACGCGCTGAACGGCGCCAAGATGTGGATCACGAATGGCCACGTGGCCGGAGTGATGAGCCTTTACGCGCGCACGCCGCTCGGACCCAGCGGTTTCATGGTCGACACACATACCGAGGGATTCCTCGTCGGAAAAGACGAGGACAAGATGGGTCAGCGCGGATCGCCGACCAACGAGATCACGCTGACCAACGTGCGCATTCCTCGCGAGTGTATGATCGGCATCGAGGGTCGCGGGCAAGAGAATGCACTCGAGACGCTCAACGTTGGCCGTGCGGGGCTCTGCGTCTCGGCCGCCGCCGGCATGCAACAGATGATGACGGATGTGTGCGCGTATCTGTCGGCGGTATGCAAGGCGGATGACACGCCGAATCGCTATCGCCTCGGGCTGGCGACAGAAGAGATGTTCAGCACGGAGGCGCTGGCCAACGAGCTCATCGGCCTTTTCGACGACAAAGACAACGACGGGCTACGCATGGAGTCGGCCATCGGCAAGTTCTTCGGAACCGAAGCATCGCACAGGCTCCTGCACAAGCTCGAACATATCTATGGAATCGACGGGCGGACGCAGGAATGGAGGATCGAGAAGGATCGGCGCGACGGCCGGGTATTGACGATCTACGAAGGTACGAACGAGGTGCAGCAGTTCCTGCTCGTCAAAGACCTCATCGACATGATCGGGCCGAGGCTCGACGATTCCGCGCCGCCCAAGAGTCGCGCCGCTGGATCGCCCTACGCCGATGAGATCCGGGTGCTGGACGAGATGCTGGCGGGTCTGCGCGAGCGCATCGTACGCTCCCGCGCCAGTTACGGGCAGGCGGCATGGCAAAGGACGCTGTTCCAGCCGATCTTCTTCCGCCTGGCCCGCATGGCCGTCTGGACCAAGACGGTCGACAGCACCATCTATCGCGCCCACTGGATCGCAGAGAACCTCACCGCAGAAGGCGACGCCACCCGTCGCTCCTGGTCCGATCTCGCCGCTCGCTCGTTCGTGGCCCGAGCGCGGCGCGCATTCTCGCGGCTGGCGTACAGCTTCGATCGCGACTTCGAGCTATTGAAGAACGGCGGAAGACCCGCAGAGCTCGCCTTGGCCGAAACAGTGCTCGATCTCGCCGACGCCGCGATTCACGCCGGTGGTGAGCAACCCATCTCGATAGAGCGCACGCCCATCGACCGGAAGCTCGAGATCGTCGTCGCCGCCGAGGTCATCCCGCAGCTCGCCCCGCGGCCGCGGCTCGACGAGGGCCGCGTCGCCGAGCACGTCTTCGGCCTCAGCGCCGGAGACCGACGCGCGTTGAAGCTGGCTCTGGCGCTCAAGAGCGCCGCTCCCAATAAAGTGCGCGTCACTCTGATCAGCGCCGCGCCGCCGATAGCGGAGGACCAGCTACTCTTCGGACTCGCGGCCGGCGCCGATCGGGCGATCCTTCTCGACACGGGCGGCGAACGCTTCGTGGAGCACGCGCGGGCAGAGGCTATATGTCGGGCACTGCGAGAGCGCGGAATCGATTTCGACCTTCTACTCGGCGGTGCCTCGGAGAGTACCGGAGGTGGCCGGTTGGCGGGACGTATCGCAGTGGAGTGTGACGTTCAGTGGATCCCCGCCGTCACCGATCTGTGGGTAGCCGGCGGCGAAGCAATCTGCATTAGCGACAGCTTCCCGGAGACGGAGTTGCGCCTGAGTCTGCCGGCCGTGGCCGCCATAGCGGCTCCCGAGACGGAGCGCGCGTGCGACTTCACGGCTGCCAGCTACGTAGAAGCGCTCTCGAAACCGCTCGAAACCATCCCCTTCCCAGCGGACGCCGACCGCTCCAACGAACGCTTTGCGACCGCCGCGGCCGCAGCGTCTTCGGCGGACGGCGATGACCAAGGTCTCATCGAGCCGGAGCGAGCGGCCGAGATGCTGCTCGAGGCCGGTGATCTCGGAGATGGCTCGGCTGCGCCCACCGGTTCCCGCTACGAAGGCGAGATCGAGAGCGCGAGCGCGGACGCCGTCGAACTGAGCGGCGTCACCTTCGTCGCCGAGGTCGAGGATGGTGATCTGTCGCGCAACGCGCGAGCGCCGCTTGCCGCGGCGGCCGGCATCGCAACACGCGCACGCCTATCTCTGAACGCCCTTGTCATGGCGGGTCGCTTGGACGATCAGGAGCGACGTGAGATTGCGGGGCGCCTGAGTGCACACGCTCCGTTCGCGCGGATCGTGTTCGCCGAGAATCCGGCGCTATCCAAGGGCTCCTTCCGCGCTTACGCCGAGGCATTGGTGCGCCTGACCGGACCGGCCGCCGCATCACGGCCCACCTATCTGGCGAGCTCGCCCTGGTTGGCGGACGCGCTTCCCAGCGTTGCGGAGGCTCTCCGCCGCGGCGACATACGCGCTGAAGAGCTCGCGGGGATCAGCCAGGTCGAGATCGGTGACCGGGATGGACTCTACTTCGTGCGGCCCGCCCTCGAACGAAAGCTGCGTGCGCGGCGCTTCCTGCCGATGGCTGGCGAGGGCGTGCGCATACTGTGGTGCGAGCCGGAGGTGGCGTCATACGGTATCGCGACGAACGGCGAGCGGCCTGATGGGGCGCCTGGACCTAGGGTCATCGCCGTGGATCTGAAGCTGGACTACGACCCACAGGCCGACGTTCTGGCTCGCGCGCTAGCCGACGCGCACCAGGAGCTGGGGGTCGTGACGTTGGAGAGCGCCGAGTTCATCATCGATGTGGGTGCGGGCCTCGGATCCGGCGAGAACATCGAGACGGTCGTGGATCCGCTGCGTGAAGCGCTGCTCGAGCTGGGTGCGCCACACGTGGAGATTGGAGCGTCCCGCAAAGTCACTCAGGACTTGAGCTGGCTACCCGATGACCGGCAGATCGGTCAGACGGGCGTGAGAGTGAACCCGCGCATCTTGATCGCTCTCGGAATCTCGGGCGCGCCGCAACATATCGACTACGTTGCTGAGCGGGCGGTGATCTTCGCCTTCAACCTCGACGCTCAGGCGCCGCTGATGACGCTGAACCAGCGGCGCGAGCGCCCCAAGGTCTATCCCATCGTCGGCGACTTGTTCGAGACAGTGCCGAAGTTCATCGCAGCTCTCAAGTCCAGGCCCGGACGAACGAGCGATGAGATGGCGCCCGCATCGGGGGTCGCCGGCGACTAGAGTCCGGCGCTCAACCACAATTTCTCCATCGTAAATTGACGGCGCCGCCGGGCGCGCCTAGCATGGTCGTGCCAAGCAAGCCAATTCGGGACATTCTCTCTAGCTGTGGGAGGCTGGTTTGAGCACGAGACCCCGGTTCTGCACATCTCACGCAGCCTCGCTCCTTCTGGCAGCTGGGCTCGTCGTGGCGTTAGACGCGGCAGCGCAGGCCCCGGAGCCAGCCACCGTGATCTTGACCGGTGCCATCATCCACACCGTCGATGCGAACCGCCCAACGGCCGAGGCGGTGGCCATTCGCGGCGACCGCATAGTGTTCGTTGGCAGCGAGCGCGGCGCGCTCACCTATCGCGGAAACCGCACCCGCACGATCGATTTGCGCGGGCGCACCGTCGTGCCGGGCTTCACGGATGCTCATGCCCATCTCGCGGGTCTAGGTGACCGGCTGAGCATTCTCGACCTGATGGGGACGACCTCCTACACTCAGATCATCGACATCGTGCGAGCCCGAACCCGCGAGGTGGCAGCGGCGAGCTGGATCAGGGGGCGTGGCTGGGACCAGAACGATTGGGCGGACACGCGACTACCCAACAACAGGGAGCTCTCCGCAGCATCGCCGAA
Organism: Candidatus Indicimonas acetifermentans; assembly: GCA_947581815.1. Classification (GTDB taxonomy): domain Bacteria; phylum Gemmatimonadota; class Gemmatimonadetes; order Palauibacterales; family KS3-K002; genus Indicimonas; species Indicimonas acetifermentans. Next base: position 5,348 of record CANPVX010000034.1, on the reverse strand, counting down.
CAACCCCGTGGCTTTGCGGCGGGTCGACGGCCACGCCTTGCTGGTCAATGCCCGCGCCCTCGAGATCGCCGGCATCAGTCGCGACACGCCCGATCCCGAGGGTGGCCGCATCGTCCGCGACGAGGCGGGAGGGGTCACCGGTGTGCTTGTGGACCGAGCGATGGGGTTGGTCAATGAGCGCATACCGGCCCCAAGCCGCGAAGAGCAGGTCGAGGCGATCTTGCTGGCGGTGGAGGAATGCCTGCGCTGGGGTCTCACGAGCATCCACGATGCGGGCGTTGGCCCTCAGACCATCGAGATCTATCGGGAGCTCGCGAGCCAGGGGCGCTTCCGGCTTCGCAACTACGTGATGATCCGTAGCGACGATGAGACCCTCGCCAGCTTCTTTAGGCGCGGGCCTGAGATCGGCCTCTACGACAACCATCTGACAATCAGGGCGATCAAGATCAGCTCCGATGGCGCTCTCGGCTCGCGCGGCGCCGCGCTGCTCGAGCCGTACAGCGACGATCCTGGGAACCGTGGGCTCGTGACCACTCCCCCCGAACGCATCCAGCGGGTCGCCGTCGAAGCGCTGAAGAACGGATTCCAGCTGAACGTCCACGCGATCGGCGACCGGGCGAACCGGCTGGTGCTGGATGCCTACGAGGCCGCGCTAGAGGAGGTGCCGACGGCGGATCATCGTTTCCGGATCGAGCACGCCCAAATCGTCCACTACCGGGACATCCCGCGGTTCGCCGAGCTCGATGTCATCCCGTCGATGCAGCAGACGCACCAGATGAGCGACATGTATTGGGCGATGGATCGTGTGGGTTGGACCCGCGTCCAGGGCGCTTACGCGTGGCGCTCGTTCATGGAGCGCGGTCTCCCGATCGTCAGCGGCACCGATTTTCCGGTCGAGCCAGTCAACCCGTTCCGCACGTTCCTAGCCGCGATCACGCGTCAGGATGAGGACGGCTGGCCTGGCGGCGGGTGGTTCCCAGAACAGAAGATGTCGAGAGAGGAGGCGCTGAAGTCGATGACGATCTGGGCGGCTTACGGCGCGTTCGAGGAGGACCGTAAAGGCTCCATCACGCCGGGCAAGCTGGCCGATCTGACCGTGCTTTCGCAGGACATCATGTCGATCGCGCCCGACCGTATCCTGGATACGCAAGTCGAGATGACGATTCTGGGCGGCGAGATCGTCTACACTTCGAGCGAGGCCGACCACCTGACCCGGGGCGGCGCGGGAAGTTAGCTTCCTGCGCCCGCCTCGTCGGGCGCGCCCAAGCTCTTATCGCCGAGCCTCGGCCTGAGCGCAGGGTAGCCTTTCTCCCCGCAGTGCACACACGTCTCCGCCATCGACCAGAGCACCTCGCCGCAGAGGGCGCATTCCATCCTGGTGCCGGTCGCCGCCCGTTCGCCCGCCGGAGCTCCACATGCGGCGCATCTCGAGGGCTCCCCCGCCTTCCCCGCCTCCATGGCCGCATCACAAATAGAACAGCTGCTCAAGACGCGCCTCCCCTCTGGGCACCGGTACGGGCCACAGGCTACAAGTCGTTGTGTCGCAGGCGCTTAGTCGCACACTTGTCGCCGGAGATCGGCCCTGTGTACTTTTGGAAAGCCCTTTGTTAAACTTTTTGTCCAACCGCTTAGAGCGGCGTTGTCAGGACACGACTATACCACTAGTGCACTAATTTGTGAAGTTGAAGTGGAAGAGCGAAGAGGAAGAGGAAGAGGTTGTGAGCGACTCCAGTAGCCAGCCAGTCAACTCCTTCGGTCAGCGCGAGTACGACCAGTTACCGCTACGGGTCTACGTGATGGGCGCCATGATGATCCTGCTGGGGCTCGTTACGTTTGTTCTGATGTCCACGAGCGAGGGGGAGAACAGCTATCTATACCTCTTCCTCTATTTGATACCTTCGAACACCGCGATCTCTCTGTTCCCTCACGAGCCCGTCCTCATCTACTACGGGCAGTTCGCTAGCATCTGGATTTCCGCCCTGGTAGCAACCGGTGGCACGGTGGTCGCGGGCTTTCTCGACCACCGGGTCTTCGTTCCGGTCCTCAACTATGTGAAGATCACTTCCTACAAAGAGAGCCAATTCTACAAAAGGGCGACTCGGATTTTTATGCGCTACCCGTTCGCCACGATACTGGTCACTGGTATGGCGCCGATCCCGTTTTTCCCTTTCAAGTTTCTATGCTTCTCGATCAACTATCCGATGCCGCGCTATCTTACAGCTCTCGCGATGGCTCGCTTTCCCAGGTATGCACTGCTAGCTTGGTTGGGCTCCAAGTTCGGTATTCCTGGTTGGATTCTGATCGCCAGCGTCGTGGTCATCTTCGGGCTGTACGCGATACGTGGCGGGCCCGAGGTATTCCGCAGGCTGCGCGCGCGCCGAAAGGCGTCCCGCTCCGAGCGAGATCCAGTGGAAGTTACAACGGAGACAGCTAATGAACGTTAGCGGCAAGCTGGCCCTCAAGATGTTGTATCGCGGGCTGCGCAACAAACTCGAGCAACGTCCCATTTCGATCTCCTTCGAGATCACGCATTACTGCACGGCGAATTGCTGGCACTGCAACTGGGGCGGGCCATTCAAGGGCGAAACAAGGCTCCAGGCCGAGGACTACGCGGCGATCTGCCGCGAGCTGCGTCCCGTAGTGTCCCACATCTCCGGCGGCGAGCCGCTGGCGCGGGGCGACGTTTATGATATCACGCGCGCAATGGCGAACCCGGGCGGTCTGCCCTGGATGATCCTGGTCAGCAACTGTGCGGCGATGAACGTTGATAAGTACGAGAAGCTGCGCGACGCCGGGATCAACCAGTTCTCGATCTCTCTCGACTTTCCCGACGACAGACATAGCGATTTTCGGCGCATACCGAAGCTCTTTCAGAAGATGGACCGCGTAATCCCGGAGCTCACCGCTCGTGCTAACAACGATGTGTCGATCAATACGTGTATCACAGCGTGGAATTATCGGGACGTACCCGACATGGTGAAGCTGATGCGCAAGTGGCGCACGCCGATCAACTTCTCGGTCTACACTCCGCTGCGCATGAGCGATCCCGAAGGTACTCCACGCGAAGATCAGCTCAAAGAAGTCCGCGAAGTCTTTCAGAAAATCGTAGACATGAAAAACGAGGGGTACCCGATATACACGTCCGAGCGAGTGATGTGGAAGTACTATAAATTCTTCACCGAGGGAGGCATCCCTGGCTGCCAGGCCGGTCGACGCTTCCTCGTCATCAACCCCGATGGTCGGCTGACCCCGTGCGCCATGGTCATGGCTTACTACAATGATCAGCGCGATATGCTGAAGGACTTTACCAGCAGCAACACGTGCGAGATGTGCTATATCTCGACCCGAGCCAACACGGAGAAGAAATTGGCAGACTTCATCGCGGATAACTGGGATATGCTAGCGCGGCAGATCCTACCCTGGCGGAAACCGCGTTCGCTCGAGCTACTGACAGAGGACCCGGCGGCGGACGGCAACGGCTCAGGCCCGACCAAAACCAAAGACGAACAGGAAACGGAGGCGTCTCAGTCTGCGGCCGCGCAATAATCCTGCGGAGCCTGCGTCAACTCGCCCCCCCGTCCCCCCCCTCCCCCCCCTCACTCCCCTCACTCCCCTCATAGCGACGGCGCGCAGCCGCGCGGGCGGCTTCCAGGCTCTTCCGAATCCCGGCATCCTGTAACGCCAGAATCTGCGCAGCTAGATAGGCGGCGTTCCGAGCCCCGTCCACGGCCACTGTAGCGACGGGCACGCCCGGCGGCATCTGTACGGTCGAGAGCAGCGCGTCGAGGCCCGCGAGCGCACCCGACGTCAGCGGTACACCGATCACAGGCAGCACTGTATGGGCCGCGACCGTACCCGCCAGGTGATTCGCCATCCCGGCGCAGGCGATGAACACCTTGACGCCACGCAGCTCTGCGGATTGCACGTACTCCACGGTGAGATCGGGAGTGCGATGCGCTGACAGGACCTTGAGCTCGCTGGGGACCCCCAGCTCTTCCAGCGTCTCTTGAGTCTTCTCGATCGTGGGCAGATCGCTGGGGCTGCCGGTGAGAATCCCCACTAGCGGCGCCTTCGTCTCACCTTTCTTGGGATTCGCCATCGTATCAGTACACTCATCGAAGTCAGGGCCGGCCCTCGGACACGACTCGCTATGCTGAGGCCCGCTCGCCGCCGTGCCGCGGGAAGATACAAACCCGCCTGATACAAACCAACCCGGGACTTGCCGCGGGTACTGGGCATAGCTCTCTTGGACCCATGCGAATCCGCGTGGCCCTGGCGGCGCTGGCCTGCACTGGGCTCGTGTCGACGGGGAACCTCCAGGCGCAGAACTCCCGAGCATTCTGCGACGAGCTCTTCACCCAGTTGACGGTCGGTGAGTATGCCCGCTGGCGCTTCGAGATGAAAGACCAGCGCGAAATGACCATCAGCATAGCCGTCGTGGATCGGGAGAGCCAAGGAGATGAGGAACTATACTGGATCGAGATGATGATGCCGATGCCCGTCGGCGGCACGTTAATCACGGCCCAGATGCTCGTCCCCGGCTTTCCATTCGACGCCGGCGAGATGCTGGACTATATCGTCCAGTACGGCGATCAGCCGCCGGTGCGTGTTCCAGCCGGGGACATCGGCAACTTCCCAGGCGCTGGCTGGCGCGAGGAGTGCCGCAACACGAACGCCGAATATGTGGGGATTGAGAAGGTCACGTTAGAAGGCGTCGGCACCTTCGATGCCCACCACGTGCGGACGATGGGCGAAGAACCCGGGCATTGGTTCTTCACTTCACAGGTGCCGTTCGCGATGCTGAAGTTCGAGTCGGTAGAGGGCAGCGTGCGGCTAGTCGAGATCCGCACCGACTACCTGGGCACAATCGATCGATCGACCATCCAGTGAAGGACCCGCTAGTTGTGCTTCTCCCTCGCGCTCTTGAATTCTTTTCTCACTTCACCCCATGAGTCTCTCACGCTCTCCTCAAGGTCCTCCAATGCATCGTTGAGCGCTTGACGAATCTGGGCCAGCCTCTGGTCCGTCTCCTCGCGCAGCAAAACCAGCTCTCGCAGTCGGTATTCTCCACTGCTCGTAACCTTACGCTCCTCGGCCCTGGCCCTGAACTCGTCGATCGCCGCCTGCCATTCGTCCAATTGTTCGCACAGCTCGGCAATATGGTTCTTGATCCTGTCGAGATTTTCTTGGACGCTAGCCATCAGCGCTCTCAACCCAATTCTACGACCGTGCGGCGCCAACGGTGGATCCCGCGAAAGCCGCTGCGGCGATCAACGGCCCTGGCAGGACTCGAACCTGCGACCTTCGGTTTAGGAAACCGCTGCTCTATCCGCCTGAGCTACAGGGCC
>CANPVX010000033.1 GCA_947581815.1 Candidatus Indicimonas acetifermentans | reverse complement strand
CTGCTCGAACAGCAGGGGGAGCGCGAGAGGGCGATCCGCGCCTACTCGAAGGTCGCGGCGCTGTTGCGCTACTGCGAGCCACAGTTCACCCCCCAACGCGAAGTGGCGGAGCGCGCGCTCGCGCGTCTGACCGCAGAGGGCTAGGCTCTCGGCGGGGACCCGTCAGAATGCAAAGTGGGGTTGTGCGTTCGGGTTACGGCTGGGGCTTCAGAGACTCGCCGGCGCGGCAGAGCTCCGGTGATGAGGGCCGGCAGCCCCTCACATGTCTTCGGGGAAGCTCTCCAGAACCTCCTTCAGCTTGACCATGAAGAAGTCGGCCATGGCGCCGTCGACGATGCGGTGGTCGTAGGAGATGCCGAAGTAGGCGCGGTGGCGGATCGCGATCATGTCGTTGATGACGACCGGCCGTTTCTCGATCGCGCCGATTCCCAGGATGGCCACCTGCGGCTGGTTGATGATCGGCATCCCGAAGAGCGAGCCGAAGACTCCCGGATTGGTGATGGTGAAGGTGCCGCCATGCACCTCCATCGGATCGAGCTTGCGGGTCCGGGCGCGGTTCCCCAGATCGTTCGAGTGTCTGGCGAGCCCCAGCAGGCTGAGGTCGTCGGCGTTCTTGAGGACCGGGACGATGAGCCCCTGGCCTTCATCCATGGCGACGGCTATGCCGATGTTGATATCGCCGTGGTAGATGACCTTTCGTCCGGAGATCGATGAGTTGACCACCGGGTAGGCCTTGATCCCCTCTATCACGGCCTTGATGATGAACGGCATGTAAGTCAGCTTGACGCCTTCCTGCTCGAAACGCGGCTTCAGCTTCTTACGCACATCCGCGACCCGGTCGAAGTCGATCTCGAAGACGCTACTGACGTGAGCGCTGACGCGGCGGCTCATGAGCATGTGCTCCATGATCTTCTGCCGCATGACGCTCATCTCTTCGACCCGGTCGGTCTCCTTGATGATGATCTCCGGGATCTTGATCTCGAGCGTCTCACCATGGATGGGCACATACATGACCCCGGGCGGGCCCGCCGGCACGCCGGCCGGAGCGGCAGGGGCGGCCGCCGCCGGTCGTCCCTCGATGACGGCGATGATGTCTTTCTTGGTGACTCGGCCGCTGATTCCGCTTCCGCTGAGGCTCGAGACGTCGATGCCGTGCTCGGCCGCCATGCGGCGCACGAGCGGCGTGGAGCGCGTGCGCAGCCGCTGGTCGCGCGTCAGCGGCCCTCCGTCGCCATCACCATCGCCGGGCGGGGATGCGGCAACGGCGGCTGGAGCAGGCTCGGGCTCCGGCTGCGCTGAGGGCGCCGGCGCGGTTTCGGCCTCTGGCGGCGCTCCCCCCTCGCCCCCCTCGCCCCCCTCGTCCGCCGCCTCGACGGCGGCTCCCGCCTCTGTCTCGATGCGGGCGATCGGCGTGCCCACCTCTACCGTTTCGCCCTCAGCGACGAGAATCTCCGCCAGCGTGCCGGAGGCCGGGGAAGGGATGTCTGCATCGACTTTATCGGTGGAGATCTCGAGCAGCGACTCGTCGCGCTCGACGCTCTCCCCCTTCTCCTTGAGCCACTTCGTAATCGTGCCCTCGGCGATCGATTCCCCCATCTGGGGCATGATAACGTCGATCTTAGGCATTGATGATTCTCTGGGTTCTAGTAACCGATCACTGGGTCGTCGACTACCAGCGAGCTCAATACGCGAGCAGCCATCTGCTCGCCTTCACGATATCATCCACCTGCACGAGAAAGTAGTCCTCGAGCGGAGGACTGAAAGGTACCGGCGTGTCCGGTCCAGTGACCCGGCGGACGGGCGCGTCGAGCCATTCGAAGCACAGCTCGTTGATGCGCGCCGTGATCTCGCCAGCGATTCCGCCGGTCCGCGGCGCCTCGTGCACGATCAGGCAGCGGCCGGTCTTCCTGACGGAGCCGATGATGGTCTCATCGTCCATCGGGTTGAGCGAGCGGAGGTCTATCACCTCGACCTCCGCTCCGTCCTCAGCGGAGATCTTCTCCGCAGCTTCGAGTGACTTATGAACCATCTGGCCGAAGGTGACGATGGTCAATCCGCCTCCCTCACGGGCGATACGAGCTGAGCCGATCGCGACGACGTAATCCTCATCGGGCAGAACTTCCTTGACCCTGCGGTAGAGGAACTTGTGCTCGAAATAGAGGACCGGGTCGGGATCGCGAATGGCCGCCTTGATCAGACCTTTAGCGTCGTATGCGGTCGCCGGCGCCACCATCTTGATACCCGCCACATTCAGGAAATAGGACTCCACATTCTGGGAATGGAATGGACCCCCACGGCCCCCACCTCCGCAGGGTCCCCGAACCACGATCTGGGCTCCGATCTGGGTCCGGTAGCGGCTCTTGGCCGCGAAGTTTACGAGCATGTCGAAAGCCGGGGCGATGAAATCGATGAACTGCATCTCGCAGACCGGCTTCAATCCTCGATGGCTCGCGCCGATCGCAGCGCCGACGATGGCGGCTTCGCTGATCGGCGTGTCGATGACTCGATCGGCACCGAAGTGATCCAGGAAGCCGTCCGTTAGTTTGAACGCGCCGCCATAGCGGGCGATGTCCTCACCCAGGATGAAGACCGACTCGTCAGCCTCCATCTCCTCCCAGAGACCTTCGCGGATCGCTTCGAGATAGGTGACCGCCTTCTTCTCGTCTATCGTTTCCTGCTCGCCAGCGGCTTGCGCCGCGGCGACTCCCGTGACCGTCATGATCGATGTACGCCTCTTTCAATCGAGCCCATCAAAGCTCGCGCGCCCATAACTCAGCGGGAGGTGCATCGGCGTAAGTGCCGGAGAGAGCGCTCACCGGGTCCGGCATTGGGGAAGCCTCGGCCTCCGATACCGCCTGGTCCAGCTCGGCTTCTATCCGCTTATCCATCTCCGCGATCTCCGATTCGGTCGCAAGACTCTCGGCCGTGAGGTAGCTGATGTAGCGGTCGATCGGATCGCGGGCGCGCCACAGCTCGAGCTCCTCAGGGGGCACGTACTTCTGAGCATCGTGCTGGGCGTGGCCTTTCATACGATACGTCTTGACCTCGATGATCGACATACCGCCCCCGCCGCGCGCTCGATCAACGGCTTCTTTAGCCGCGGCGTATACTGCAAGCGCATCGTTGCCGTCGACCTGGACGCCGGGGACGCCGTACCCTTCCGCCATGTCGACCAAGTTCGTGTTTGCGACCTCCTCGTGCGTTCGCGTCGCAAACGCCCAACCGTTGTCCTCGGCGATCAGAACCAAGGGTGAGCCTTGGACCGCCGCCAAATTCGTCCCCTCGTGAGCGGCTCCAGTTCGAGTGGCCCCCTCGCCGATGAAAGTGAGCGCTACCTGCGGCTCTCGCCGCAGCTTGAACGACAATGCTACCCCGCTCATCACGCAGATCATCGTGCCAAGCGGCGAGATCGGTCCCACGAGTCCTCGGACAGGATCCGTGAAGTGCGTCGTGGTGTCCTTGCCTCTGCAAGGGCCGTCCGCCTTCGCCATGTACTGGAGCAACATCTCCTTTGGAGATACCCCTCTCACCAAAAGCGCACCGAGATTGCGAATCCCCGGACCGAGCCAGTCACCATCCTCGAGCGCATAGGCCGCGGCTATCGACTCGGCTTCCTGACCCAGGCTGCTGTACAGGCCGCCAACTATCTTGCCCTGCTTAAACAGGAACTCCAAGCGCCCTTCGAGCGAGCGCGTCAGCTTCATGTAGTAATACAGCTCTTGGAGCTGAGTTTGGCTCAGGTCATCCATCTCATAAACGCCCTTCCTTGAACACTTTACAGCGCAGGGGGAAGCTCGCCGGCCATGCGAAGACTGCGAATGAATCTAACCGGCCCAACCGACGACCTCAAACGGAGCGGGCGCGGAAAGGGGCTTCGCGGACTTCGAGCGATCCCTCAGCGTCGGTTCCCGCCCAGCGCAGGGTCTCGCCAGGCTCGATCTCGTGACGAACGTAGCCGAGGCCGATCGAACCGAACTCTGGTGAGGACACGGCTGAAGTGACGACGCCTACCTGCTTCGACCCGGCGAGCAGCTCTGCGCCGGCCGGAGGGGGGGGGAGCTCGCTTCCGAGGAAGGCGAGGCTCCTGAGGTGGCGGTTGACGTGACCTCTGAAATGGATCCGCGAAACCACTTCCTGGCCGAGATAACATCCCTTGTCGTAGGAAATAGCGTCCTCCAGCCCCGTCTCCTGCGCAAGGTTGTCCTCGCTCATGTCGACGCCGTACAGCGGGACCCCCCACTCCACCCGGGCGACTTCCAGGGCCCGGGCCCCGGCGAGCCGCCCGCCGTGGCGCCGAACGGAGGGCAGCAGATCGGCGGCCAGTCTTGCGATCGATGCCTCGCTGCCGATGAGCTCGACGGCATCTCCCATGCGCCGGTTCCTAACAACGAGGACTGGCTCATGCGAGAGGCCAGCGATCTCGTTCACGCCGAGGTGTTCGGTCGGCGGAGCGGCGCCCAGCGCTTCCTCGAATGTCGTCGGCGCACGCGGACCGTGCACCGCCAGGTGGCGAATCCGTTCGCTCGCATCCTCGAAGCGGGCATAGAGCGGGGGCAAGTATTTGCTGAAAGTGGCTAGCAGGTTCTGGAGGCCCGCCCGGGGCACGTCCACCCAGATCCCCACGCTCGTGGGGAAAGCTCGCAGGTCGGTGAGCACGCGCCCTTTGGCGGTCAGCTGAAGCGCGTAGCGACCGCTATCTCCCGCAGCCGCCACCTGGTTGGTGACCAGGCCATTCAGCATCTCCGCCGGCTTATCGCCAGTGAGGAGCACCGCGCCGCGATCGACTCGGCCGATCAGCGCGCAGCTATCGACGAGGGCCCGATATTCGGCCTCCCAGTCACCGAAGTCGGTGGGGAGGTCCAGTTGGTTGGCTGCTTCTTCAGTCATGTCGCACTACTTCGGCCTAAAGAAAAGCAGCGCCCCCGGCCGTCAGCCGCAGGGCGCCGCTTGATACCCCGGAAGGATTCGTCGGGTCGCGTTACATCCCGCGCGCCGTGCGCGTCGAACCCGAGTAGTCTATCACGAGAGCCACACGCCGATTCTCGACACCCGCCATTCCCGGCCCACGGGCGCCCGGCACGACCTGCCGATCGGGAGCCTCGCCGTAGCTGACGGTTTTCACGCGATCGGGCTGCAGGCCTCCCGACGTCGTCAGGTACTGCTTGACCGAGCCTGCCCGGCGCATGCCGAGACTGAGGTTGTAAGCCTCCGAGCCGGCGGGGTCGGCAAACCCCTCGATGGTGACTATGGCGTCTGCATAGTACCTCTTCACCACCGAAGAGAACCTCTCCAGGACAACTTTGTCGAGCTCGCGCAGGTCGGCAACGTCGTATTCGAAGTGGACGGGGACATTGAATCTCAACATCCCCTGCATCCGTTCCATCGAAACGTTGAAGTCGGTCCGCAGCGACTGCATCTCGCTCTCGAGGCTGCTGACGCGCCGATCGAGCCCATCGATCTGGCTCGAGAGCTGGTCATCGCCCGAGCGCATCTCCTCGCGCACCTGCGCGATCGCTGAGTCCAGATCTCCCTGCTTGACACCGGAGGCGCAGCCCGCAGTAACCAGCACAAAGACAAGCGTTCCGATTAGGGCGTTGACCGCCGTTCGCTCGGGCCGTCTTAACATCGCTCCTCCTCCTGGCTGTATTCCGTGTTTTGGATCCGGTTCTTCAGGCGCTGCCGATTCGGCAGCATCCCCAGAGCCCGTTTACAAGGGACGGCTTTCCGCCAGTCAACGCTTTGTAAGCACGGGCCTTGTCGAAAACCGGGAGGGCCTGGGGCCCACAATATGTCGATATGAACCCAGAAAGGCAACGCTCTCGTAGGGTTCTCGAAATTGACTGCACGGGCCTTCCCCCCGAGATTAACAGTAGGAGGCTAAATGTCATGAACGATACGTCCAGCACCCTAGCTCCCCCGGGCCGGGTCAGGCTCCCCGATATCGACTCGTCTAGCTGGGAGCACCCGGCAGACCGGGCTGCGCTCCGCAGCCTATCTGCGATCCCGGGCTTCTCGGAGGTCATGCGCAAGATCGTCGCCATGCTGGGCGAGCGCGGGATCCGCCTCTTTTTCCAGGCGAACGCGGTCCGAGTGACGGAGACGCAGTACGACTGGATTCACAAGCGCTACCTCACGGTGCTCGACACCATGGACCTAGGCTGGGAGCCAGAGCTCTTCGTATCTCAGACCCCCATCGCCAACGCCGGCGCCTTCGGCGTCGAGGAGCCCTTCATCATCATCAACAGCGCGGCGGTCGACCTGCTGGAACCGGAGGAGCTGGAGACCGTACTCGCGCACGAGGTAGGGCACGTCGCCAGCGAGCACGTGCTGTACCGCACGATCCTCGTGATCTTGATACTGCTGAGCCAGCGCCAGATCCCGATCGCCGGGATCGCGATCCAAGTCGTAGTCCTGGCGTTGCTGGAGTGGAGTCGGAAGGCCGAGCTTTCTTCGGATCGGGTGGCGCTTCTGGGAACGCAGACGCCAGAGGCGGCCATGAGCACGCTGATGAAGCTGGCGGGTGGAACCGACCATCACTCGGACGCCCTGAACCTGGGCGAGTTCTTGATCCAGGCGGAAGAATACGAGGAGGACAAAGACCTCGCCGATGTGGTCTTCAAGGTGATGAACCTTCTGGGCTCCACACACCCTTTCCACGTACTGCGTGTGGCTGAGATGCAGCGTTGGATCCGCGAGGGTCACTACGATCGTATCCTGCGCGGCGAATACCAGAGGCGCAGCGAGCAGAAACGAGCTTACAAGGAAGATGCCAAGGAGGCCGCGTCGTACTATGGCGTGGCCCTGAAGAAGGCCTTCCGCAAGGTCAGCCGCGCGCTGGACGAGACGCTGCGGGGCGGGACCGATGAGCTCTGATCGGCTGAGGAGCAGCCGAGCGGAGCGAAGCTAGCGCGGTTCGCGCGGTGCCGTCAGCGCGCGCGCTTCCCCTGCAGGTACCAGTCCACAGACCTCCGCACGCCCTCGGCGTGATCGACTTCTGGCTCCCAGCCCAACTCGGCGCGAATACGCCGCGAATCGAAGGGATTCCCGGCACCCATAAAGGAAACGTTGCGGCGGTTGAGGAACGGGGGCCGATCAGTCAGCGCCCCCGTGATTCTCTCGATCGTCCAGGCGAGACCGTGAGCGGCATCATACGGGATGGGCACGAAGATCGGTTTCACCCCTAGCCGTTCTGCGAGTAGGCGCAAGAAGTCCTTCTGAGAGATCGTGAAGTCGGTGGCGAGGTTGTACGTACGGCCCGCTGCAGCGGGGCTGCGCATAGCCCGGACGATGCCCCCGGCCACGTTGCCGGCGTAAACGATGGGGAGAGCCCTCGCCCCGTCGCCGACGAGGGGGATTACGGGAGAGCGGAGGAAGCGCGCCAATCGCGGCAGTGCGATTCGGTCTCGCTCACCGTAAACGAGAGCGGGGCGCACGATCACCACTTCGATCTCTCGCTCGGCCTGAAAACGGCTCGCGACCGCGTCCGCCAATCGCTTCGAACGAGCGTAGAACTCGCCAGAGGCGAGGGGCAGGTCCAGCGGCACCTCTTCGTCGACCGGCGCTCGCCCAGCTACTTCAGCGCCACCGTACACCGCCACTGTGCTGATGTGCACGGCCCTCTTCACGCCGGCCCCGACGGCCGCCTCGAATAGGGATTCCGTACCACCAACGTTGACCCTCTGATACACCTCCCATGACGAGCCGGCGACGATCAACGCGGCAGAATGGACCAGGGACTCGCAAGGCCGCAGCGCTTCGGTCAGCGAAGCCGCGAGTGTGAGGTCGCCGACGCACAGCCGAACTCCGAGCTGCCGCAGGAAGCTGACGTCGGAGTCGCGACGTACGAGCGCTGTGATCTCGTGACCCTCGCGCCTTAGCATGTCCGCGACATGGCTTCCAACCAATCCGGTCCCGCCGGTGAGGAAGACTCTCAAGTGACCTCGGTTCAATGTCGGGTGCAGTAGTTGACCGCCGGGCGCAAGGAAACTGCGCGTGGCCCAGGAAGTTTATGCTATGAAGGCCATTGTAGCTAAGAAGGAAGCAGTAGAACAACGTCGCCGCCATCCTGAACGCAAAAAGAGGGGGCGCCAGCCGCGGCGCCCCCTCCCGAACTGACCTCTTGCAGCCTTAGAACTACACGGGCCAGCCCTGGAACCGCTCGGCGGCTGAGTAAAATAGGACGGCCATCGCCCCGATCGCCAACAAACCCAGCGCTAGTGCCTTAGCGGCCAACTGAACTTTCCAAGCCGTGCTCAACATTTTCTCTATACCTCCACCACTACTCGAGCCAAAGGGTCGGATCCTGTCTTCTCACTGATACCTTACGAGCGGAGCGGCCTGCGAGTTTCGTTTCGTCCGCCTTCTATCTGATTGGATGCCGCCCAGGCCCGAAGGGTTGCGTCCCCTTCCGCGGTTCGGTTTGGGAGGGCATCCGCTCAGCGGCAGCGCCGGTTATCTTGGGCACCATCCAGGGGCCAGAACCGCGCGCGGGCTGGGGGCGGCGGGGGGGAGACATCCCGATCAAAAAGTGAAAGGGGAGCGGTGAGCCTGAAGCAGCTTCCAATACCGCCACACTTCGATTCCGGCAAAGCGGGAGAGGTCTGGCGCGTGCCCTACGACCGTCGGGCCGTGGAAGCAGCGGCGTGGGCGGCGAAACACGCCATCCAGCCGGCTGCCCTGGATGACCTCCGTATCTGCCTCGTTTTGGTGGACTGTCAGAACACTTTCTGCGTCCCGGGCTTCGAGCTGTTCGTTGCAGGACGTTCGGGCTTGGCCGCTGTGGAAGACAGCGTGCGCATCTGCGAGTTCATCTATCACAACCTCGGGTCGATAACCGAGATCGCGCCCACGCTGGATACGCACACGACTATGCAGATCTTTCATCCGTTCTTCTGGGTCGACGACGCAGGCGAACATCCTAACGGCGCTGAGACGATCATCACGCTCGAGGACGTCGAACGCGGTCGCTGGAAGGTCAACCCTTACATCGCCGACAGCCTGGCGTGCGGCGACTACGAGTACCTGCAGCAGCACGCCCGCCACTACGTCGCACAGCTGACCCAGGCGGGGAAGTACCCGCTGATGATCTGGCCCTACCACGCGATGTTGGGGAGCATCGGCCACGCGCTGGCCTCATCGATCGAGGAAGCCGTCTTCTTTCACACTGTCGGCCGGCGGCGCCAGGCCAGGTTTGAAGTCAAGGGGAGCAACCCGCTGACCGAGCATTACTCCGCTTTGAACCCGGAGGTGATGGCCGACGCGTCCGGGCAGCCGATCGCAGAGGAAAACAGGAGCTTAATCGACCGCCTCTTCGGGTTCGACGCCGTGATCATCGCTGGCCAAGCGAAGAGCCACTGCGTCGCCTGGACGATTCGCGATCTGCTCGAAGAACTCGCTCCCCCCGACGCGCGGCTCGCGGGCAAGGTGTACTTGATGGAAGATTGCAGCTCGCCCGTCGTCGTCCCTGGGGTAGTCGACTTCACGGACCAAGCGAACGAAGCCTACACGAGCTTCGCCGAGGCCGGCATGAACATCGTCCGCTCTACGGATCCGATGTCGGATTGGCCGGGCATGTCCGACTAGCCCAGGCTACGCTGTACGGACAGGTATGGGTTCGGTGATCACTGCCTCAGAAAGGCTCACGCGGCTTCGGTAGGCGAGGAGCAACACACCAGCGGCTTGGGCGGCTTCCAGCGCCGCGGCGAAGTTGGGATCTATAGCTCGGGCGGCCGTAACGCTCTTAGCATCGCCGCGCTGGACGACGAACAGAACGGCCGACTCGAAGCCGGCCGTCAGCGCTTCAGCTAGTTCCCGCAGGTGGCGCGCGCCGCGGACGGTGACGGCGTCGGGGAAAAGCGCCCGGCCCCCCTGTTCGTCGAGGAGGGTGACCGACTTAACCTCGAGAAGTAACCGTCGCTCTCCCCGCTTGAGAAGAAAGTCAAAGCGGCTCCCACCCCATCGGTGCTCGCGAGCGGCGATGTCCCATTCAGCAAGCTCGCCTATCTGTCGATCGTGCAGCGCTTCGGCGACTAGCTCATTAGGCAAGGTCGTTACGACCGAGACGAGCTCCCGAGTTGGAGCTTCCAGGAACGCCAGCGTGAAACGAGTCTTGCGTCCCTCGCTGGCGGCGGGCCTCACCCAAACGCGAGTGCTGGGAAGGAGCAATTCCTCGAGGCGGCCCGGATCGGGAAGGTGCGCCTCGACTTCACGGCCATCCAGCTCGACGACGGCTAGAAAGCGGTTAGGCCGGCTGATGAACCGACCCTCTAGGAGGGGGCCCGGTATGCGCATCGGCGGCTATACGTTCTGGGCGACGCGGGTCTGCTACTGCGAGCGCCCGCGGCGGTACTCACGCTCCAGTTCCCCTAGCAGCTCGCTGCGACGATCGTAGAGTCTCCTCGGCGGGCGGGGCTCGCGCCGCGCGAGTACGTAAGAGGCCAATATTGGCAAGCCGATGCTGGCGTCGACGTAGCAGACGACCGTGTCCGGCAGGGCCTCCGGATCCACCTTACCCCAACTGACGGCCTCGGAAGGCGTGGCCCCGGACAGCCCGCCCGTGTCCGGGCGAGCATCCGTGATCTGGAGGAAGTAGTCGTGGCCGCTCTCGTCGATGCCGAGCACTTCCTGAATCTGCGGTTCCGTCTGCAGCAAAAAGTTCTTCGAGCTGCCTCCCCCAATGATCACGACGGCGCTTTTTCCACCGCTTCGCTTGGCACCCAGGACGATGGCGGCGGTCTCGTTGACGTCGATGGATGGGTCGATCCGTAGCTCGCTTCCGGCCAGTGCTCTCTCGGCGATGGTCATCCCGATGCTGGAGTCGCCGGGCGACGAAGTGTAAATCGGCACCCTCTCCTCGAAACACTTGGCTAACAACGACTTACGTCCAAGGTTAAGAGCTTGCTCGCGCTCGCGCACATAGCGACCGCACAAGTGATGAAACTCGGCCGTGCCCATCGTCCGCTGGAACTCGTCCTCACAAATGATCTTGCGGAAGAAGGCATCGGTCGAGAGAAGCACGTCGTAGTCGAAGAAGATGTCGTAGATCCGCACGACGCCCTCTTCGCGTAGGGTGATGTCGCTGATGTCGTGACGTCCCCTTCGCATCTCGAGACCTATTCCGAAGTGGGCGTCGTGGTACAAATTCGCTCCGGTAGAGACGATCCAGTCGACGAAGCCGGCACCGACGAGTGGGATGAGGGCCGACATGCCCAACCCCGCCGGCGTGAGCGCTCCGCTGAGGCTCAGGCCTACGGTGACTTTCGGATCGAGGATCTTCCCAGCGAACAGCTGGCAGGCTTCGCGCATCCGGCCTGCGTTGTAGGAGAGGAAAGCGCCGTCGATGAGATCGGCGACGGATTCTTCGCCGGTTATCGGATCGGGGTTGATGAGTGGACCGCGAAGATAGGCTGACGGCTCGCCCTTCGATTCCGACATCGGCGACTGGCTCGAAGTTGGGGTCTGGAAAACGAGGGCAAGCTATGGACGCTGCGAGAGACAAGCAAGCTGGAAAAAGACATTACCAGGTACTGCCGCCCTTGCCGCCCTTGCCACCCTTGCCACCCTTGCCACCCTTAGGCTGCCGGATCCTTCCCTCTGAGTCCTTCGCGTTCCGTTCCTCGTACGCGTCGACGATGATGCGGACGGCCTGCTCCGGCGTATCCGCGAGGCTGATGATATCGAGATCGTCAGACGAGATCTTGTCGCCCCGCAGCATCTGGTGCTTGATCCAGCGCAGGAGCGACAAATGGTAACGGCTGTTGAAGATGACCAGCGGGAAGTTGTGCACCTTGCCGGTCTGAATGAGAGTGAGCGCTTCGAACAGCTCGTCCATCGTGCCGAAGCCGCCCGGGAAGATCACGAACCCCTCCGAGTATTTCACAAACATCGTCTTACGCACGAAGAAATAGCGGAACGAGATCGCGAGGTCGACGTAGCGATTGATCCCCTGCTCGAACGGGAGCTCGATATTGAGGCCGACGGACTTTCCGCCACCTTGTTTGGCCCCCTTGTTGGCCGCTTCCATGATTCCCGGCCCCGCACCCGTGATGACGCAGAAGCCGGCCTCCGCTAGCAGCCGAGCCGTCTGAACGGCCGCTTTGTAGTCGGGATCGCTCGGCTTCGTGCGGGAGGACCCGAAGATCGAAACAGCCTTACCCACCTCGGTGAGGGTATCGAAGCCTTCGACGAACTCGCCCATGATACGGAAGACGCGCCACGGATCTTTGTACATCGAAGGGAGCGCGGGCTTGGCGTCGAGCACCCGCTCATCCTCTGTGAGCTCAGGCGACCCCGTACCGACTCCGTCCTCGAGCTCCTCTAGCTCGCGCCTGAACAGGCGCTCATCCTCAGTGAAGGCCTGGCGTTGTGACCGTTCCCGTCCTTTGGGGCGGTCGGCCTTGGAGTCTTTTCCCTTGGTCATGAATCTTCAATCCTGGAGCCGGCCGGGGCCGGGGAGAAAGGATAGGATAGAGAAGCGGAAAGTGATATTAGGGGCAGCGGGGGGCAAAGTTTCCAGGGCGCGCAAACGTTTGTTTGATCGCCCCGCCATCCCTCCCCTAGCACAACCCTGGGCGGCCTGCGCCGCATCCCTCCAACTCAGCCAAAATAATGCGCCGGAGTTCGAGGGACCGGGTCAGGCTCTCGAAGCTGTCTGTTGCTGTCGACCGTGTTTTTCTAGCGGAGCTGGGGCGTCAGCCGACTTGACCACGACGCTCTTCGACTTCGAGGCTTCGTCCATGTGCATCTGGCCGTTGAAGCGTGCACCCTCGTCGAGCTGAACCCGACGGCTGCGCAACTCGCCGGTGACGTTACACGTCGACTGCAGCTCGAGGCGGCTATCGGCGGTGATATTGCCGGCAACTTGGCCGCTGATGATCGCGTCCTGGGTGATGATATCGCCGTCGACTTCTCCGGTGCGCCCTACGACCACGGACTTTCCGGCACGGATCGTCCCCTCGACGCGGCCCTCGACGCGGATGGTTCCTTCAGTCTCGGCGTCGCCGACGATCTTCATACCGACCCCGATGATGGAGATGTTGCCCTCCCCTCCTAGTTCACCTTGGGTTTTTGACATCGTTGCTTTCTGCTCCTCCGCAGGGTTCTTAGCTCTTCCTAACATCTATTTCCTCAAGAACCGGACCTGGGCTGGACCAAAGTTAAAGGATCGACGGGTTGGCCATCTTGACGAACTTCGAAATGGAGGTGCGGCGCGGTCGAGCGGCCCGTATTGCCCGAGAGCGCGATGACCTGGTTCTGACGAACTGAATCCCCCGGCGCCACAAAGAGGCGCGAAGCATGACCATACATCGAACTGTAGCCAGTGTTCCCGTGGTCGAGCAACACGAAGAGACCGTACACTGAATCTGCGGCGGCCTCGCTGACCACGCCGGCGCCGCTGGCGCGGATGTAGGTGTCATTGGCCACGGCGATATCGAGGCCTGGGTGAGCCTCTGCCTGATCGGCGCTGCCGAACTGACGCGTAACGAAGCCCGCCGCCGATAGCGGCCAGCTCGTGGGGATGTTGGGAGACAGCCCCGTGGTCAGAGATCCGGGGTCCCCCGCACCTGACGCGTCAGCCGGCGGAATCTCGGGTTGACCGCTCGAAGCCATGATGTCGGCACCCAGCATCGTGCGGATCTGCTCGGACTGCGCCTGGAGCTGGGCCACCGCGGCGCCTAGCTCTTTGACCTTAGCATTCTCAGCCTCGAGGCGCGCCACCTCGCGCTCGAGCTCTGGGACGCGGGCTGCCTGGGCTGCGAAGTACCACCAGCTTGCCAGGACGACCGCGAGGATCACGAGCGCGCCTGAGACGAGCACCGTGCCCATCCTCAAACCGCGAGCGCTAAGCTCGAATCTCCGGGTGGGGCTGGAGTCGTCCGGGATGATGACGACAGTATAACGACCATCCGGCTGGCTCATCGGTCCCGCCCCTAGACGATACCGCCGACGCCCACGATGGCCTCGACGATTCGCTCGAAGTCCTCAGGATCGCGGAACGGGATCTCGATCTGGCCGTGGGTCTTGTCCACAACCGTCACCCGGACAGCGGTACCCAAGGCGCGGCCAAGAGCCTGTTCGGCGCGTCGCGCATACGGTTCGGTGGCGCCTTGCACGTTCCCCGCGCTGCGGCGGCGCCGTGGCTTTTTGCCGGTCGCCGGCTTGGGGCCTCGGACCCGCGCCTCTAGCGCTCGCACCGACAGCCCCTGCTCCACCGTCTCCCGCGCCAGGACGATCACTCTCTCAGCATCGCCCACACCCAGCAGAGCGCGGGCATGTCCGGCGCTCAGCTCGCCCGCGGTCAGCATCTCCAGGACCTGCTCGGGGAGACTCAGGAGACGAATAGTGTTCGACACGGTGGAGCGGTCGCGGCCGACCTGATCCGCCACGTCTCCCTGAGTCAGCCCGAACTGGTCGATCAGCCGCTGGTAAGCGTGAGCCTCGTCGACCGGGGAGAGATCCTCGCGTTGAAGGTTCTCGACGAGAGCCAGCACGAACATCGTCTGATCGTCGGCCTCACGTACATAGGCCGGGACGTCCGTCCATCCCAACTCCGTGACGGCCCGCCAGCGCCGTTCGCCAGCGACGATCTGCCAACCCTCCGTGACGGGGCGCACGACGAGCGGCTGGAGGAGCCCGTTCTCACGTATCGAGGCGACCAGCTCCGAGAGCTTGCCGCGCTCAACCGCTCGTCGGGGTTGGAATGGGTTCGGTCGTAACCGGTCCAGCGGCAGGTGCTCGAACTCGCTGGTACCTGTCGTTTCGGGCGTCTCCGCGTACTCGCCGAGAAGAACGGAGAGTCCCTTACCGAGTCGCTTCTGCTGTGGTTTTGGCACTTGCGTCCCTGCTCATAAGTTCTTGTGCCAGAGCGAGATAGCTCGCTGCACCGGTCGAAAGAACAGCATAAACGACGATGGGGACTCCGAAGCTCGGAGCCTCGGCCAGGCGGATATTTCGAGGGATCGCCGTTTGAAAGACAGAATGCCCAAAGTATTCGCGCGCCTCAGCCGCCACCTGCTTGGAGAGGTTGAGTCGCTCGTCGAACATCGTGAGGAGAACGCCCTCGATCTTGAGTCCAGGGTTGAGGCTACGCTGGACGAGCCGGACTGTGTTCAAGAGCTGACTCAGTCCCTCGAGTGCGTAGTACTCGCACTGAATCGGGATGAGGACGGAATCCGCAGCGGCGAGGGCGTTCAGCGTCAGGAGTCCCAGGGAGGGGGGCGCGTCGATGATGATGTAATCGTACTTGTTGCGAACATCTCCCAGCGCGGCCCTGAGAAGCGTCTCCCGCTGGGGGCGGTGGGCCATGACGACCTCGGCCCCCAGGAGGTCTCGATGGGAGGGGAGCACGTCGAGAAGGGGGAAGTGTACGCCCGGCACGATGATTTCATCAGCGGGCTTCCCCTCCATCAGCGCATCATAGATGGAGCTCGACAGCTCATCGCGCTGGACGCCGATCCCGCTAGTGGCGTTGCCCTGGGGATCCGCGTCCACGATGAGCGTGGACCGCTCAGCGACCGCCAGGCAGGCGCCGAGGTTGATGGCGGTCGTGGTCTTGCCGACCCCGCCCTTCTGGTTGGCGATCGCTATAATTTTCGACATAGGAACCCAGCCCGGACTATCGGAACGGGAGGCGGGGGGAGGCTCGGGACGGTCAATAATAGGGCCTCGGGATCGGGCGGTAAAGGGGGGGGGCGGCGGGGAGCGGGGGGGGCGGCGGGGGAAAACTGTTTCACGTGAAACAGGAAGCCGGCGACGACCCCACGAACGGGTGCAAGGAGGCTCAAGGCCACGTGCCGCGTAGCCACGGTCCCATGGGTACCGCGGGCCTGAACAGGCCCGCCAGCTCCATATCTCTGACCGGACCACAGCGGGCCTCGGCGCCTGTGAATCGGGTCGGATCTCCGGGGAACGGTCACCAGCCCGGTTACGAGCTCCCGGTCCCCGCTCATATAGCGGATGACATCGGCGACTCGATCACGAGAGAAGCACCGTTCGACACCATCAAGAGACGGACCGAGAAGCCGAACGGCTCGCCGGCAGGCATAGTTCCGAGACGCGTCCAGAGATAGTAAAGCAGAGGGACGGGGGAACCAGACGAAGTGTCCTAGCCCTAGCAGCCTCGTGAAGCCCGCTAGCCCGGTCAGAACGACCATGATACAGCGGCGACCTGCCAAAGTGCTCCTCGATCTCCGGCAGCTCCCTGCCCTGCCACAGGGGATCAGCGACGGAGAGTCTAGGGACGTCCTCCCAGTGCGGAGTTCCACGTGAAACCGGGGATCCGTGGATCCCGGCCGTTGCGCGAGCAGATTGCGCATTATTGCGCAATACTACTCTCCATCCCCTTCCGAAGAGGGGATTGCGGCTTGGGCGGTGCGTTGCTGCGCCTTGCGCACCTCCATCATCAAATTCTGGAGATCGCTCGGCGCAACCCCCGGTATCCGCCCTGCCTGAGCTAGCGTTCGCGGCCTGATACGGTTCAGCTTCTGGCGGGCCTCAATTGAGAGGCTCGCCAGTTCGGAGTAGTCGAGCCCCACCGGCAGCGCGAACTCGCCCTGGCGCCGTAGCCTGCGGGCCCGAGCGCGCTCCTTGGTGACATAGCCGGCATACTTGATCTCCATCTCCACCGCTGCCAGGGCTTCGGGCGCCGGGGTCCGCACCCCACCGCGCCGCCCCACCACGCTCGCTAGCTCGAGCAGCCCCACCTCCGGTCGCTTCGCCAGTCGCTCCAGCGATGTCGCATCTACGATAGGCGGGGTGCCACGGCCTTCCAGATAGGCGTTGACCAGATCGGGCGTGACCCGGGTGTCCGCGGCCCAGTGCCGAGCCTTCTCTTCATCTTCCAGCCTCGCCTCCATAAGACGCTTCTCTGCGTCGTCGAGAAGGCCGAGCTCAGCCGCCTGGGGGCCCAGACGCTTCAATGCGTTGTCTTGACGCAGGAGGAGCCTGAATTCGGCGCGGGAGGTGAACAGCCGATAGGGCTCATCGACTCCTTTGGTGACCAGATCGTCGATGAGGACGCCGATGTAGGCCTCATCGCGATCAATGATCCAAGGTTCGCGATCGAGAGCGGCCAGGCCCGCCGTGATCCCCACCGCGACGCCCTGGGCGGCGGCCTCCTCGTAACCTGTGGTGCCGTTGATCTGGCCAGCGAAGTAGAGCCCCGGCAGGGCCTTCACCTCGAGCGTCGGTGAGAGCTGGTGGGGCGGGAAGTAGTCGTACTCGATAGCGTACCCCGGCTGCGTCATCAGCGCCCGCTCGAGCCCGGGGACTACCGCCAGGAACCGTCGCTGTACGTCCGGCGGCATAGAGGTAGAAAGCCCGTTGACGTAGAACTCCTTGGTCTCCAGCCCCTCGGGCTCGAGGAAGATCTGGTGACGCTTCGCGTCGGGGAACTTGACTACTTTGTCCTCGATGGACGGGCAGTACCTGGGTCCCTGAGCCGCGATCTGGCCGCCGTAAAGGGCAGAGCGCTCGAGGTTCTCCCGGATGATCTCCTTCACCGGCTCCGCCGCCCACGTGATCCAGCAGGGAAGCTGGGGCAGCCGTTCCGCCGCCTCCCAGTGGGAGAAACGGAAACCGTCGTCCTCGCCGTCCTGGCGCGCCAGCTTTGCGAAGTCGATCGTCCGGCCATCGACCCGCGGAGGGGTGCCGGTCTTGAAACGAACAACCTCCATTCCCTCCGCTTCCAGCTGCTCGGCGAGCTGGATCGCTGGCGCATCTCCGGCCCGACCCCCGGCCTCTTGCACGCCGCCTCCGATGTGAATTCCGCCCCGTAGAAACGTGCCCGCCGTGATGACGATCGAGCGGGCGCGGAATTCGGAGCCGTCCGTACAGACTATGCCGGTAATACGACCGCCTTCGCGGATCAAAGCCTTCACGTTGGCTTGGAAAAAATGGAGGTTGGGTATCTGTTCGAGTAGCGCCCGCATGGCCCGGGGGTAAAGCGCCCGATCACACTGCGCGCGCGGCGCCCAAACCGCTGGCCCCTTAGAGCGGTTGAGCATGCGGAACTGGATCGTCGCGCGGTCCGTGGCTCGGGCCATCATCCCGCCCAGCGCGTCCACCTCACGAACGACCGTGCCCTTTGCGACACCGCCGATCGCCGGATTGCAGCTCAACTGGGCGACGCGGGCGAGATAGGAGGTGACCAGCAGAGTCCGGGCTCCGAGTCGGGCAGCGGCCGACGCGGCCTCGCAGCCGGCGTGGCCCCCGCCCACGACGATCACTCCATAACGATCACCATGTCGATCAACCATGCTTAGCACTCTTCGTCTTTGTGATGACTATCCGCTCAGTCAGCCGCCCCTCATATTAGCCCGAACGGCAGCCAAAACCACCCTGAAATCGAGCCGCGATGCAAGAAGGAGCGGAATCGTGTAGGTCCCTCAGGATCCGGGGCCGAGTCCAGGGCGTGGGCTTCCGCTGGTGGGTCCGTGCGGAGGCCCAGCGGCTCGGGGTCCGCGGGATCGTCCGCAACCGTCGGGACGGCTCAGTCGAGGTTGTCCTGGCGGGGGCCGCTCAGGCCGTGGAGGACATGTGCGCGCGTCTCAGGATCGGACCGCCTGGAGCCAGGGTCGACGGTGTCGAGGAGCTTCCGCCGCCGAAGGATCTCCCAGAGAACTTCGAGATCACTTTCTAAAGCGGCGGCGAGAGCGTCAGCAGCGGGCGGTCCTACCCCCGGGGGTCAGGGGTCGGTGTACAATGTTGTCCGTGAGTGTCCATATAGATGGTGTCCAGGCAGGGGTGTGGTCGCGAGGGCTCCGCCCGCTGCTTGGTGTTCACCGACTGTCCACGGAGTGTTCTGTTGACTGTCCGTATGCCACTTTAGGCTGTCCACGCTGTCCGCGTCCATCTTTCTAGGACACTCAGCGGCATCGATGGACGCCACTGTCCGACCGGGCGTCCAAACCTTAGCGCGAAGCGCCCATCTCGACCTCAAACAGCCGGATCAGGGTCTACTCCTATGTTCCGGACACTGTGTTTCGGCCGGGCGCCAGATCGCCTGGAGGCGCCCCCGCCCCGCCCGAGCACAGGAGCTTGATCCAGGCTAATTGCGGTATTCGGCCTCGAACTCTTTGTGCGACGGAACTTCCTCCCGGACGACGTACAGGAAATAGTAGACGCCCATCGGTCCCATGAACTTGAAATCCTTCTTGATCGCCGCCAGGGTGGCATCGAAGCCC
>CANPVX010000032.1 GCA_947581815.1 Candidatus Indicimonas acetifermentans | reverse complement strand
CCCGTCGCGGCGACTGTGGTCCGGCTCGCGAGGCGGAGCTCGAACCTGCCGTCGGGCATCCCCAGCTCGGGGAGCAGCGACGTCACCTCACTGCCGAGGGCTTCCGCGGCCTCGCGCCGGGCTTCGCTGAGCCGCGCCGCGAGCTTGCCGAGCCTGTTCGCGAGCGCTTCCGCCCGCCCGGATGCAGCCTCCAGCTCGAACTGCGCCGCGTCGAGCGCCTCCAATTCCTCACGCGCGCGTCTGCCCGTCTCGATGACGCCCTCTAGCGTTGGCCCGTACCTCGACTTCAGCCGGAAAAGGAGATCAATCCGCGCGCGAACCCGCTCCAGGCTAGCCGGGTTCTGTTCGATGGCGTCTCGGTAGCGGCCCAGCCGTTCACCGAGCTCCTGCACGGCGTAGTAGGCCGTGTCGTGTAGCTCGCTGAGCGCTTCCACGCCCTGAGGATCGACCTTGCCCAGAGCGTCGAGGGCGCGGCGGACGCGACCGAGTCGGTCGTAGATGGAGGCCTCCGCCGCATAAGTCTCATCGTGGAGGTCGCTCGAGCGCTCCAACAGCTCCTCCGCGTGGGAGAGAAGGCGCTCCTCCTCCCCCAGAGTGAGGTCTTCGTCAGGAGAGGCGAGCGCAGCGGCTTCGATCTCGTCCACCTGGTGCCTCAGCAACTCTGCTCTCTCCTCGGTCCTCGCTCTCCGCTCCTCTATCTCCGCCACTCTCCGCCGGGCTTCGCTCAGCTCGATCCAGCAGGCTCGCACTTCTTCCGCCAGCGTAGTCGCTCCCGCGTAGGCGTCCAAAATCTCTCTCTGGGGACCCGCGTGGAGGAGCGCTTGATGCTCGTGCTGGCCGTGAATATCCACGAGCGCACCGCCGAGCTCCCCCATCAACGCCGCCGTAGCCGGCGAACCATTGATCCAGCCTCGGCTTCGTCCCCCGGCGTTCAACTCCCGCTTGAGCACCAGACAGCCGTCCTCGACGTCGATCCCCGCTTCCTCACAGCGATGCACCAGGTCGTCGCGCCCGCCGATGTCGAACACGGCCTCGATGACCGCGCGCTCCTCGCCGGCGCGAATGACTTCCCCAGATGCCCGTTCACCCAGCACGAGCGACAGCGCGCCGACGACGATGGATTTCCCTGCCCCGGTCTCGCCGGTTAGGGCGTTCAACCCCGGCTCGAGGCGTAGGCTCAGCTCCTCGATGACGGCGTAGTTCCTGATGCGGAGTTCCAGTAGCAAAGCTGATCGTCCTGGTCAGCGGCGCAGGCCCGCGGTTAGAGAGGGTCGAGAGGGTCGAGAAGCCAGGCCGGGGGTGACCGCGGCTGGCTCACCTCTTGTCGTTCGGCAATCGCCCGGATACATCGCCCCAGCCCAGCTTCTTCCGCAACACCGAGAAGAAGGGGCGACCGGGCAGGCGCACGAGGTGCACCGCCTGGCGGCTGCGGCGCGCCCGAATTCTATCGCCCGGCTTGAGCGCCGATCCGACCTGGCCATCGATCGTCAGGAAGGAATCTTCGCTTGTCGATCCGATCTCGACCGTGACTTCCGAGTCCGGGGGCAGTACCAGAGGGCGCACGGCCAGAGTGTGAGGAGATATGGGCGTGGCGATGATCGCTTCGAGGCGAGGGTCCAGGATGGGTCCGCCGGCCGAAAGCGAATAGGCCGTCGAGCCGGTCGGCGTCGAGATGATCACGCCGTCGGCGCGATAGAGCCCGACTTCCACCTCATCGACCCACAGCTTGATCGGGACGACACGCGCGAATCCGCTCTTGTGAATCACGGCGTCATTGAGAGCGAAATAAGTCGGCGTCGCTTCGCCCTCGCTTCCCGACCGAACCTCCAGCGCCATCCGGGCATCGAGCACGAAATCGCCTTCGGCGATTCGCGCCACGCCCTCTTCCAGCTCCTCGACTGCAATCGACGTCAGGAAACCGAGCTGCCCCAGATTGACGCCGAGGATGGGCACGCCCGCAGAGGCTACCCAGCGCGCGCCGCGTAGCAACGTCCCGTCTCCGCCAAGCGTGATCAACAGATCCAGCTCGCCCGGATCGTCCGGGAGCGTGGCCAGCGAACCGGAGACCAGGTCACGCAGGTCGGAGCCGACCTGAAGGTGCAGATCGTTAACCTCGGCCGCGCGGCTCAGTCTCTCGAGCGCGTCGGCGATGCGGCTGCTGAGCGGATTGCCCAAAACTCCGACTCGTCTCATCGCGGGCCCAGTATCCGAGTCATCATTTTATGACACACTCACTCCACCCTCTCAACGGATCATCAAATCTTCGTCCCGGCGCGGGCGTCAGCTCTCGCGCTCGATCACGTGAACCGCCAGACCTTCGAGGTTCGCGCTATGTATGCCGGCCTCCCTCAGCGCCGCAATCGCCTCATCCGCCAGGCGGCGGGCCATGGCCCGGGCACCTTCCGTACCGTAGACGCCGGGATACGTGGCCTTTTCGAGCTCGCTGTCGCTGCGCGGATCCCTGGCTGCGGCATCGGGTCCGGCCGCCTCGTCCAGGATATCATCGGCGATCTGGAACGCGAATCCAACCTTGCCGCCGTAGACCGTGAGCGCTTCGAGGTGGTGCGGTTCTACGCGGCCGACGCGACCACCCAGGCGGGCCGACTCGCGAATGAGCGCACCGGTCTTTCTCCGGTGGATGACGCCAAGCTCCTCTCCCGTCACCCTCCGACCCTCGCTCACCAGGTCCAGCAATTGGCCTCCTACCATTCCCGAGGGCCCGGCAGCTTCCGAAAGCTCCTGCACCAGCTCGGCGACCTCGCCACTCTCGAATCCCAGCGCGCTGGCCTCGCCCGCGATCACCCAGCTGGCGAGCGGCACCATCGCCGCCGCCGCCAGAGTGGCCCGCTCCGAGCCGAACGCCCGGTGACACGTCGCCCTCCCCCTCCGCCAATCATCGTCATCCATGCACGGAAGGTCATCGTGGACCAGCGAATACGAGTGCACGATCTCTAACGCCGAGGCCAGGCGCTCCGCCCGTTTGTGCGGCGGCCGACCTGACATCTCGTAGCTGGCCAGAAAGACGATCGGCCGAAAGCGCTTACCACCGCCCTCGCAGGCGTAGCGGATCGGCGCGGCCAGCCAGTCATCGACACCATCGAGATAGTCGTCCAGGACTTCGGCGAGCGCACGGTTCACTCGCTCCCGCGTCCGAGCGAGATATTCTTCGAAACCCTCAGGCGTGTCATTCACTGAGATCGAGATCCGCCTGACGCTCCCGCCCCTCACGATCGATGAGGATCTGCTTCAGCCGGCCTTCCGACTCGCTCAACTTGCGCTCCGCATCTTTGATGAGCGCCATACCCTCGTCGAAGAGCTTGAGCGCCTCATCGAGCTCGAGGTCGTCGCGCTCCAGATGCTCAACGATCTCCTCCATGCGCTGGAGGGCCGCTTCGAGGTTCAGCTTATCACTCACCTCGACCGCCTCACTCGGAACCCTCGGCGCGCGCCCGTACGCGGCCGTCCTTCATCCTGAGCGCGAACTCCAATCCAACCCTGAAGTCCCGGGAGCTTCTGAGGATCCGGCCGTCCGGGCCAAGGGCGATGGCGTAGCCGCGCTCGAGCACGGCGGTCGGTCCCAGCGCGCCAAGGCGCTGCGCCAGAGATTCGAGGCGTACCCGCCGCCCTGAGATAACCTGGCCCAAGGCCCGAATCAGCTGCTCGTCCTTTGCTTCCAACCTCCGCCGCTGCCTCTTCACTCGCGCTCGGAGCGTCGTCGAGAGGCGCTCGGCCGTCCTCGTCAGATTCGCCTGTAGGCCTGCCGCATCGGGAACCGCGAGCTGAGCCGCGGCTGACGGTGTCGGCGCGCGGTCGTCGGCCACCAGGTCGGCGATCGTCACATCCGTCTCGTGGCCGACCGCCGAGATGATCGGTATCTGCGCCAGGGCGATCGCCCTCGCCACGCGCTCGTCGTTGAAGGCCCAGAGATCCTCGCGGGATCCGCCGCCGCGTCCGACGATCAGCACGTCGGCGCTCCTCGTGCGCGACGCTGCCCCGATCGCGGCCGCGATCGCCTGGGGCGCACCATCGCCCTGCACTCGAGTCGCGTAGACCAGAATGTCCGTCCAAGGCGCGCGCCGCCGTATGATCGACACCATATCGCGCAACGCGGCTCCCTCGGTCGACGTCACCAGGCCCACTTTGGCCGGGAACCGCGGCAAGGGCCGCTTTCGGGCCGGATCGAGCAAGCCCTCGGCCGCTAGCTTCTTTCGAAGGCGCTCGAACGCCAGCCGCCACAGGCCCTCGCCCTGCGTTTCCAGCTCGCGCACGACGAACTGAAGGCGGCCCGCCCGCACGAAGACCGACGGATGCCCGAAGACACGCACCGCCAACCCTTCCGGAGGCGCGGTGGGAAGCTTGCGCGCGGCCTCGCTCCACATAACGCAGCCGATCCGCGCGTGTTCGTCTTTGAGCGTGAAATAACATTGACCGGCCGGATACCGTTTGAAGCCCGATATCTCACCGGCAACGCGCAGCAGCGGGACGGATCCTTCGAGGAGCTCGCGGGCCAGCGAGTTGACCTGGCTGACCGTCCAGACCCGCGGTACGTCTTTCTTCCCGAGAGCCCGGGCGTTCGCCGCTTCGAAAAACAAGTCGTGGCTCACGCGGTGCTCGCTATCGATCGCGCTGCTTTCACGCAATTGCTCAACAACATGGCGATGGTCATCGGGCCGACACCACCGGGCACCGGTGTGATCGCGCCCGCTATCTCTGCCACCTCATCGAAGGCCACATCGCCGACGAGGCGATACCCCTTCTCGGACCCGGCGTCGTCGACCCGATTCACGCCCACGTCTATGACGACCGCGCCCGGTTGGACGGCTTCCTTCGTGATGAACTCGGGGCGTCCTATCGCCGCAACCACTATGTCGGCCTGGCGCGTGATGCCGAACAAGTTCGGCGTCCGGCTGTGGCACACAGTGACCGTTGCGTTGCCGCCTTTCGCATTGAGCGAGAGAAGGGTCGCTAGCGGCCGCCCCACGATGTTCGACCGACCCACGACGGCGGCCAGCTTTCCGCTCGGATCGTGTCCCGACCTCAGCAACAGCTCGATCACGCCGGCGGGCGTGGCCGGCCGGAACGCATCGGAGTCGCCCACCGCGAGGCGACCGACATTGACGGGGTGGAAGGCGTCGACGTCCTTCGCCGGGTCGATGCGCCAGATGATGGAGCGTTCCGCGATCTGCGGCGGCAATGGAAGCTGCACCAAGATTCCGTGAATCGCGGGGTCCGCGTTCAGCTCGTCGATGATCTTCTCGAGCTCCGCCTGGTTGGTCTCGGCGGGTAGGAGGATGACCCGGGAGTGGATCCCCACCTCCTCGCACGCCTTGGCTTTCATGCGAACATAAACGGCGCTGGCCAGGTCTTCGCCCGCGAGTACGACGGCGAGCCCCGGTTTGACGCTTTGTGCGGCAAGCTGCTTCACCGCCTGAGCGACCTCGGCTCTGATGTCCGCGGCGATTTGTTTCCCGTCAATTAGCTCGGCCACGAATTACTCTCGATCCCATTCAACATCTAGCCGTTCGATTCGGTTGGCGTGTCCCGAAGCGACATCGACATCTACTAAGGCACCCTGCAGCCGCAACTCGCCTTCGGCTAGCTCAAACCGCACCCGCCGGCCCGATACAGTGCGCTGGATGGCTTTCTCGGCGCAGAAACCGATCACTCCCGCATGCGATCCTGTCATGCCCAGGTCCGTGATGTACGCTGTGCCGCCGGGCAAGATACGCGCGTCGGCCGTGGCTACGTGCGTGTGCGTGCCCACGACGGCGGCCGCCATTCCGTCTATGAAGCGGCCAAACGCCTGTTTCTCGGCCGTGGCTTCGGCGTGGAAATCGATGACGGTGATGTTGGTCTCCGCCCGTAATTCGTCAACCAGTGCCCGGCCGATCCGAAACGGGTCATCGATCGGCGTCATGAAGACCCTTCCCTGGAGGTTGATCACTCCAACCTTCGCGCCGTCGACCTCGATCAAGCACGAGCCGTTGCCGGGCGTGCCTGGCGGATAGTTGGCTGGCCTCAACAGGCGCGCCTCTTCGTCCAACAAGGCCACGCCCTCCCGGCGATCCCATATGTGGTTGCCCGAGGTGACGACGTCGACGCCGGCGTCGAACATCGCCTTCAGCGCCGGGGGCGTCACTCCGTAGCCACCCGCCAGGTTCTCGCCGTTGGCTATCACCAGATCGGCGCGGCGCTCGTGCCGCAAACCTGGCAGGCAGGCCTGGAGCACCTGTCGGCCCGGTTTGCCCACTACGTCGGCGATGAAGAGAATCCTCATAGGCAGCGCCGCGAACCGGTGACGATGCTAAAGCTGTATTGGCTGGAACGGTCGTAGAAGAAGGCCGGCGTCACCGTGCGAAGTCCACGGCCCGAGTCTCCCGCACGACCACGACTTTGATCTGACCGGGATACTGAAGCTCTTGCTCGATGCGTCGGGCCGTCTTCTCGCTCAGCATCGCCATATCATCATCAGAGACGACATCGGGGGTCACCATAATGCGGATCTCGCGACCCGCCTGAATCGCGAAGCACTTAGACACGCCATCGAACGATGTCGCGATCTCCTCCAGCTTCTCGAGGCGCTTGACGTAAGCGTCGAACGACTCGCGGCGTGCGCCGGGCCGGGCCCCCGATATGGCATCTGCCGCGGTCATGATGAAGGTCTCGGGATAGCGCGTGGGCTCCTCCCCGTGGTGGGCTCGGATCGCATTGAGGACCTGATCCGGTTCCTTGAAACGCTTGCAGAGCTCGTAGCCGAGCTCCACGTGTGTACCTTCGTGCTCGTGGGTCATCCCCTTGCCGATGTCGTGGAGCAAACCCATTCGCTTGGCCATCGCCGCGTCCAGGCCGAGCTCGCCGGCCATGTGGCCTGCCAGCTTGGCCACCTCCACCGAGTGCTGGAGCTGATTCTGCCCGTACGAAGTTCGGTACTTCAGCCGTCCGAGGGTCTCCATGAGCTGGTTGTGCAGTCCGTGTATTCCCAGCGCATAGCAAGCCTCCTCGGCCGCTTGCCTCATCTCCTCCTCCACCTCTTTCCTCGCCTTCGCCGCCACCTCTTCGATGCGACCGGGATGGATACGGCCATCCGCCACGAGCTTCTCCATCGCGATCCGTGCCACCTCGCGACGCACCGGGTCGAAGGCCGATAGTATCACGGCCTCCGGTGTATCATCCACGATCACGTCCACGCCGGTGATGTGCTCGAAGGCGCGAATGTTGCGCCCCTCGCGTCCGATGATCCGGCCCTTCATCTCATCGTTCGGGAGGTGAACGACCGAGACCGTCATTTCCATGGCATGGTCCGCGGCCGTCTTCTCGATCGCCATGGCGATGATGTTGCGACCCTCGCGCTCGGCGCCGCGCATCGCCTCTTCCTTCAACTCCCGTACGCGCTGAGCCGCATCCGCCCGCGCTTCCTCCTCGACCTCGCGTATCAACTCGCGCTTCGCTTCCCCGGCCGAGATCCCTGACGCACGCTCCAGCTTGCGGCGGTGCTCGGACAGTAGTTCCTGATAGCTCGCTTTGTCCTTCTCCAGCGAGCCCTCCTTCTCTTCGAGCTCGGAGGCTCGCGTGTCGAGCAGTTCGTGTTTCTGATCTAGGGTTGAAAGCTTTCGGTCGAGAAGGCTCTCGCGGTCATCGAGTCGCCTCTCTGTGCGCTCGATCTCGGAGCGCCGGCGCTGCAGCTCTTCCTCCCAGGCCTCTTTTCCTCGGAGGATCTCCTCTTTAGCCTCGAGCTCCGCGGCCCGTTTCAGGTTTCCGGAACCCGCGCGGGCCGCCTCGACGATCCGCTCGGCCTCGGTTCGGGCCTCCTGTGTGAGAGAACGAACCCGCGTCGCCTCGAGGCGCTTCGCTATGAGGAAGGCGGCCACCCCACCTACGGCGGCGCCCAGCAGTATGTAAGCGGTGTACTCCAAGACGATGTCCTCTATCACCCTTCACGAAACGGGCCGCATCCCGTCCCGGGCAAAATAAAAGCGGCAAGGCCCACGACCCTGCCGCTTGGAACAATTCGATCGAACTTGAACGGGAAACGGTCTACCCCCGGCGAACTTGCCGGCTTTACTCGCTAATTATCGCCGCGCTCGCTCGGGCACGCTCACCCGAGGCACATATATGATAACCAAGGAACGAGGCGGACTGACCGGGGGACACGTATGCAAAACTGTTTCCTCAGCTTTCGAATTTTGTCTCTTATCCAAACGGCCTGCTAGGGCCAGCAAGGAAGATAGATTGGGTACCACACACGCGCAAGTTAAGCGTCGGAGCCACCTTCGAGGAACCGCACCACCTCGGACTTCAAGCGCTCCGCACGGTTCTCCGCCACGGCCTTCACACGATCCACGCCGTCGCGCATGCGGAAAAGCTGGTCCGTGATGGTGATCGCGGCCAGAATTGCCAGCTTCTTCTGATCCACGACACCGCTCTCCTTGCGGATCTCGCGAGCCATCTTATCGACGTGATCGGCGACGCGCCGCGTGTATTCAGGGCTCGTCTCGGACTTCAATGAATACGTCTCGCCCAGAATGTGGACGTCGACCGTCCCGCTCTCGCCGTTGCCTTGTGCGTTCATCGAGTATCCTCCAGGAACTCCACTTCGCGAGCCAGCGCCTCGGCCTGGTGCCGACCCTCGCTCAGCCGCTTCCTTAGCTTTTCGTTCTCAGCGCGGAGACCCTCGAGCTCGGCGACGAGCTCGGTGGCGTCCAGGTTGCTGGATACCGTCTCCATCTTCCGGATGATGCCTTCCAGGCGGCGGCGCTCTATCTCCGATGCGTTGGCGCGCTCGCGCCAGACCTCGAGCTGCCTCATCGCCCGAGCCATGGCCGATTCCAACGCATCAAACTGCGGAAGATCAAGAACCGGTGGTTTATGCCCCTCGGATTCCAACATTCAGGTCCCTCTTCAAGGCGGAGGCTATGCTTTTCACGGCCGCGTCGATCTCAGCATCGGTTAGGGTACGGTCCGCCGCCCGGAATCTCAAGCGCCAGGCGATGCTGCGTGTCCCAGCGGGGATGCTCTCTCCCTCGTAAACGTCGAAGATGGACACGTCGTCCAGGAAATCGGGAGCCGCTTTCCGGATCACGCCGGCAACTTCTGCGGCCAGCACACGGGTGGGCACGATGAGCGCGAGATCGCGATCGCTGGGCGGATAGACGGGGAGATCGCGGTAGGTCACCTGTGCGGCGCGCCTCGAAACGATCTCCACCTCGAGCCCCCAGACCTTCGCCGCCCAGCGCGGCGCCTCCACTCGGTCATTCGGGACACGCCCGGCCAGGCCCAATGGCTGGCCATCGCCCGACATCACGGCGAACGCATCCTCCAGCCACGGCTCATCCCCATCGCCGTCGACCGGTCGCAGCTCGGTGCCGCGGGCCGCTATCGCAGCCACCGACTCGACCAACCACTTGAGATCCCAAACATCGTAATCGCCGCCCCCGCCGCCCTCACTCGACCAGTGAGCCGGCTCGCGGGCGCCCGTCCAGGCGGCGGCCACGTGTAGCCTCTCATCGGGAACGGGGCCCGCTCCAGCTTTGAACGCGGTCCCCAACTCGAACAACCGCACGTCGCGCTGTGCCTGGGCGAAGTTGCGCTCCACGCTGTGGAGGAGGCTCGTCAGCAGGCTGCTGCGGAGATGGCTCTCGACCTCCGACAGCGGGTTCAGGACCTGGACCTCCCCTTCCTCGGCCGGCCCGAGGGGTGATCCTCTCGATTCGAGGAAACCGGCTCCGACGAAGAAATCGCGCAGGCGCTCGAAGACATCCGCGTATTCCTCTTCCGGAATCGTGGTTGGGCGAAAGAGGCCGAGCTTGTCGGGGAATTTGTCGTAACCGTGCCGGCGAGCGATCTCCTCGATCAAGTCGATTTCGCGTTCCACATCGGGCCGCCAGCCCGGGACCGCGACGTCGAAGGTCCCGTTCTTTGCCTGGCGCGTCTCGAACCCGATAGGCTCCAGGTACGAAGGGATGCTCTCGGGCTCCAGCTCCACGCCCAACACGTGGGTAACGCGCGAGTGTCGCACGCTCACGACCAAACGTTCAGTGGGTCGGGGGTTGAGGTCGACGCCAGCGCCTTCAACGGTACCGCCCGCGACGGCGAGAATGAGATTCACGACCCGCGCCATCGCTTCATGCGTCGCCTGCGGGTCGATTCCTCGCTGGAAACGATAAGAGGCCTCCGTGTCCATCCCGAGTGCACGCGCCCCCGTGCGATTTCGCCCGGGGTCGAAGTAGGCGGCCTCTATCAGCACATCGCTCGTCCCGCCGGCGACCTCGGTGGCCAAGCCGCCCATCACACCCGCCAGCCCGATGGCGCCGCCCGCGTCCGCGATAACGAGCATGTCGGGGTTGAGCTTGCGTTCCTTGCCGTCGAGGGTCTGAAGCTTCTCTCCGGCCTTGGCGCGCCGCACGATGATCTCCGGCCCCCGCAAAGTGGCGAGATCGTACGCGTGGATCGGCTGGTTGAGCTCATACAGAACGTGGTTGGTCGCGTCGACCACATTGTTTAGCGGTTGCAGACCCGCCGCCCTCAGGTCGCGAGCCAGCCATTCCGGTGATGGCTTTACCGTCACGCCCCGTATCACGACGCCCGTAAAGCGCGAGCATCCTTCCGTGTCTTCTATGCTGATGCGGACGCCGCCAGTCTCGGCCTCCAGCTCGCTCGGCAGCAACTCCACTTCGACCGTTGCGTGGCCCGGGAAGTCGGGGCGCACGAGATCCGCACCCCCGCCGGGGGCGAGCTCTCTCGCCACCCCGAAATGGCCGAGCAGGTCGGATCGATTGGGAGTGATGTCGAGCACGAGCCGATGGTCATCCAGCCCCAGCGCTTCTATGAAGGCGGTCCCGGGGACGAAGTCGCCATAGAGCTGCATGATGCCTTCTTGATCGCGGCCCAGGTTCAGTTCGCGCTCCGAGCAGAGCATCCCCTCGCTGTATTCGCCGCGCAGCTTGGCGCGCTTGATCGACAGGCCGCCCGGGAGCGTTCCCCCGACGCCTACAAAAGGATAGAAGGCTCCCTGGGTCACTTTCGGCGCCCCCGTCACGACCTGGGCGGTCGACTTCCCTCCTACGTTCACCTGGCAGACGACGAGGCGGTCCGCGTTCGGGTGGCTGGCGATCTCTTCGACCTGCCCGATCACGATGTCCTGGAGCCCCGAGCCGAGCCAGATCACCTCATCGACCGCGACGGCTATGCCGGTCAACCGCTCGGCCACGGCCAGGGCGGGGCCCACGATGGTCGGCGCCAGCTTTTGCAGCCAACGATAGGATACGTTCATGGGTCTACGGCAGTCGCTTTTCGCGCATCGGGCTCACGCGGGCGCGAATTGCTCGAGGAAGCGCACGTCGCCTTCATAGAAGAGTCGTATGTCCGGGACCCGGTAACGCAGCATCGCGATGCGCGCCGGGCCCATTCCGAAGGCAAAGCCCGTGTATCGTTCCGGATCGTAGCCGACGTTCTCGAAGACCGCCGGGTCGACCATCCCGGCACCCATGATCTCGAGCCACCCGGTCCCCTTACAGGCCGAGCACCCGTCACCTCCACAGAGCAGGCACGACACGTCGATCTCAGCGGAAGGCTCCGTGAACGGGAAGAAGGAAGGTCGGAAGCGGGTCGATGCGTCCGCTCCGAAGAAGCGGTGCACGAAGTAGTTGATGGTAGCTTTGAAATCGACGAACGTGATGCCCTCGTCCACGGCTAACCCCTCGATCTGCTCGAACGCGGGCGCGTGTGAGGCATCGAACGGATCTCGGCGATAGCACATCCCCGGGACTACGATCCGTATCGGTGGCTCGGTCTTCTCCATCACCCGGGCCTGCACCGGCGACGTGTGAGTACGCAGCAGCAGGCCGCCCGGCAGGTAGAAAGTGTCGTGCTCATCCGTGGCCGGGTGGTCGAGAGGCGTGTTGAGCTTGATGAAGTTGTAGTCTGGGGTCTCGACCTCGGGTCCCCGGGCCCGGACGAAACCGATCTCTCTGAAGATCTCACAGATCTCGTTGATGACGAGAGTGCAAGGGTGCCGCGCACCACGCCAGCGCGCTCGCGCCGGAAGGGTCGGGTCGAACTCCGGCGCCTCGCGGGCTCGAGACTGCGCCCGAATTTCGGCGGAACGCGATTCGAGAAGATCCTGGAAGCGGCGCTTGACGGTATTCGCCTCGGCTCCCGCCGAGGGACGCTCTTCGACCGGCAGCTCGGGCAGCTGACGCAGGAGCTGTGTGAGACGAGCCTTGCGTCCCAGGTACTCGATTCGCGCGTTCTCGAGATCGTCGAGCGTGGCCGCCGAGCCTATGACTTCGGCGCCTTCTTCCTCGACTTCGCGCAGGTTTGTGAGGAAGTCCGCCATGGGGAGCGCCGCTCTACTCGGCGAGTGAGTCCTTTGCGACGGCAATCAAATCGCCGAAAGCGTCAGGATCCCGCACGGCTACGTCGGCGAGCGCCTTGCGATTCAACTCGACGCCCGCCGCGCGCAGCCCATTCATGAAGCGAGAATACTTAAGGTCGTGCTGGCGCGCCGCGGCATTGATACGCGTGATCCATAGACGCCGGAAGTCTCTCTTGCGCCGCCGCCGATCGCGGTAGGCGTAGGCCCACCCTCGCTCGATGGCGTTCTTTGCAGTCTTGTACAGTTTCGAGCGCGCGCCGAAGTAGCCCTTCGACAGCGCTCGGACCTTCTTTTTCCTCTTGTGCCGCGCGACTGGATTCGTCACCCGAGGCATCAGTGAACTCCTTTCTTTACAGACAGAG
This sequence comes from Candidatus Indicimonas acetifermentans, assembly GCA_947581815.1. GTDB lineage: Bacteria > Gemmatimonadota > Gemmatimonadetes > Palauibacterales > KS3-K002 > Indicimonas > Indicimonas acetifermentans. Next base: position 6,810 of record CANPVX010000032.1, on the reverse strand, counting down.
CAGGCGCTTCATCCGATCCTGATCGGCTGCTGAAACCAAGGCCGACTTGCGAAGCCGTCGCTTCCGCTTGCGTGTCTTCTTGGTCAGAATGTGGCTCTTATTGGCCTTCCAACGCTTCAGCTTCCCGCCCGCAGTCTTCCGAAATCGCTTGGCCGCGGCTCGGTGAGTTTTCATCTTGGGCATTAGCCGCTTTTCTCCCCCGAACTTCGTTTTGGTGCCATCAACATCGACATGTTACGGCCTTCGAGCTTCGGTTCAGCCTCCCGTTGACCCACGTCGCCCAGCGTCTCCGCAAAGCGCTCGAGCACTTTGGCCCCGAGGTCGGTGTGCGTCATCTCCCTGCCTCGGAACATCAGCGTCAGCTTGACCTTGTTTCCCTCTTCGAGGAACCTACGGGCGTGGCCCGCTTTGAAATTGAAGTCGTGCTCCTCGATCTTCGGTCGAAGCTTGACCTCCTTTACACGGACGTTGTGCTGTTTCTTCTTGGCTTCACGCGCTTTACGCGCTTGCTCGTACTTGTATTTGCCGTAGTCCATTATCCGGACCACCGGTGGCCGCGCCAAAGGCGCCACTTCAACCAGATCCAGACCCCTCGCATTCGCCGCCGTCCGCGCCTCATCGATCGAGACGATTCCCATTTGCCCGCCCTCGGCGTCGATCAGACGCACCGGGCTGATACGGATCTTTTCGTTTACTCGCGGCTCGTTCTTGTCGATACTCTAGCTCCTATTTGATACGATGCGTTTCGTTCCACGGCGGCGAGCTACGTGGCCTCGAAACACAAAAAAGACGGACCAAGCGATGCCTACCTGACCCGTCAACAATCTGCTGTCAGTCGCCCTCGGGCGCTCCAGCTCGGACCCGGCGGCACACTCACGTTCGCTCTGTAGAGGGCCGAAAGGTGGGCGGTGCCAAGGGCTCCGCCGCTTTCACTCATCTTATCGCTCACAAGGTACGGAAAAATCGCCGTGGATGTCAACGTCTCCATGATCTAGGTCAGCGCTCGCGATCGGTCCTCCTCGAGCACACGCTCGATGAAGTCCTCGACCGGCATGACGACCTGCTTCTCGTCGGCGCCGCGCTTGCGTACGGCCACCGCCCCCGCCTCGGCCTCGCGCCGCCCTACGACCGCCAGATACGGGATCTTCTGTAGCTCGCCGTCACGGATGCGGTACGACACCGTCTCGCCTCTGTCGTCCAGCTCCGCCCGCAGCCCCACGCCCCGCAACGCTTCCTGAAGCGCCCGCGCCGCGTCGGCGAACTCGTCCGCCACCGGAATGGCCCGGACCTGAACCGGAGCCAGCCAGAGCGGGAACGCCCCGGCGAAATGCTCGATCAGGCCCGCGACGAAGCGCTCGAGGGTCCCGAAGATCGCGCGATGGATCATCACCGGCTGGTGACGCTGATTGTCGGGTCCGATGTACGCGAGGTCGAAGCGCTCGGGCAGCACGAAATCCAGCTGGATCGTCGATCCCTGCCACTGCCGACCGATCGCGTCCACGAACTTCGCGTCGATCTTCGGCCCGTAGAACGCACCGCCACCCTCGTCGACGGTGTAAGTCAGGTCCCGACGCTCCAGCGCCTTGCGCAGCGCCTCCTCGGCCATGTCCCAGTTCTCTTCGGAACCGATCCGCTTTTGCGGCCTCGTTGCGAAGTGGACCCGATAGTCGAGCCCGAACGTACCATAGACGTAATCCACCAGATCGAGCAGATCGTAGATCTCATCCTCGATCTGCTCTGGAGTGCAGAAGATATGGGCATCGTCCATCGTCAGGCCCCGCACCCGAAGCATGCCGTGCAGCGTTCCCGACTTCTCGTTCCGATACACGCTGGCGATCTCCGCGTACCGCTGAGGCAAGTCGCGGTAGCTGCGCTGCCCTGATGCGTAGATCTTGATGTGCTGAGGGCAGTTCATCGGCTTGAGGCGATAGTCGTCCTTCTCGCCCTCCATCTCCATGCAGGGGAACATCACCTCCGCATAGGCCTGCAGGTGGCCCGAGGTCCGGAACAGCGCTTCGCTCGCGATGTGGGGTGTATAGACGAGCTCGTAGCCGCGCTTCAGCAGTTCATCCTCGAGGAAGCGCCGCAGCACGAACTGGATGCGCGCCCCCTTGGGGTGCCAATGAATCAAGCCGGGGCCCACATCCTCCTGGATACTGAAGAGGTCGAGCTGCTTGCCGAGGACGCGGTGATCGCGTCGGCGCGCCTCTTCCAGCCTGTGTAGGTGCTCCTCGAGACTCGACTTCTTGAAGAAGGCCGTGCCGTAGATGCGCTGCAGCATCGGACGCCGCTCGTCGCCCCGCCAGTACGCGCCGGCAGCGTGGAGCAGCTTGAAGTTCTTGACCTTCCCCGTCGAAGGCAGGTGTGGTCCCCTGCAGAGATCGAGGAAGGGCCCATCGCGGTAGACGGTGATCGCCTCTCCCTCGGGTATCTCGTCGAGGCGCTCCAACTTGTAGGGGTCGCCCTCGAACAGCTCTCGCGCCTCGGGGAGCGTCACTTCCTGGCGCTCGAAGGGATCGTCCGCCGCAATGACCTCGCCCATCCTTTCCTCGATCCGGGCCAGGTCGTCGGGCGTGAACGGACGTTCGACATCGAAGTCGTAGTAGAAACCGTCGGCGATGGGGGGACCGAATCCGATCCCGGCATCGGGCCAGAGGCTTCGCACCGCGGTGGCTAGAACGTGGGCCGCCGAGTGGCGAAGAACGTAGAGCGAATCCTCGTCCGAGTCGTCCTCCTTCAGGAAGCGGATCGCTCCCGAGCGCTCGATGGGCCGGCCCAAGTCGATGATCTCGCCGTCCAGCGCCGCCGCGATCGAGGCGCGCGCCAGGTCTGGACTCAGCTGCCGCGCGACTTCGCCTGCGGACGCTCCCGACTCCGCCTCCAACTCGGAGCCATCGGGCAGCACCATGCTCAGCTTCTTCTCTTTCACGTGTCTATTTCGCGGCGTGGATCCACAGACTCGGGTAAAAAACCTAGGCGCCCGGAGGCATCCCCCGGGCGCCCAAGAACGCCTGTTAGCCGAAACTGTCCACCAGGCCGAGGGGTGTCAAGATGGGCAGGGCCGCTGGGGCCGGCGCCCGTTCCCCGATAGCCGCCGCCCCACCAGGCAAGTATTATCTAGCGGCATGTATTCCGCAGAGCCGGAGGATAAGCTATGAAGCTAGCGTGCGCGCAGTTCCGTCACGAGGGCGAACGGGCTCCTAGTCTGGACAAAGCGATCGAGTGGGTCGCGCGCGCCGCGGCGGAGGGATCCGACCTCATCATCTTTCCCGAGCTCGCGTTCGACTTCTTCTTCCCGCAGGTCCATGCCGATGCCCGCTACTTCGACTGGGCCGAGCCGATCCCGGGACCGATCTGCGAGCGCTTCCAGACGGCCGCGGCCGACAACGGGATCGTCGCGGTGATCAACGTCTTCGAGCGAGCGGCGCCCGGGCGCTACTACGACGCTTCGCCCGTCATCGATGCGGACGGTACGCTATTGGGCGCCAGCCGCATGTTGCACATCGCTGAAGAGCCGGGGTACAACGAGAAGTACTACTACTGGCCGGGGGACAGCGGCTGGCCTGTCTACGAGACGGCCGCCGGGAAGATCGGAGTCGCCACCTGTTACGATCGTCACTACCCCGAGCACTTCCGAGCTCTGGCGCTGGGCGGAGCCGAGTTGGTCGTGGTGCCAACGGCGACATCGACCTCGGAAGAGGCGTTTCGCGATATCTGGGAGATCGAGCTGCAGGCGGCGGCCGTGGCCAGCCAGATCTTCATCGCTGTCGCAAACCGAGTGGGGCGGGATGGCGACCTCAACTTCTTCGGTGCGAGTTTCGTTACCGATCCTTTCGGTCGAGTGATCGCGCGAGCCGGAGGCGAGGAAGAGGCGCTCCTGGCGGCTGATATCGACTATCGGACTATCGAGGAGGCGCGGCGCGCGCTGCCATTCCTCCGCGATCTGCGCTACGATCTGTACCGACCCGGATCGATCACCGTACCCGTCCCGACCGACAGCCGCCGCGCCCTCCCGTCCAAGGAACCGATCGGAGGTTGAATTGCGTCCGCCCGCGGGAGGGTATACAATAGAGGCCCCCTGCTGACTCCCTTCACAAACCTGTAAGAACCCGCGTCCGAGCGCCCAGGCGCCGCCCCCGACCGCCGACCTGGGTCGCCGTAGGATAAGTCCAAATAAGGAGGATCAGCGATGGTTCGCTCTCTAGCGTTGACGGCTGGATTGGCGGTCTTGTTGGCGTCGCCCGTGCAGGGGCAGGTGAGCATAACGATCTCGCCCTTCGTCGGTGGCTACCTGCCTTTGGCTAACGTCCTCGAGAACATCCCGCTCGGCGGCCGGACCGTGGCCAACGTCAGCCATAAACCGGGTCTCCTGCTGGGTGGGCGGCTAGCGATCCGAAAACTGAAGTTCGGAATCGAGGCGGAAGCTGGTTATGCCCTCTCGAACGTGGATCTGCCGAGTCAGGTGACGGACGCCGGTGTCCCGGACGATGCAAACGTTTTCCTGGGCAGCCTCAACATCACTTACGACGTCTTCCAGGCGCCCTTCACCCCTCTGGCTTTCTACATCTCCGGTGGCGTCGGACTGGTCAGCCGTTCGGGAGACTTCTATCGGAACTTCCAGAATACGACCGATCCCGCCGGTGCGCTCGGCGTGGGGGTTCGATTCGGCCTCGGGCCGAACGCGCGGCTTCGTTTTGATCTTCGGGATTACATCTACAGCTTTCAGGCGAGCCGCGGAGACGCTCAGCAGGAATCGAAGCTGCAGAACGATCTCATCATCACGGTGGGGGTCGACTTCACATTCACACCGGCGCGTTAGCGCCGCTCGAGGTCGACCAGGCGCCAGCCCGCGTCGCTCCGCTCGAAGCGCATCACCATAGACCACGTTAGCCGTCTGCGCTCCCGCGTGCGCAGCCGGAATTCCATTTTTTGTCCGATCTGGGCCTCCGCCCCGTCGCCCGAGATGTCGAGTGAGCGCCGCTCGAGCGTTACGCTCAGGTCCTGCACCCTGCTGAACAGCTGCCGTAGGAAATCTCGATCATCGGCGGGAATCTCACCCTTGTACACATCGCGTCTGAGGGCTGCGGTGTCCTCGGCTTCGAGGGCGAGGCGATACATCTCGAGAAGCGTTCCGATCGCCTCCTCCGGCGCGACCACCGGCTGAGGATCGTCCTCGGGCCTCGTACCCCCCGCGGCGGTGTCCGGGGGCGCTTCGACCCGTGCATCCGCGTTCGCCAGCAGCGTCTGCCGCCGTTGCTCGGTCAAGCTGGAAAGAGTCTCGAACCGACCCCCGACGCCGCTGAACCCCCCGACCGCGCGCAGAAATTGCCCGTCATCGAGGTTCTGTTGGGCCGCCCTCAACTCGGTCTCGAGCCTCGCGAAGCGCGCGGGGAAGATCGTGTCCGCCCCAGCCGCAACGGCGCTGGCCCGCGCCTCGGCCGCTCTCCCCCGGACGCGCTCGACTTCGACGGCCATCTGTCTCTCCCTCTGCCCCGCGAGCCCATCTTCGTCCCGCCCTGATTCCGCACGCCCGGCGGACGGATCCGCGCCGGGTAAGCCATCGCCCGCGCCACGCGTCGCGTCCTCTCCGTCGGAAGGGGTCCCAGGCACCGCGACGGCTGTGGTATCTGCGGGCTCGCCGGCGAGCTCGCGATCTTCAATCTGGCCGGCGGGCACCGCTATCTCGGCGAGTTGAAGCGCCGAACCCGGGACGGCTTGGCTCGCTTTCCAGGCAAAGACCCCCGCCGATGCCGCTGCCAGCACGAGCATGGCCGCGGCGATCCATCGGCCAGGTTTCGCCTTCTTCGCTTTCACTGCCGGAGGCTGCTTCACGACGAACGGTCTTACCGCGGGGGTGCCGAGCGCCTCCAACAGCTCGGCCATGGTCGGAAAACGGTCGTCGGGATCCTTCTGAATCGACTTCCGAACTACATCTCGCAAATCCTCGGGCACGTCGCTCCGCACCTGCCCCAGCGGCTCCGGATACTCGTGCATGTGGCGGTAGACGATAGCCGCCATGCTGTCGGCGGTGAACGGGAAGCGCCCCGACAACATCTCATAAGCGAGCAGACCCAGCGAATACTGATCGCTGCGGCCGTCCAGGGTCTCTCTCTCTTCGCACTGCTCTGGGGACATGTAGTAGGGAGTTCCCATCACGTCACCGGGGCGCGTGAGGGTGGTGCCTCCGCCCATCGCTTTGGCGATTCCGAAGTCGGTCACCAAGAGTCGCCCGTCCCGGCTCCCCTCCAGGAGCATGTTCTCGGGCTTGACATCGCGATGTATCACGCCGCGGCCGTGCGCGTAGCCGAGCGCGTCGGCGGCTTCGCTCAGATAGCGGCGAGCGAGCTCTATGGGCAGCTGCGGAGTCTGGCGAAGCACGCCGCGCAGGCTCGGCCCGCTTATAAACGGCATGGTGAAGAAGACGAGATCATCTCGACTGTAGACCTGATAGACAGAAACGATGTGCGGATGGGTGAGCTTTCCGGCCGTGCGCGCCTCGCGCTTGAAGCGTTCGACGATCTCCGGGATGTCCGTCAGCGCCAGCGGCAACACCTTCATCGCGACTCGCCGGTCGAGCGCGATCTCGTGGGCGAGCAAGACCCTCCCCATTCCGCCGCGGCCGATTTCGCGAATGATGGTGAAATCGCCCTCGGTCGCCGACCGAACCCGATCGAGAAGCCCCGTCGGGTCGGACGCCGACGATGCGAGCAGCTCGCTCGTTTCCACTCCGGGGACGGGTGTCCCGCAGCGCGGACAGAACTGACTGTCCCGCGGGAGAGGAGTCTCGCACTGTGAGCAACTATTATTCAT
>CANPVX010000031.1 GCA_947581815.1 Candidatus Indicimonas acetifermentans | reverse complement strand
CCCAGCTCCGCAACTGTGTGGTGCGTAACAAGATAGTTGGTCCCGCGCCATGGGAGCCGCATCTTGTAGGCGACTGCCGTCTCTCAGCGACTTGATCGCGCTCTCACCCTAGCGCTGGGGAGGAGCATGCCAACGCTGCTCGAGCGACTCCGCGATGCTCTCGCGCCTCGATACGAGGTGGAGGGCGAGTTGGGGAGCGGTCGTATGGCGACCGTCTTTCTAGCGGAAGACACCAAGCACCATCGCACAGTGGCGGTGAAGGTACTCCGTTCCGAGTTAGCGGCTGGGCTGGCACACGAACGCTTCCTGCGCGAGATTGGGATCGCCGCGCGGCTCCAACATCCTCACATCCTGACGCTGATCGATTCGGGTCGGGCGGAGGGCCTCCTATGATGTCCGCAGTCGAGGGCCATCTTCCCGCGGAGGCGCCCACGGATCACCCTTCTGCCGACGAGTCCTTTCTCGTCAACTTCGCCGCGGGGGCGACCGCGGCTCTGATCGGCATGGTTTCGTTCGGGATCTTTCACACGCTGTGGATCCTGAACATCCCGGCGGTCTTCGTTGAGGGCGTCCTGTACGCGCTGCCGGCGGCGCTCGGCCTCGCCTGGGCCATCCGCGTGACGCGAAAGAGCGGCCGCTTCCGCGGTGGCCTTCGGGACGGGCTTATCCTGGGATTCCTTTTCTGGCTGACGCTGGTCCCTTACGAGATCGCGGGAAAGTTGTGGGGCCCCTGGGTCGAGCCCAGCACCTTTCAGGAGGTCCTACCGCTGCTGTGGCTCGCATTCCTGGGCGTCCCTGTCGGGGCCGCGATCGGATGGGCGATTACGCGGAAACGCTGGCCTACCGTGGCCTGGGGCGCGGCCACTCTGACCGTGCACTTCTCTATCGGCGGCTCGATCGCTTTCTTTGGCGGACGCGGCGCTATGCTCGGGCTCTTCATCTGGCTGCTCCCGACGCACCTCCTGGCGGGGGTCGCCCTCGTCGGGATCCATTCGCTTCGCTTGCGGCGCTCTGGGACTCTCGAGTCGGCTGCGGCAGCCCCCGGCCCTAACCGCCCCCCCCGCCCTTGCCACCGCCCCCGCCCCCTCCGGGCAGGCCGGCCTGGTGAGTCGCCGGCAGCACGTCCTTGAAGGCGGCGCCGTACATATCCCACACAGTGAGGAACAGGGCGGCGATGATCGGTCCGATCACGATCCCCACCGCACCGAAAAGAAGGAGCCCGCCGAGTGTCCCCAGCAGGATCAGCAGGTCGGGCATCTTGGTATCCTTCCCGATGAGCCGTGGCCTGAGGAAATTATCGACGGTGCCTGCGACTCCGGCGGACCAGATGAACAGTGCGATCGCGGCCGCCATCTTCCCGACCACCACTAGGTAGATCACGGCTGGGATCCACACGAGGGCGATGCCCACTCCGGGTATGATCGACAGCACGGCCATGATCGTGCCCCAGAATACGGGCCCGTCGATTCCGACGACCCAGAAGCCGAACCCGGCCAGAGTCCCTTGGACGATCCCGATCACGAGCGAGCCCTTGATCGTCGCTCGCGAGACCGACAGAAACTTCTCCACCAAGCGGTTCTCGTCCTCGGGCGAAAGCGGCATGTAGTAGAGAATCTTGTTGAGAGCCGTTTTGCCATCTATGAGGAAGAAGAACATCGAATACAGCATGACGAAGAGCAGGAAGATGAATGCCACGGTGCCCTTCGTCGTCGCGGCGAGGGTGTTGACTATGAATGTACCTATCCCGGTCGCCAGATCGCCGGCCTTCGCGATGACCTGGTCTTGATAAGGCTCCAGCTTGTCATATAGGGGCAGCCGTCCGAGCATTTCATCCAGCGCGGTCGGCTCGTTGACTAGATTCTCGATCGCCGGCCGCACCGTCTGACTAACCTGAATAGCTTGCGTCGCGACGATACCGAGAAGGCCTGTCATCGGAACGACGATCACGAGCAGAACGAGTGTGACCGTGATGGCCGACGCTGCCGCCCTTCTACCCCTGCACAGTCGAAGCAGTCTCCCGTAAAGGGGCTGGGCGAGTCCGCTGAAGATGGCTGCGAGCAAGAGTGTCGTTAAGAAGCGGCGAATCATCGCAAAGAAGATGAGCGAGATCCCTATCGTCAGCAGAAGGAGAAACGCCTTACGGAACTTGTCCTGATCGATGCTGGACTGGGTCATCGTCTCGGTTCCCCCTGATCACCGACAGACAGCCGCACTCCTCTCATCGATCCGCCTGCGTCACGGCCGCTGCATCGTCAGAGAGCACGCGCGTCATGAAGCCCTGAACATCGCGGGTGAGCTGTTCAAGCGACTGCTTCTGGATGTACATCATATGCCCGGCCGGGTAGTAGGTCATCTCGACGCGGTCCAATAAACTGGGATCGCCACCGAGGTGAGTGAAGACGTACTCCGTGGCGAAGAAAGGCGTTGCCATGTCGTAATAGCCATTGGCCACCAGCACATGTAGAGCGGGATTCTGGGTCATCGCTTGTCTGAGATCTTCCGTGACCGAGACGAACCCATCTCTGGCCGAGCCCCAGTTCCACGGCCGGACTCGCCCGCTCAGGATTTCGTACGCAATGTCATTTTCGTAGCCCAGCTGCTCGCGTAGATATTCGTTGAGGGTCGCCGTGAAAGGCCCCTGGATCGCCGCGTAGCTGGGGTCGTACTCGAAGGACTCTCCCGCGTTGTCGCGGTCCATCCCCTTGAAGCGCGAGTCGAGTCGACCGGCTGTGCGACCTTCGTCGCGCATCAGCTCCTTCACGAAGCGTCCGAGATCGACTCGCAGGTTCGCGTCCTCTACGTACTCTTCCGGGAGCCCCGTATAGCGGGAGAGCTGCCCAACGATCTGCTGCCGCTCTTCGGTGGAGAGATCCGCCCCCTTCATCAGCGCGAGGGCGTACTCTTCTAGCGCGAAAGCCCGGACATCAGCCAACACCGCCTCCAACTCACGGGCTTGAAGGTCGTCCCCCAGTTGCTGGTGATACCAGGCCGTGGCCGTGTAGGTGGGGAGGATGAGGATGTAGGGTAGATCGTTGTTCGGCGTGAAGTCGAGCGTCTGAAAATCCAACGCCGCGGAGATGAGAACCAGGCCGTTCATGTACATGCCGTGGCGCCGTTGCAGATAACGCGACAGCCCGGCCGCACGAGTCGTCCCGTAACTCTCGCCAGCGAGGAACTTCGGCGACGACCAGCGCTCGCTGCGCGTCGTGTAGAGCCTTATGAACTCGCCGACGGACTCGACATCCTCGTCCACTCCGTGGAACTGGCTCTTCTCTTCGCCGGACGCTGGCCGGCTGTAACCCGTCATCACCGGATCGATGAAAACCAGATCGGTGAACTCGAGCCACGTGCTCTCGTTGTCTGTGAGTTCGTAGGGCGGCGGTGGCGCCTCGCCCTCGTCGGTCATCACTACGCGCTTCGGACCAATGGCGCCGAGGTGAAGCCAGACCGAAGAAGAGCCGGGCCCCCCGTTGAATGCGAACGTGATAGGTCGCTGCGAGACATCGCCTCCATCCGCCTTCGTGTAGGCTATGAAAAATACGTTGGCTTTGAGCTCGCCTTCTTCGTCCTTCAGCGGCAGGTAGCCCGCGGTGGCGGCGTATCGGAGCGCCTGACCCCCCACACGAATCTCGTGTTGCGTGATGACGGGCGGAGTCTCGGGCGCGGCCGGCGCCGGTTTTTCCTCTTCTGCTTCCTGCGCGCCGGCGAGCGGAACGATCAGCGCGAGGGCGACCAGGACGGACGGAACCATCAGAACTCGGGACCTTGGCATTGGGCTCATCTCCTTCTCGAGAAAAACCAAACCATGCTCGCCAGGCCGAACCCGGGGCAGGCGGCTACTTGTGAGGCCGAAAGGCAGCAAGTACTCGCTTGTCGGTGCTGAGCTTGGGCCCTCCGATGAGATCGATGCAATGCGGTACAGCCGGAAACACAGCGTTTAAGCACTCGCCGATCGCTTTCGGCTGGCCCGGAAGGTTCACGATCAGTGCGTTCCCTCGAATCCCGGCGGTTTGACGGGAGAGGATTGCGGTCGGGACAGCCTTCAGCGACACCGTCCGCATCAACTCCCCGAAGCCGGGCATCGCCCTTTCGCACACCGCCTGCGTAGCATCCGGCGTCACGTCCAGGGGCGCGGGACCGGTGCCGCCTGTCGTGATCACCATGCAACACCCGGACTCGTCGCACAGCTCCATAAGCGTCTGCTCGATCAGGGGCTGCTCGTCGGGTATGATTCGCGCCAGCGCCTCCCAAGGGGATGTGAGGACGTTCGACAGGAATTCGTGGACCGCTGGTCCACCGCGGTCCTCGTACTCGCCGCGACTCGCTCGGTCGGAGACCGTCACGATGCCGATCTTCGCCGGGGCGGACTCGGTCACCGCTGCTGGCCTACGATCCGGAGCCCGGGGACTCGAAGCCCTCGAGCTGTTCTGTGAGGATCGCCTCCTCCACGAGCATTATCGGGATATGGTCCTCGAGCCTGTAGATCCGCAGCTCGTCCTCCGTGATGAAGGCGGCCTCGACCTTCGACTCGATCTCGCGCCCGCCGGCCGTCTGCACACCGCCCGCCGCGATCTGCTCATTGAGCCTCTGGAGCTTGTCTGTCGGAAGGACCCGGAGGGCCGCCTTCGTCTCGGGGCAGCGGAGAATCTCCAGCAGCTCTTTGTCGATCATTGCCTCTGTCTCCAAACTCGAGTAGCGGCCACAGGACGTTGCCGCGCGGCCGTGGATTGAAGCCGAGCCAGGCGCAGCGTCGCCGCGGCGCCGAAAGTCGTGAGTCCAAGGAAAGTAGCAATATCGCGGCTCACCCGCCGCCCGTCACCTCTCGGCGGCGAGGCCGCGAAACATTCCCTTGGCAACCCACGTTTTGAGACTCAGGCCCCGGCCCATGACGGCTCCACGGCCATGCCGGGTGCGCCCTCATTCGGCGCTTGGCGATTCGGCCGGTCTTGAGCAGACGGAGCCCGACATGGCCCGGGCGACTTCAATCACAGGCTCCAGCACGAGAAGATAGTTTGATTTGAGCGCGGAAAACGCACGCGAGATCATCGCCGCGGTTGGAGCTGGCAATACGGAGAGAGTCCGTTCGTTGATCCAACGGGATCGGTCGCTGCTCGAAGCAGAGATCGAACCAGATTGGTTACCGGAGCTGCCGCGTTACGTCTCGGGGATGAGGCTGATCCATTACGCCACTGCCTGCGATCGGCCGGAAGTGGTAGAGCTTCTCATCGACATGGGCGCCGATATGAATGCCCGAAACGCGGAGGGCAGGACGGCGCTTCACGACTCGATCGAGGATGGACGTCGTGAGGTCACCGCACTCCTGAGGGAGCGTGGAGCCCATCTGGACATCTGTGCAGCGGCTATCCTGGGAGATCTCGACCGAGTACGGACGCTGCTCGACACGGATCCTACCAGTGCCAACGACCTTTCTACGGGACTCGAGCCGCTGGGCTGGGCCGGGTTCGGTGACCAGGTGGCCGTAGCCGAACTTTTGATCGCGCGCGGGGCCCGGATCACACCAGGTTTGCTACACATCGGCGCCAGCTGCGATCACGCTCGCTATATCAGCGTCCTGTTGGCTCATGGCGCCGACCCCAACACTCGCGAGCGGGACGGGCGCACGCCCCTTCATACAGCCTCGCTGATGCCGTTCACTATCGACACGACTGAGACCGTCAGGGTTTTGTTGAAAGCAGGCGCCGACGTTAACGCGCGAGATGAAACAGGCAGGACGCCCTCGGCCCTGGCGTTGGAAGGGCCAAACCTTGACGCATACAACCACCCCTCGGCGGCGCCGCAGGATAGGAAACGCTTTGACGATATTGCCGAACTGCTACGCCAACACGGTGGAAAGGTGTAGGCCGCTAATTCGATGAGGGCTAATTGTTCTGCTGTGTCCGTGATGTCAACGGCTCGCGCGCGTTATCTGTTCCGTTCGTGGCTTTAGGTGTTGATCGAGAAAATCGAGGATCGCCTGGTATCCGCGAAGCTGGTTCTCCTTCTTGCGAAAGCCGTGGCCCTCGTCATCGAACACGATGTACTCGACGGGGACGCCGTTGGCACGGACGGCTTCGACCATCTCGTCCGATTCGATCTGCAGCACCCGAGGGTCGTTAGCGCCCTGTAGAACGATGAGCGGCTTGACGATGTTCTTCGCGTGGAACAGGGGCGAGATGCGCCGCAGATAGTCGGCGTCGACTGCGGGGTCCCCTAGTTCCTTGTACAATCCGAGACGAATGGACTCCCACCACGGCGGTATGCTCTGTAGAGTTCGCACCCAGTTGGCGACCCCGAAGATGTCGACGCCCACTTCGAACTCCTCGGGCCGGAACGCCAGCGCCGCCAACACCATGTAGCCGCCATAGCTGCCCCCGATGATCCCGATCCGGTTCGGGTCGACGTACCCGGTCTCGATGAGCATCTCTTTGCTCGCCACTACATCGTCGAGGTCGGCGTCACCGTGCTTACGATCGTCCATCGAGAAGAACGTCTTGCCGTATCCGCTGCTGCCGCGATTGTTGATCGCGTAAATGGCGTAGCCGTGATTCACCAGATACTGGATAAGGCCACGATAGCCGATGCGTGATTGGCCACCGGGGCCCCCGTGCACCCAGACAAGCGCCGGAGCTTTTTCGGTCACGCTGGCTTCGTGAGGCTTATAGATGATGCCCGGGATTTCGATCCCGTCGTACGACGCGAACCGGACCACCTCGCCATCGACGAGGTGGGCAGGGTTGATCTTCTCGTTCAGACTGCGGGTGAGCTGCTTCACGTGGCCGCTCGATAGGTTGTACACGAAAAGGTCGCCCGGCAGTCTGGCGCTACTCATGTAAAACGCCATCCAGATTTCGTCGGAAGAAAAGCGTACCGAAGTGATATCGCCGAGCGGCAGATTCGGCAGCTCGATCGGCGTCATAGTCAATGTGTCGTAGACGCGTAACTTGGTACGCGCGTCGGCATTGATAGCTACAACCAAGTACCGGCCGCCCTTCGAAAAATGCGCGTCGCGGATATCCCAGCCCGGTCGGTCTATGACCTCACGTTCGCCGGTCGCCAGGTCTTGCCGCACCAGGCGCCGGAACTCGCTGCCTTCGTCGCTGAGAAATAAGAGCGAGCGGCCATCCGGGCTAAAGGTTTCCGGAGAATTCACCACCTCACCTTCGTGCGGAGTGAGGTGCACCATCTCGCCAGCGTCGCGATCGTAAACGTATATGTCGCTGTCCGTCCGCGTCACGTTCTTCTCGAATGCTATATAGCGTTTGTCGGCGGACATGTCGGCGAAATCATAGCCGCTCTCGTCCTGGTAGAGCATCTCGCGACGGAAGCCATCGACCGTGACTTCATAAATGTCGAAGTAACGGCTGTCGCGTTCGTTTGTGCTGATGAAGAAGGAGCCGTCGTCGTGGGCCCAGCCGAGGAAGTTCGCTTTCGCGCTATCCCCCGGCGTCAGATCGAGGTCGGCTCCGTTCGGATTGTGAACATAGATGTGGGTGAGCTCATTGCCGCCCTGATCGCTCGAGTACAGGAAGCGTTCGTCCGCCGGAAAGTAGGAGTGCACCAGAATCGCGTTGCTGGTCGAATTGGTGAGCTGGAGCGCCTCACTCCCGTCTGCCGGGATCGCGAACGCGTTGAAGACGCCCGTCTCGTCGCTGCTCACCAGAATCTTGCTGTTGTCCGGTGAGAACGAGGCGCCGCGAAAGCTCGTGTTACCGAGGAAATCCTCGATCGTATAATGGCTGACCGATCGGGCCTCGATACTTCCGTTCTCACGCGGCTGGCACGCCAGCGTGAGCGCGGCGAGTGATGAAAGTGCGATGAAGTTGACAGCTCTACGCATCGAAGGCTCCTGCTGCAAGAGGCGAGCATCGCCGGAACGGCAAGCTAGCTGTCGCGGCGCGAATCGGGCAAGCTGACCTCTACGGCTGCCAAACGCTGTCCTTCGCTGACCCACTTGCGACACGATTGTGAGGTCGTGCTCAGCGCCGATGGGATGATGCGCGGCGGTGTCGTTAGGGAGATTGCGAGAGACGCGCGAGACCGTTAGCCCTTGGGCGTGCCCGATTCGATCCGCTGCCTGAAGCGTTCGGCCTCGACGAGCTGGCTCAAGCGGAGCTGAATGTTCTGCTGGCCTTCCTCGAGCCCCTCCAGCCGTCTCTCGACTTCTGAATTCTGCTCGCCCCTGCCGCCTCCGAGGATCGCCGTTGTGATGTCTCTCACCAGCGGTCGCAGGACGAAATGGGCTGCCAGCGCGGTGACCGGCACGCCGATCACGAAGACGATGGCGAGTATCGGGATGAGTTCGCCAATCCAGTACACTTTCTCGACTCCTTGCTACAAGTGGTGCCCATCACGGTCAGCTGCTGGGCCGGTTCCCGCTACTAGTCAGCACGACGAGACCATCACGTCTCCGGTTTCAGGGTGGCCACGTCCAGATTTACTATCTGCAGCAGCTTCAACGCGTTTCTCGATGTCGCGATCCCGGGCCGAAGCTTGTAGTCGAACGACAGACGCGGACCGTCGGTGGTCTTTTCGACGGTTTCAGTAAAATAGAAGGGATTGTTTGCCCGGCTGAGCCCGTCGGTCTCCGCCAGCTCCAGATCATGCGTAGTAACAGCGCCGATGGCTCCTTCGGAAATGAGATGCTCGACGATGGCGCGGGCAGCGATCCGCCGTTCCGCTGTGTTCGTGCCTTGCAGTACATCATCGAGCAAATAAAGAAGGACACGAGATTCTTCGCGCGCCTTTCTCGCGGCATCAACGACAGCCTTCAACCGAACTAGCTCCGCCATGAAGTGCGATAAGCCTTGTTCGAGCGAGTCGTGAACGCGCATAGTGGTCTGTAGCCTGAGCGGCGGCATCCGCAGCGACGAAGCGCACACCGGTCCGCCTGCCTGGGCTAGGGTCGCGTTCATGCCGATCGCGCGCAGAAGCGTGCTCTTACCCGACATGTTGGACCCGGTGATCATCAAGAAGGTGCCCGGTGGACCCACTTCAACGTCGTTAGCGACCCGGACGTCATCGCTCAAGAGCGGGTGGCCGAGCTCCTTGGCCTCGAGCACAGCGGCGTCCTTATCGACCTCTGGAAAAGACCAGCTCGGGTTGTCGTGATACAGTTCTCCAAGCGCCGCAAGCGCCTCGAACTCGCCCATTGCAGCGAACCAGCCACGCACGCGACTACCGGTTGGCTTCTGCCATTTCTCCAGGCGGAAGACCACGTGGAAGTCCCACATGAGGAGGGCTTGGAGGACGATGCCTAGCATCGAGTCGCCTGCGTCCACGAGTCGGCCGATGCGCCGTAGACGCTCCATCCAGCGATGCGCAGGCTCGCCGTCCCCCGACAACTGAGCCTGGATACGCTTCAACGCGGCCGCCTCGAACGGCTCGCCGCTCATGAGGCTGAGAATCTCCGCGTAGCTCTGGAAACTCCTCTCTCCGGCGAACGCGGGTCTCACGGTGCCCTCCAGCCGCTCGCTGAACCTCTGCCGCACGGCAAGGCTTAGGATGAGCGCGAAAGCCCACGCCGTGTAGCTCACCAGTCCGACGATGTTCAGCGCGATCAGGCTCAGCGTGAACACAGGCAACAGCCGCGTGAGCCACACCAAGCTTGTTTTGGGGCTGAGCCACGGCTCCCCGTCGGCCCAGGTGAGGAAGGCCTTCAGCCGCTCGGTCCCGCCCTTCGCTGCGAAGCGCCCGCGCAGGCTGATTTGTTGCCTAGCCTCAAGCAGCGGAGCCAGCTCGATCACAGCTGCTTGCCGCTCTCTTACGACCTCGGGTTCGGCTGGCTCCAACAACCAGTTCTCGAGCGTCTCCACACCGGGCGAAGTCGATACGGTGCCGAGGAGGGTGAACAGCGACGCGTGGCCAAACAGGTCCAGCTCCGACGCGTACGGGTGCTCGGCGTCATCGCTGTGATCGTTCTTCGGATAGGGAAGCGCATCCCACTTTCGCGCGAGACGCAGCCGGGATTCGCTGTTGATCTTCGCCAGCTCAGAGCACGACGCCGCTTTGCGCGTGAGCCGGGTTTGGTAAACGGCGAGGGCGAGAAAAGCGATCGAGAACCCGGCGAAAAGAGCGATGCGAGCCGCGCCGATCCATGTGGCCTGCGGAGCCGGTAGTATCGGCGCCGACAGTATCCCTAGGAACGCAATCGGCCGCAAATTCGAGATGAATCGAGCACGGGCTTCCAGCCGCTCCGCCTCGTGGGCGAAGCGCTGCTCGCGCTCGCGATAGATGCTGTCGATGTCTGACACGCTAGCAATCATCAGTGGCGCCAGTTACGGCGGCAGCTTCTCTCCCGGTGACCATGCGGCGCTCGAGAGGCGCTCGAGCATGTCTAACACTTCCTCCCTTTGCGCATGAACTGGCAAGATCAACAGATCGCCGGGTCGCGACCAGTCCAAGGCCTGGCGAAGCGCATCGATCTCATCCTCCGCGCGCCGGACGCGCTCGCCGGGGACGCCGGCCTCTCGCAGGGCTTCCTCAATCAGCGCTGGAACCTCGCCTTCGGCGCGCCCTCGCAGGTACTTGGTCATCTCCTTGATGAGGATCCGATCGAGTGGAATCTCGAGGGCTTCCTGAACTAGCTCGCGGATCGATGCATCGTCGCGGTCGCCCGCCTGTCCCAGGACGAGCAGCCGGCGCTCCGCCGGGAGCGCCGTGACCAACTCCGCGAGCGCACGCATACCGTGTGGATTGTGGGCAAAATCGACCAGGGCCCGCACGCCGCCCAGCTCGAAGAGGTTGCCCCGGCCGGGATTGATCGCCGATCTGCCGCCGAACGCCGCGAGCGCGCTACGGATCGCATCCAGCGGTATGCCCAGGGCCCGCGCCAGGGGCACGGCCGCCAGTACGTTCGCGATGTTGTAGCGAGCCGCTCCCGAGAAAGTCAAAGGAACGTCCGAGACCGCGGCGATTCGCTCGCGGCGACCACCAACGACTACGACCAACGCCCCGTCCTCCAGAATGCTCGCGTCGCCGCCCGACTCCAGGTGCGACTTCAGCCGAGGCGCCTTCGGGTCGAGGCCGAACCAGGTGATCGGCGAACGGACCGCCGCAGCGCGCTCGGCCAACGTTGCGTCGTCTGCGTTGACCACGAGGACGCCGGAGGCGCCGAGGGCGCGCCGAACGACCAGCTTGGCGTTCGCGATATCCGCTACGCTATCGACGCCGTATTCTCCTAGATGATCGGCGGAGACGTTCGTGACTGCAGCGGCCTCCGCCCTCTCAACGCCTAGCCCACGCCGCAACATTCCGCCGCGAGCCGTTTCGAGGATCGCGGTCTCGACGCGTGTGTCGCGCAAGACGATGCGGGCTCCGCCCGGACCAGACCAGTCGTCCTCGTCCACCGTCTCCGCGCCGACAAAAATTCCGTCGGTGCTGCTGTACCCGGGTGTGCCGCCCGCCGCCCGCGCCATCGCCGCTATCAGCCGTACCGTCGTTGTCTTGCCGTTGCTGCCGGTGACGAGCGCGACGGGAACGTCGTGAGCTTCGTGCCACGGCACGTCGTCGGGATCGGGCAGGGAGTCGACAGGCCAGGTCATCGATCCACTCCCCGAACCGATAGAGGCGAGATCGTCGTCGGAAAGGAATCGGAGGCCGCGCTGACGCGCCGCCCGGCGAAGCGCGAGAAGGCGGGGGTTTCGCTCTGCGGCGATGACGTCTCGCAACCGCCCCGCACCCGTGTCGACGTCGGGCTCGGACTCGCCGGCCAGCGCCGCCACCGTCGCCTCCCAGGCCCACTCGTTGATCTCGGTGGCCGCGTAGAGGGCATCGACGGGCGCGCTGAGAAGCAGGCTCGCCCCGCCGGCGAAGGTGTGGTTGTACAGCTCTTCTTTCGACCAGCCCACGGCGTCGAGAATCGTGCGCGCGTACTCGCGCCAGGCTGCGACGACCCGCTCTGCGTACGGTCCACCGAACGCGACATCAATCACAGCACCCGGCGAATCCGACAGCAGGTTCGGACCCGTAAGCCGGCGCGAGTCGTTGAGCGCCAGCTCAGCCATCGTCCTCAGTCTTCAATCTGGCGCGCGATTCTCACGCCCCGCTCATCGCGGATGAGGGATTGGCCGTCCTCGGGTCCGATGTCTGGGAGATCGGGGAGCGGTGTAGGTTGCCACGTGACCGGCTTCGCCTGTGGGCGCTTGCCGGCGCTATCGAAGTTGATGATCTGTTTCCAGGTGCGAGCGATGGCGTCGCCGAATATCACGACGAGGTCTTCGGGCTCGGCAAGGCGAAGCGCCGCGTCCACCGCTTCTTGTTCGTCCGGTATCGCCCGCGCCGCACTTGCACTCACGCCGCGCTCGACGAGCTCGTCGCGCAGGATTCGCGGGACTTCATCCGGCTTGCGACCGCGCAGACCGTCGTCGCGGCGACAGAAGAAGTGATCGAAACTGCCGGCGGCCATACGCGCTATCTCTCTGATATCTTCGTCCCGACGGTCGCCGGGCGCGCCGATCACACAAATCCTGCGTCCGGCGACTTCCATCTGATCGACGAGCTTGCTGATCACCTCGACGCCGGCCGCGTTGTGCGCGTAGTCGAGGATGACCTTGAACGCGTGCTCGTCATAGATGTTGAGACGGCCGGGCGCCTGGAAGAACGTCGTGTCGAAAGTCCGCAGACCGTGGCGAATGTCCTCGAGCTTCACCCCCTGGCTGTAGGCCATGGCGGCCGCGAACATGGCGTTCTGCACGTTGTGCAGCGCCTTACCCTCGAGCGTTGCCGGGATTAGGTGGGTCCAAACCAGTGGGATGTGCGCACCGGCGTCGTAGATGGTGATCATGTGGCCGTTGATGCCCTCTTCCAGGCCTACGGCGCGACCGGCAGCCCTGATATGCTCCCTGACCAGCGCGTGCTTCGGGTTCATCGTCACGTAGCAGACGTGCTCTGCTTCGGTATAGTCGGCCATTTTGAGGCAGAGTTCGTCATCCGCATTGAGAACGGCGGTATCTTTGCACACCTCTATCACGACCCGCTTCACCTCGGCCAGCTGCTCGAGCGTTTCGATGCCGCGCAGACCCAGGTGGTCCGTCTGCACGTTCAGGCACGCGCCAACATCGCAGCGTCGATACCCCATCCCTGCGCGCAGCAGTCCTCCCCGGGCGGTCTCGAGTACGGCCACCTCCACCGAAGGATCCCGCAGCACCATGCGGGCGGCGACGGGCCCCGTCATGTCTCCTTCGACGGTGGGCTGGCCATCGATGTAGACGCCATCGGTGGTTGCCAGCCCTACGATGTTCCCCGCGAGTTTGTAGATGTGGGCCAGCATACGGGCCGTGGTCGTTTTTCCGTTGGTGCCCGTGATGGCGAGGATCGGGATGCGGGCGGGAGTTCCGGGTGGGAAGAGCATGTCTATCACCGGGCCCGCAACGTCGCGCGGCTGCCCCTCGCTCGGTTGAACGTGCATACGGAAGCCTGGGGCGGCGTTGACCTCGCAGATCGCCCCGCCGACCTCTTTGTAGGATTGGGTGATATCCGTAGTGAGGAAATCGACGCCTGCTACATCGAGGCCGATGGCCTTCGCGGCGCGTATCGCCATCTCCCGGTTATCGGGATGTATCGCGTCGGTCATATCGAGGGCAGTGCCGCCCGTCGACAGATTGCTCGTCGACCGTAAGTAGACTACCTCGCCGGCGGCCGGAACCGTATCGCGGTCGTAGCCGAGCAGTCCCAGCAATCGGCTCGCTTGATAGTCGAACTCGATTCGAGTTAGCACTTTCTCGTGACCGATGCCCCGCCGCGGGTCCTCGTTAATCTTCTCGACGAGCTCCTCGATGGTTCGCTCTCCATCCCCCACGACGTGGCCGGGCACGCGCTTGGCCACTGCGATCAGCGCGCCGTCGATCACCAGCATCCTGTGGTCTTCTCCAGTGATGTAGGACTCGACGAGAACCCCGCGGCTGTGTTCCCGAGCTTGGCCGAACGCCGTGATCACGTGTTCGGCATCGCTCAAGTTCAGCGCCGTTCCACGCCCATGGTTCGCGTTCAGCGGCTTCACGACCACTGGGTAGCCGATACGCTCCGCCGCCCGCACCGCGTTTTCCTCGTTGTAGACCAGTCGCTGTTGGGGCACCGGCAGACCGAGGTCGCTCAGGATCTTGTTGGTCTCTTCTTTATCGCCGGCGACCTCTACCGCGATGTGCGCTGTGTGGCTGGTGACCGTGGCCTGGATGCGCTGCTGGTAGCGGCCGTGGCCGAATTGCACCAGGCTGTACTGGTTGAGGCGAAGCCAAGGGACGTCACGCTCCCGGGCGGCGCGCACGAGAGCGGCGGTGCTGGGACCCAGCGCGTGGCGCTGCGCGAAGCGAATGAACGCGTCTCGCTCTTCCTCGAAGTTGAAGTCGGCGTCTGCGTCGGCGGGGCGAAGCTCGTCCGGGAGCAGGTGGTGGAGCAACGCCAGCCCGAGCTGACCGGCCTGCAGACCGACGCGGGCCTCCTCGTACTCGTAGATGACGTCGTATAAGCCCGGCTGACCCGCCGACCCCCGCGTCTTTCCGAACGTCACATCGCCGCCGGCGACGTTCTGGAGCTCGATAGCGACGTGCTCCAAAACGTGACCTAGCCAGGTTCCTTCATCCTCGGTCAGGCGCCGTACGAAACCGCCCCGCTCGCCGAACGAGCAGCCGTGGTCGTGAAGCCCCGGCAGGGCCTGCAGCAACGCGTCGTTGAAGCGCGGTCCCAGCTTTCCGCTGGGCCATTCCTCCAGCGGTCCGAGATCGACGGTGTAGCGGATGACGGGAAAGTGAGCGTAGAGGCTGGGCCCCTTGTAGACGGATCGCTCGATGATCTGCATGGCCGCGCTCTCAGCGGGTGCCGGTCTGGGCGACCGATAGAGGTTCTCTGTTTGCGAGGTCGAAGGACCAGCCCTCCAGCAGCGAGTGCACGCGCAGCCCCACCAGGCATACCCTTTCGTGCTCGCGCGCCGAATCCATCGAAGAGTACTCCAGTTTGGACGGATCGACGATCGTGATGCCGCCGCTCCCCACCACTTCGAGCAGGTCATCCGGCGCGATAAACGCGGCGGTGTCCTCATCGAGACCGACGCCGACGGCGAAAGGGTTGTAGCCGATGGCGGTCAGCAAGCGGCCGAAGCGGTCACGCTGCCGGAAGTGATGGTCCACGATTATCTGATTGGTCAGCCCCAGGCCGGGCGCCAATGTCACCATGTCAGCCCGCGGTGAAGAGCCCTCCTCGCCGAATGCGATCATGTGCTCGGAGAGAAAGCCCGCCCCCGCCGAAGTTCCAGCGACGTGAGCACCATCGGCGTTCATCCGTCGCAGCATCTGCGCGACGGGGGTGCCGCCTAGGGTCGTCGACAGGCGAAGTTGGTTGCCGCCGGTCAGAAAGACGCCGTCCGACTCTCCGAGAGCGTCCAGCCAGTCCTCGCGGTGGCAGTCGTCGCGGCTGTCGAAGTTGAAGGAGCGGGCCTCATGCACACCGATCTCGGCGAAAGTCCGTTCGTAACGCGGTCCAATGTCCGCGAGCTCCGATGCGGTGGGAATGATAGCGAGGCGCGCCCGCTTCCCGCCGCAGAGGTCAACGAAGCGTTTGAGGATCGCCCGGTCTCTGATCTTCGCTTCGGCTCCGCCGATCGGGATGATGTATCCGCGGCTTCCACCTTCCTTGACGCGAGAAGGGCTCACAGGCTTAGACCCATCCTTTCGCTCGGAACGAGCGCAAGACGTCGGCCCAACGCTCCATCTCGTCGGGTGTGCCCAGCGAAAGCCGGTTGTATGAGAGCATCGGAGGGAACGGTCGCCCGACCAGCACGTCGCGCTCACGCATCCGCTCTCGATATGTGTCGAGATCGCCGTTGATCCGGTGCATCAGGAAGCTCGTCTGCGTGGGCACGTACTCCAGATCCAGCTCCTCCAGGCATTCGTGCGTGATCTGAAGCGCGCGAGCGTTGGACTCGAGGCTTCTGTCTACGAGCTCGAGGTCGCTCAGCGAGGCGAGCGCCGCGACCAGAGCGAGATGGTTGGCGTTGTTCTTGCCTATGAACTCGCGCAGCCGGGCGGCCGTATCAGGATGGGCGATGCCGTACCCTAAACGCATGCCCGCCATGCCGTAGATCTTTGAAAAGCTCCGCACGACGATCACATTGGGCCGCGTCTCGATCCACTTCACGCTCGACCAGTAACCCGGGTCATCCACGTACTCGTAGTACGCCTCATCGACGATGAAGTACACGTTGTCTGGAGCGGACTCGACCCATGCATCGACTTCCGCGCTCGACGTGAGCGTGCCGGTCGGATTGTTGGGGTTACAGATGTAGACCAGCGTCCGCTCAGACCTTTCCGGCACGCGGTCCCGCATACGCTGGAGGTCGTGCGCGTAGCGCGAGTCGAGGGGAACGGCCTCCAGTCGGTACGTGAAGGGCTCGGCGTACCAGGGCACGTCCTCGAACGTCGGCTCTGCGAGGATCAGTCTCCCACCCGGCGCCGCCATCCCCTGCACGGTCATCTGCAAAACTTCGGTAGAGCCGTTCCCGAGCACGATGCTCTCATTCGACACTCCGTGCTTCGCGGCCAACGCCTCGATCAGCTGCTCTCGCATGCTGCCCGGGTAACGATTGGCCTCGGGGATCCCATCGATCACCGCCCGGCGCGCCGCAGGTGCCAGGCCTAGAGGATTCTCGTTCGAGTTCAGGCGCAGCGCGCCGCCGGAGCGACGGGGCTCCGCCTCCAGCTCCGGCAATACGCTGATGCCGCCCAGACCGGCGGCCCCCGCCCCCGCCCCCGCCGCCAACGCCAGGCCTGCCCGCAGGAAGGTTCTGCGTTCCATGAGAGACTCCGCATTCGAGTGGATCGATGGGCTAACCCGAAAAAGTACGATTGTCCCGGTTGCGAGGGTTCCGCAAGCCCGGTAGGGACGGAGTTCGGTCTGGAGGCTCGCCAGACGGGGACGGGAGATTCGGCGCTGCGTGGTCCTCCGAGAGGGAGCGCAGTTAACCTGCTCGAGCCGTCGCCAGTCTTTCAGCTCGCCCCAACAGCTCGGCCGCGTCGAGAAAGGTGCAGGTAGCGCCGAATTCGGGAGTCGGCCCCGCCCATTCGAGCTCATCGACGCTTTGGCTCACCGGGGCGTCGACCGCGAGGGTCGCGATGCGACGAAAGAGCTTGGCCAGCTCCAACTGATCTTTGAGCGTCGCGGCGAGCTGAGTCGCGCTGCGGACCGAGACATCCCAGTCGATCGCCCGTCTTGGAATCTCTTCTAGGTGCTTATAGCGGCCGAGCAAGGTCGCCGTCGACTTCGCGCCCCAGCCCGGCAGCCCTGGATAGCCATCGGCGCTGTCGCCGACCAGGGCCAGGTAGTCGGGGATGGACTCTGGCAGCACGCCGAATTTCTTCTTAACGCCCTCGGCGTTGATGATCCGCCGGTTGCGTCTGTCGAACTGTACGATCCTATCACCGACGACGCATTGGGCGAGGTCTTTATCGGGCGTGCAGATCAGCACCTGCTCGACGCGGTCGTCGGTTGCGGCGATAGCGGTTCCCGCGGCGAGCGCGTCGTCGGCCTCGTATTCCACCATCGCCCATACGGGCACGCCCAGTGTGCGCAACGCGTCCTCGAGCAGCTCGAACTGCGAGCGTAGCTCGGGCTCGATACCGCTGCCATCCTTGTAATCTTCCCAAAGGTCGTTGCGGAAGGACTCAATGACGTGGTCAGTGGCGACGGCGAGATGAGTCGCGCCAGCCTCGAGCAGCGAGAGCATCGAACCCACGACGCCCCGTGTTGCAGCGACTTCCTGCCCAGCATCGTTCGCGTGGCCCGGCAGGGCGTAGTAGTGCCTGAAGAGCTCGTAGGTCCCGTCGACCAGATGGACCTTCATTCAGAGCGCTCCCGGTAATCGGGGTAGGTCAATTCCACGAACGTCTCGGGCTGCCCGGCCGGATGGAGGTGCATCAGCAGCAGCTGGTCGGGCTCAGCGAACGGCAGAGCCTTGAGGAACGTCGAGTGGACGACGGTGAAGACGCTGTATTGGCCCCGATCCCTAGGGCGAGGGTGAGGATCGCGATGGCTGCGAACCCGGGATACCGGCGGAGCAGCCTCAGGGAGTGGCGGAGGTGTCTCAGCGCGGTGGACATCGCTGTTATCCTCTGGCCGAATGACCGGATCGAGCGGTCATCAGTAGCTTAGACCCGTGAGAGGCAGATACCATAGCATCCCGGGCGCACGGACGATATCATATCCGGGCATTCACCCCTAGCATGGAGTAGTCTATGTCCAAGTTCCTAGCTTGCGCAGCGCTTGCTCTCGTCGCCTGCCAGCCGGGCGCGAGCGCTCAGGAGAAGCCGGCCGAGCAGCAGATCGGCGAAGCCATCCTGGCCTTGCCCGAGTCTTTCCGCGCCGATGCTGCCGTCTTGGGCTTCAGCCGGGGTAAGCTCGTCGTGCTGCGCGAGGGCACGAACGAGATGATTTGCCTCACGGATACACCGGGCGACGAACGTTGGCAGGTCGCATGCTACCACAAAGACCTCGATCCCTTCATGGCCCGGGGCCGCGAGCTGCGCGCCGAGGGCAAGAGCGCTGACGATCGACGCACCATCCGCTTCGCCGAGATCGAGGCGGGAGACCTCGAGATGCCGGGCTACCCCACAACGCTCTACGTGCTCTCCGGCCCTGTGGGCGCCTATGATGCCGCAACCGGCGAAGTGAACGGGGCCAGCCCCCGCTACGTGCTCTATATCCCCTTCGCCACCCAGGAGCAGACCGGGATCTCCACCGAGCCTTCTAGAGAGCGAATCTGGCTCATGCTCCCCGGCACGCCCGGGGCCCATATTATGATTCCTGGCTCCTAATCCGCGTCGACCTGGACAAAGCCCCCTTCGGCCGAGGGGGCTTTTCTTTTCTGGGAAGGGAGGGATTCCCCATGACTACGCAGAGCCGCCCGCTGCACGTCTCGCTATGCCTTCTCTTTTTTCTGCCGGCGGTTCTGTCCGCCCAGACGCCGACCGGTTCCGTTTGGTGGCCGTCGGAGTGGGGCCCCGACGACCAGGCCGGCGCCACGAACCGCATCACACCCGCACGTGTGCTTGAAGCCGCCAGTCTCATCGATCGGGGGAAGGTCTACCAGCTGGGCCGTGCCTACGAGTACGGGATGCCGCTGTTAGGCAACCGTCACTTCAGCCTGACGATTCCCGGGCTGCCCACTGGCGGACCCCTTGGCGCGGGCCAGCTCGTATACAATGATGAATTGTTCGGCGGTGAGATCGGTCAGATCGGAACCCAGTTCGACGGTCTTGGCCATATCGGCACGCATGTAGACGGCGAGTACATCTTCTACAACGGAAACAGGCTCTCGGAGTTCGGGGATCCCTATGGTCTCACCAGGCTCGGCGTCGAGAACGCCGGCGTCTTCTTCACGCGGGGAGTTTTGCTCGATGTTGCTGCCTACAAGGGCGTGGACCGGCTCGAGGCCGACTACATCATCACCGTCGAGGACATCGACGGGACGCTCGCGCGGGAGGGGACCGAGATCCGCGAAGGTGATGTGGTCCTGTTCCGAACCGGCCATGGAAAACTGTGGATGGTGGACAACGACGCCTACAGCGCTAGCGAGCCAGGCCCGGGCATCACAGCCATCAAGTGGCTGATCGAAAAAAACATCGTCATGACAGGAGCGGATAACTGGGGGATGGAGGCGGTGCCCGGGGAGAATCCCGATAGAGCGTTCG
>CANPVX010000030.1 GCA_947581815.1 Candidatus Indicimonas acetifermentans | reverse complement strand
GACTTGCAGCGCAATTGCGCCGTCCGGCGGCCTGAAGGGCTCAAAATCCAGGCCCCGCAGCCCTCGAGCCCGGTTCGCGGCGTCCTTCCTACCATGATCGGGCTCCGGAACGGTACCTGGAGCAGATCCCCGTTTGAGACATCTCGCGCTCGTTGGCCCTGAATTGACCTCGATGGCCGGTTAGCGCGCGCGTCGGCTCGCAACGCTCATTACTTGCTCGCGAGGGGCACGGCAATCTACGATGTAGCGGGCCACGTCCCTCGTTCTGTGGGAAATCGACTTACAGCGGAGATCATTCTATGGATAAGCCTCGAACAATTCTGCTGGTCGTCGCGGTCGGCGCGCTGCTGCCTGTCCGGCAGCTGACTGCTCAAGAACCGGTATCGTGGGGCAATACGCTCGACTTTCATACGTTCTCGATAGCGGCGATCGACCCAGCAACCGGCGAGTCGGGGGTCGCGGTAACGACTCGAGTGCCGTGCGTCGGCAACGGGGTGCCGTGGGTGCGAGGGGGAGTCGGCGCTGTGGCAACGCAGGCGCGGACGCGCGTCGCTTACGGCCCCGAGTTGCTCGAGATGCTCGCCGAGGGTATGACGGCGTCGCAAGCATTACGGGAGAGTGTTGCCGCGGATTCGCTTGCGGCCTTTCGTCAGGTTGGAGTGATCGGGCTCAGCGGTGGCGGAGCCCAGCATACCGGCGACAGCACCCTCGCCTGGGCGGGACATCGTGCGGGGAAGAATTACGTCACCCAAGGGAACCTGTTGGTCGGTAGGGAGACGGTGGATGCGGTCGCGGCATCTTTCGAGAGCACGGAGGGTGGCGGCAGACACCTCGCCGACCGGCTCATCGAGGCGCTAGCTGCCGGCCAGGCCGCCGGCGGTGACGCGCGAAAAGGGCGGATGCAGTCGGCGGCTGTAGTCGTCGCGGACCCCCGACCCAGGCGCTCGCGCCGCCCCGATGGTGTCACGGCCAACATCAACGTATGCGAGAATCCGACGCCGGTCGCCGAACTGCGACGCATCTACGACAGCATATCGCAGACCCTAGGGTTTCGTACCTTGCAGCAATTGGCCGGCAGGGACATTTGGCAGCTCAAGCTGATGCTTCACGCGCTCGGCTACTTCCGTCCTGAGGAGGCCGAGTTGCAACGCGAGGGCGATACGTTCTTCTATACTCAGGAGATCGTCGACGCGGTGGATGCGTTTCGCACCGATGAGGGGCTGACGACGGCAAGCTTGGGTTCACCGCCGGGGCTGGTGGACGAGGATACTGTCAGGCGGTTGTGGGCCGCTTTGGAGCGAACGGGTCAGGCGGCCGAGATCCGCGAGCGCACGAAGTCGCTTACCGCAGTGCGCCGGTGACTCAGCGGCGCTCAGACCTAGATCGGTTCACCGATCGGGTTACGGACTACATCGCCTACCGTCCTAGCTATCCCGGCGAACTGCTGCAGTTCTTCCAGCAAGAGCTGGGTCTCACTAGAAAGCACGCGGTTGCCGACGTAGGCTCCGGTACAGGCATCCTGGCGGAACTGTTCTTAGAGAACGGAAACACGGTTTACGGGGTGGAACCCAATCAGGCGATGCGCGAAGCCGCCGAGGTACTGCTCGTAGATTACGATCGGTTCCACAGCGTGGCGGGCACCGCGGAGGCGACGAAGCTCGAGGTGGGGCTAGTCGACTTCGTAGTGGCCGGGCAGTCTTTTCATTGGTTCGATCCGCAGGCGGCGCGGACGGAATTCCGCCGAATCCTGGGCTCTGGAGGTTGGGTCGCCTTGGTGTGGAATTCACGTCGA
This sequence comes from Candidatus Indicimonas acetifermentans, assembly GCA_947581815.1. Classification (GTDB taxonomy): domain Bacteria; phylum Gemmatimonadota; class Gemmatimonadetes; order Palauibacterales; family KS3-K002; genus Indicimonas; species Indicimonas acetifermentans. Next base: position 17,885 of record CANPVX010000030.1, on the reverse strand, counting down.
ACCAAGGGTACACATTTTTCGACGGCTTATGAGGCGTTTCTGCGTCGCTGGGGAACGGAGTACCGAGAGATCAGCGGCCGCTACGGCGCGAAGGGGCCGCTGATACCGTTCTTCAGTTCGGCGCCCTTCGAGCGGCGAAGCTTTCCTAACAGACAGATCTTCGACCATGCGGGCTTGCGCGGTCGGCTGCTTTCGAGCTCGTACATCCCAGGGCCCGACGATGCGGCGTATCAGCCCATGCTAGAAGCGCTGCGGGAGCTGTTCGACGATCAGGAACAGGGAGGGGTGGTCGTCATGGAGTACGATACCGAGGTGTTCTTCGGCAGACTGGACGGTGAGTAGCTGATGCGCGAGCGCTTCATTCTGCTTCCGACGATCGGGTTTGCGGCCGCGCTGGCGTGCAGCTCAGGACGAACCCAGGGGCCGGTGCCGGCCGAGGCCGCGCCCGTACCTGCACTTGGGGCGGAACTGAGGGAGATCTTCAGCGATCCCGCACTGGACAACGCGCATTGGGGGGTCATGGTCCAGTCTGTTGAGTCGGGAGAACTGATCTATCGTGAGAATGCGACGAAGCTCTTCATGCCAGGCTCCAACGTGAAGCTGGTGACGGCGGCGGTGGCCCTCGCGAGCCTGGGCATCGACCACCGCTTCCAAACAGCGATCGCCGCCAGCGATCAGATTCAGGAGGGCGGGACGTTGAGTGGCGATTTGATCGTCATCGGCGGTGGAGACCCGACCCTCTCCGAACGCTTCTTCGCCGGCGACCCTCTGGCGGTCTTTCGGAATTGGGCCGATTCGCTGAAATCGTTGGGCGTCACGCACATCGCCGGCGATGTAGTGGGTGATGACGATCTTTTCGATGATGTGCATCTCGGGCCCGGCTGGTCGTGGGACGACTTGGGCTACTACTATGCCGCTGAAGTCGGTGCTCTCTTGTATAACGAAGGCGCCGTTCGAGCGCGGGTCAGCCCTGGCGACTCGGTCGGGGCGTTAGCGAACGTGCGGCTCGACCCTCCAACGGTTTATCTAACCGTTCAGAACGATGTCGTCACCGTCGCTGACTCGACCGGCGTCAGCGTGACCGAAGAGCTCAGACCGTTCTCCAACGATGGGAGGCTCTGGGGTGAGATCTGGATCGGCCGCGATTCTCTCAACCGGTTCCTGGCGCCGCACGATCCGACACTTTTCTTCGTCACGGTCTTGGCGGAGACCCTCCAAAGCGAGGGCATCTCGATAGGCGGTCGCCCCGCCGACGCCGATAGCTTTGCGCCCGGTGGGCGCCGAGCATCGCCAACGACTCTCTTCGTTCAAGCTTCGCCGACACTGGCCGAGATCGTGAAACCCTTCCTCAAGGAAAGCCAGAACCAGATCGGTGAGATGTTGCTCAGGTATCTGGGCGCCGCTGACAGCGACACCGGCAGCATCGAGGCGGGTCGGCGAGTCGTTGAACGCACCTTGACCGCCTGGGGGATTCCCGAGAGCTACTATATCTATGTCGATGGTTCGGGACTCTCCCGCTACAACTACGTCAGTCCCGAAGCCCTTGTTAGACTGCTGCGCGTGATGGCGCGGAGGCCCGAGTTCGAGGCTTACTACGACGCTTTGCCGATCGCGGGCGTCGACGGGACGCTCGAGCAGCGAATGCGCGGCAGCCGCGCCGCGGGTAACGCCCGGGCGAAGACAGGATACATCTCCAACGCTCGGGCGCTATCCGGGTACGTCACGACCGCCGACGGCGAGCTGCTGGCCTTCTCGATGATCGCCAACAACTTCGATACATCCATCAGGACAGTGGAGTACCTGCAGGACCTCGCCGTCGAGCGGCTCGCGAGCTTCACGCGGGCGAGCTCGCGCTGACTGCGAACCAATTGCTGCAGTGCAACCGGAGCCGGAGTCTTGAGTCGTCTCCGCAGTTACCCATGAAGAGAAGGCGGCGTCGTCCGCGGCAGATGCGATTGCACCTATGACTCGTAAGTGGCGTAGCCTTTGGCTGCTGTCAGCGGTGGCCGTACTCGCCATGACGCTGTGGTTCTCCGCGTCGGCGGTTCTGCCGCAGCTGAGGGAGGAATGGCAGCTGAGCGGCAGCCAGGGGGCTTGGCTGACGATGAGCGTGCAACTTGGCTTCGTCGCCGGTGCGCTGTTCGCCGCCTTCCTGAATCTGGCCGACCGCATTCCGGCGCGCTGGCTGGTCGCCGCCAGCGCAATTCTGGGGGCTGCGTTCAACGCGGCCATCGCGCTCTTCGTCAATGAGCCGGGCCCTGCTATCGCGTTGCGGTTTCTGACCGGTTTCACCCTGGCCGGAGTCTATCCACCTGGGATGAAGCTGATGGCCACGTGGTGCAAAGAAGATCGCGGGCTTTGCATCGGCCTGCTGGTGGGCGCGCTGACGGTGGGCTCCGCGCTGCCGCACCTGCTCAGCGCTCTGCCGATCCTCGGCGCCGAAGCCGGGATCCCTCCGTGGCGCTCGGTCCTTCTTATCGCATCCGCTTGCGCGCTTGCGGCGGCGCTCATCGCTGGCGGTTTGATCGAAGCGGGTCCGCTCCATTCGGAGAGCGCTCCCTTCGAGCCTCGTTATGCGGGTCGAGCGCTGTCCGAGAGAGGGACGCGCCTCGCCAACTTCGGCTACCTGGGACACATGTGGGAGCTGTACGCCATGTGGACGTGGGCGCCGCTCCTCTTGCTGGCGAGCTACAGGGAGGCGGGCTGGAGCGAGGTGGCGGGTCGAGTCGCCGGCTTCGCGACGATCGCCTTGGGAGGCGCGGGGTCGGTGCTAGCCGGCGTTCTTGCCGATCGTTGGGGCCGCACTCGCGTAGCCTCGCTTTGCCTACTCATGTCGGGGGTTTGCGCGCTGGTGGCCGGATTCCTCTTCGCTTCGCCGGCAGTCCTGACGGTCGTGTGCCTCGTGTGGGGGTTCGCGGTGGTGGCTGACAGCGCCCAATTCAGCGCGGCCGTCAGCGAGCTCAGCGATTCCCGCTACGTGGGCACCGCGCTGACCATGCAGACCAGTCTCGGCTTTCTGCTGACGCTGCTGACGATCCGCATGATTCCGCCGCTTGTGGAGTGGGTGGGGTGGGGGTGGGCCTTCGCCGTCCTGGCGTTGGGCCCGGCCTTCGGCATAGCCAGCATGCTACGTCTGCGAAGCCTACCGGAGGCGATCGGTATGGCTTCGGGCAACCGATGAAACCGGCCAAGCCCTTCTGGAGACCTCCTTGCTCCACTTTCGGGCGATGCTTAGTCTGAGGCCTGGCGGCCCTCTGTAGCCCAGCGGTCTGACCGCGGCCGCGAAGGCCACCACGCCGAAGGGGAGAACCATGAGTGAGCCGCCGAAAATACTTGCTCTGCTGCACGAGCACCGCGTCATCGACCCTCCAGAGGAGTTCCAACGCAACGCCATCGCCGACAGCGAAGACATCTACGAGGAGGCCGAAGCCGACTTGGAAGGGTTTTGGGCGAGCCAGGCGGAGAGGCTCCACTGGTCGCAGCGCTGGACCCGGGTGCTGGAGTGGAATCCACCGTGGGTGAAGTGGTTCATCGGCGGGCGGCTGAACGTATCGGTCAACTGTTTGGATCGACATCTGGACAGCATCCCCGACCGCGTCGCGTACTACTGGGAAGGCGAGCCCGGAGACGAACGGCGCATCACTTATCGCGAACTTCACGACGAGGTTTGCCGGTTCGCGAACGCCCTCAGGCGCATCGGCGTTCGGCGCGGGGACAGAGTGGCGATCTACATGGGGATGATCCCCGAACTGCCCATCGCCATGCTGGCCTGCGCTCGCATCGGGGCGCTTCATTCAGTCGTGTTCGGAGGTTTCGCTGCCGAGGCGCTAAAGGATCGGATCAATGACGCCAGCGCCGAGGTCCTTATCACTGCCGATGGTGGGTGGCGCCGCGGCGACATAGTGCCGTTGAAGCAGAGCGCCGATGAGGCGCTCGAGGGTAGCCCCACCATCAGACATGCCGTCGTGGTCAGACGGACGGGGCAGGATGTGTCGATGCAGTCGGGCCGCGACCTCTGGTACCACGAGCTCATCGAGGGCGAGGATACGGAATGTCCGGCGGAGGATATGGACTCGGAAGATCCGCTCTACGTGCTTTACACGTCCGGTACCACGGGCAAGCCGAAGGGGATCCTCCACACTACTGGAGGATATCTGACCGGTGTCTCGACCACGCATCGGCTGATCTTCGACATCCACCCAGAGACCGATGTCTTTTGGTGTGCGGCCGATATCGGCTGGGTGACAGGCCATTCCTACATAGTGTATGGCCCGTTGGCGAACGGGACCACCAGCATCATGTACGAGGGAGCGCCAAACTTTCCGGACAAGGACCGACTGTGGGCGATCGTCGAGAAATACGGCGTCACGATCCTTTATACCGCCCCCACGGCCATACGGGCTTTCATGAAGTGGGGAGAGCGATACCCCAAGGCTCACGACATGTCGTCCTTGCGTCTCCTCGGATCTGTCGGCGAGCCGATCAACCCCGAGGCCTGGATGTGGTATTGGACGCACATAGGCGGCGAGCGCTGCCCTATCGTTGATACCTGGTGGCAGACTGAGACTGGAATGATCCTGATCACGCCGCTCCCGGGCATCACGCGGCTCAAGCCAGGGTCGGCCACGCGGCCCTTCCCCGGGATCCAGGCTGACGTGCTCGACGAAAGCGGCAACCCAGTGCCGCCGGGCGCAGGCGGTTATCTTGTCTTGCGACGTCCCTGGCCCGCCCAGTTTCGAACGATCTACGGTGCCCCGGAGCGCTACGTCGAGCAGTACTTCTCGCGCTTCGGGCCCGAAATCTATCTCACCGGCGACGGCGTCAAGCGCGACGACGATGGCGATTTCTGGCTGCTGGGCCGAATCGACGATGTCATGAACGTGAGCGGGCACCGCCTGTCTACTTATGAGATCGAGTCGGCACTAGTCGATCACACGGCGGTGGCGGAATCGGCCGTCGTGTCGCGTCCCGACCCGGCCACGGGTGAGGCGATAGTCGCCTTCGTAACGTTGAAGGCGGATGTGGAGGGCGACGAGGCTCTGATCGGCGAGCTGCGCGAGCATGTCGCCAAGATGATCGGCAAGATCGCACGACCCCATGGGATCATCCTGACCGAGGACCTTCCCAAGACGCGCTCTGGCAAGATCATGCGTAGATTGCTTCGTGATGTGGCACGTGGGCAGGCGCTCGGCGACGTCTCTACGCTCGCCAACGCCGAAATTGTCAAAGAGATAAGCACTATGGCGAGCGAAATGGCGGAAGAGGAGTAAGGAGAACTCCGCACGAGCTCACACGACAAGGGAGCGAGACGGTGAAGAAGAGAACAGACCTGCGAACGACGATCGATCAATTCATTATGCTCGGCGGCGTCGCCCTGATCGTAGCACCCGTTACGATATTGAACGATTCGCTGGTGCTCCTGGCCTTCGTTCTGCTAGGCATCTCGATGATCGCGGTCGGTGTCTGGAACCTGGGAAGTCAACTTCTGCCTGATCGCCGGGTGTTCACGGGGCTGCGGCAGGAGGTCGAGCGCTTCATCGACTTGGTTCGGCGGCTGAACGCCCATGCGATGGCGGAGAACGTCGCGCTCATGGAAGAGGCGAGGGCGGCGATGCATGAATCGGTCGATCGGATGTTCGGCATGGCCGGAGAGCCCGACCAGCTAGTCGCAGGTCGAGCGGAGGGTTCGTGACATGACGCATGCCGCCGAGCGCCGGCATTAGCGGTACGCCAAACCCGATTGCTCTAGGGCGTCCTCAACCTTCGGCTTTCACCGCGCTATAGACCCTATCGACTTCCTCCAGCGCTGGCCAACCCATGACACCCAGCGCGTCTTCCACATAAGCTGGGGTCCTCATCCCCGTCAGAGTGCACGTGACACCGGGCGTGCTCGCCACAATCCATAAGGCCTTCCGCGACAGATCCTCGCCCCTTCTTGCTTCGGGTACCAGCGGGTCGATCAGCTTCGAGAGCGCATCGTTTCGCGCCCGCGTTTTCTCGCTCGCCTGCCGACGGAGCTCCCGAAGTGAATCTTCGAGCACTGGAAAGTAGCTGTCGCGCCAGGTCTTCCAACGCTTGGCGGTTTCGCCAACCAGCTGCTGGTTCAGCGCCTCCGAGATGCCGTAAACGGCCTGGTGAACGTGAGCTTCGAGTTGAGACCAGTGGGCCAGCCCTTGGACCGCTCTTCCCATCTCGTCCAATCGCCCCGCGAGGCTGAAGAAGCCTGCCGGATCCAGGCTCTCTCCGGCACTCTTGATCTGGGGCGCGATGCGCTCGCGGAAAGCCACCTCCAGCTCCTCTAGTTTCCCTAGCTGCTCATCGAGCGCTCCCTGACTCGAATCGACGGCTACATCCGCGAGACGGAAGAGCGTGCCGTGGGTGAACGCGTTGAGCGGGCGATTGGCGAGCACCGCGATGCTTTCCTGGGCGGCGATCTCCAAAACCGTCTTCTTGTCGTCGGGGCCGCTGTTACGCTCGAACACCGCTCCGCTCTCGAACAGGTTCACCGGAAGCTGCAGCACGCGGAAATGATGGCTCTCACCTCCAGCGGCTCGAGCCGCTTCGAGCGTGCGGCTCAGCGACGGAGCGTCCGGGCCCGACGCAGGGGAGGCTGCCGCATTGGAAGACAATCCATAGGAGCCGATCCGCCCTTCAGCCACCTGGCTCTCGAGGAATTCGAAAGCTGCGCGCAAGCGACGGTAGAACTCATCGCGCGCTGCGTTCAGAGGCGCACCTCGGCGGGCCGCCTCCGAGAGGAAGTACTCCGGGTTGTGGAGTAGGCAAATGTCGAGGGTCTCGAGCTCGAGCCGGTCGAGGGATCGGCTGAGCTGGTCACCCAGGAACTCTGGGTGGATGCAGTGCCACATTCCCTCCTCGATCTTCAGCATCTCCGGGTAGGGCTTACCGCGCGCCTCCCGTTCCTGGGACAGTCGGTAGTTTCGACCCTGGACGTAACCGATTTTCGAGACGACGATGACTTCATCGCGCGCCACCTCGCCCGAGTCGATGAGCGCACGCAGCACGCTGCTGATCAGGCGCTCGCTCGCGCCGTCTGTGTAGTTGGTCGATGTGTCGATTAGGTTTACACCCGAAGACAACGCCTTCGACAGTGCCTCGCGATGCTCGGGAGTCGCGTCGTCGACGCGATACGCGCCGAACCCAAGGATGCTCGTGGTTAGGGCGGTGGACCCCAGCGTTCGATACTGCAGCTCGGGGAAGCGAGACGCATAGCGCGACGTGCCCTCGCTCGTTGCCCGCCCAGGCTGTCGCGCCGCCACGGTCTCACCGGCTTCCAAGTCTTCCTTCTTATGCGACATAAGCAGATCCTCGGCCTGGCTTGGGTCGGTTACCGGTGCCTCGCAGGCGAAGTCTCGGCACACGTAAAGAGCCGCCGCCCCATCGATGAGTGTCTTGCCTTCCAAGAGCGGCAGTCCGGCGGCGGCTGCGTCGCGTGCGTCGGGATCGAACGTGGCCTGAATCCGGTTGGGCAAGTAGCGGCCGCCAACCACTCGCTGCAGCGCTCCTAAGTCCGGCGAGCCCTTTCGTCCGACGAGGGCCAGCTCGAGGGGCGCCTCGAGCAGGAAGTCCACGACGGACAGACTCTTCGCGAAGCCCCTCGGGAAGCGCTCGATCGTCCGGCCGTATGCCTTGATGGCTCGAATCGCGGCCTCGCGCAGATCCTTCCGGTCAAGGTGGTAGGATATGCGGGCCAGAGCCGATGCGGCAACGGCGTTGCCTGCGGGGGTGGCCCCATCCGTTCCGTCCTTGTAGCGCATCAAGAGCTTCTCGTGATCTCTCGCGGTGTTGAAGAAGGCGCCTGACTGCTCATCGGCGAAATCAGCTATCGTGCGCTCCAGCAAGCGCTCGCCTTCGCGAAGCCAGCGCGCTTCGCCCCCGGCCTCATACAGGTCGACGAGGCCCTCGCTCAGGTAGGCGTAATCTTCAAGGTACGCGTTGAGGTGGGCCACACCCGCCCGGTAGGTTCTCAGCAACCGACCATCCGGCTTGGCCAGAGTCGAGAGCACGAACTCCGCGGCTCGCTCCCCAGCTTCGAGGTAGCGCGACTCGCCGAGGATTCGATGACCTTCGGCGAAGGCGCTGATCATCAGCCCGTTCCACGCCGTCAGTATCTTGTCGTCGAGCTCTGGCCTGACCCTTTTCGCGCGCGCGGCAAGGACTTTCTGTCGCGTCGACTGGATCGTCTCCTGCAGTTCTTCACCTGAGATGCCAAGGCTCTGGGCCACGACGTGCGGCGGGCGCGGAGTGTTGGGGATACTGACCCCTTCCCAGTTTCCCGCCGGTGTGATGTCGTAGTAGGCGCAGAAGCGGCGCGCCTCTTCCTCATCGAGAATCTTGGCAATCTGTTCGGGCGTCCAGACGAAAAACTTGCCCTCCTCCCCCTCGGAATCGGCATCCGTGGAGGAATAGAAGCCACCTTCCGGTGACGTCATGTCGCGGAGGACGTAGTCGAGGGTTTCTGTAGCCACCCGCGCGAAGAACTCATCGCCGCTGGCCTGGTAACCCTCCAAGTACGTGCGTGCGAGAAGTGCGTTGTCGTAGAGCATCTTCTCGAAATGGGGGACCAACCAGCGACCGTCGGTAGAGTATCGGGCGAAGCCGCCGCCTATATGGTCGTAGATCCCACCGTTGGCCATCCCGTCGAGCGTGGCCTGCACCATCTGCAGAGCGTGAGGCTCCTCGAGCCGGCGGTAGAGCCGCAGGAGTAGCGAAAGACCGGTGGCGGGCGGAAACTTAGGCGCGGGACCGAAGCCTCCGTAGGTGGGATCGAAGGCCGATGCGAACTCTTCTAGCGCCACTCGCAGCTCTGGCTCACCGACGGCGAGAGGCGTGCGAGTTCCGCGCTGCTGCCTCAGCCGCTCGACGAACTCGCGAGCGCGTTCCTTTAGGTTGTGCCGATCTTCACGCCAGGCGCGCGCCACCTGGGTCAGAACCGCAGGAAAGCCGGGGCGGCCGTGCATATCCTGTGGCGGGAAGTAAGTGCCGGCGAAGATCGGTTCGAGCTCCGGGGTCAGAAAGACCGTCATCGGCCACCCGCCCTGTCCCTGATTCATCGCGACCGTCGCCGCCATATAGATCTCGTCGAGATCCGGGCGCTCTTCGCGGTCGACCTTGATGCTGATGAAGTTCTCGTTCATCAGCGCGGCGATCGTCTCGTCCTCGAAAGATTCGCGCTCCATCACGTGGCACCAGTGACACGCGGAATAGCCGATGCTCAGCAGGATCGGCCGCTCCAACTTCCTTGCCTCCTCGAGGGCCTCCGGGCCCCAGGGGTGCCAGTCCACGGGGTTGTGGGCATGCTGGAGGAGGTAGGGACTCGTCGAGTTGATGAGCCGGTTCGTGTGCTCTCTGGGCTCGGCTTGATCGCTCATCTCGGTTTCCGCAGGTGTGAGCTGCGAAGCTAGGGCGGCGGTACGCGAATCACAACTGGATCGGCTCTGGGGTTGCTCGGACGGCAGCCTTGCGCAGCGTATGACCACGGCTAGCGTGCCTCGAGAGTGGGGCAACCCCTACGGCGCTTCAGCGATCTTATCGAAGTGGACGGTGGGACTCTCGCTTGAGAGTCGATGCCGGCTGTGGTAGGATCGATGGCCGAACCATAGCCTGGAGACCCGGCTAATCCGCCCATAGCTGCGGGCCGGCCTGACCAGCAGAAGCGGCGAACAGGAGACTTTGGTGCAGCCAACTCGCAAAGGAACGTTGACGGTCATCGGTCTGCTGCTCGGAGCCGCCGCCCTGGCGGTTTTTGCCGGGCAGGCGCGCCGCAGGATCACGATCGAGGCGGTCGAGGGTCCGGTCGATTTTGCGGGGGACATTGCGTTCGTCGATGTGAATCTCGTGACGATGCTAGGCGATTCGGCGCTGACTCACCACACCGTCCTGGTTCACGGGGAGATGATCGTGGCGCTAGGGCCCGCGGATTCCATCGCGGTCCCGCAATCGGCGTTTCGAGTCGATGGAAGCGGCAGCTACTTGATGCCGGGCCTCACCGATGCCCATACCCATGTCGCGTTCGAGGAGGATCTGCTTCTCTATCTGGCAAACGGTGTGACGACGATCGTAAACTTGGGTAACGAGCCTGACGTGCCGATCCTCGAATGGCGGGACGAGGTAGCCGCGGGTGAGCGGCTCGGCCCGACCCTGTTCGTCGCCCGCTTCGTCGACGGCGCGCGAAGGCGTAGCAGGATCAGGGGCGCCTACTTGCTCTCCACGCCGGAGGCCGCTCGGGTGTTCGTGAGCGAGACGAAGTCGGCGGGATACGATCTCATCAAGGCTTACAACAGCCTTTCACTCCGAGTCTACAGCGCCTTGATGGAGGAGGCGGCGGCTCAGGGCATAGCGGTGGTAGGGCATGGTGTGCGGGCCCCGGGGATGCAAGGCTTGCTCGAGGCGGGGCAGGTGATGGTCGCCCACGCCGAGGAATATCTCTACACTCACTTCCGGCGTTCGATCGATCCGGCGCTCATCCCATCTGCAGTGGATATGACTCTGGAAGCGGGAGCGTACGTCGTGCCGAACCTCTCCGCCTATGAGATCATCGCCCTCCAGTGGGGGAAACCGAGGGTGTTGGAACGACTGCTGGAGTTGCCGGAGCTGGGGTACGTCCACCCGTTCTGGAGAAAATACTGGGCGCGCGGGCGTTACATCAGCCGACAGGGCGATTTGATCAGCCGCCTGGAGTTCTTGCGGGAACTGACCGCCGCCCTGAACGAGGCGGGCGTACCGTTGTTGCTGGGCACCGATTCGCCGTCCATCCCCGGTATGCTGGCGGGTTTCTCAATCCACGATGATTTGCGCAACCTGGTGGAGTCGGGCTTGACGCCCTATGAAGCGCTGCGGGCGGGCACTCGCAATCCCGGAAAATTTCTTAACGGTTATGTTCCCGGCTCGGCCCCGTTCGGCATGATTCAGGTTGGCCAGCGCGCGGATCTGATCCTTCTGCGAGACGATCCGCTCGCCAGCGTGGAGAACCTGAAGGGACGAGTTGGCGTGATGGTGCGCGGAAGGTGGCTCAACGAGGCGCGACTTCAGGAACTGATGGCAGGGCTGGCCGATAGTTTCAGCGCGGGGGAATCAGACGATTCCTGAGGACTGTCTTGCTAGTTTTTCGTCCGCGTAAGATCGTGGGACGAGGGGCGGCGTTCGTGCAGCGGCTGTGAGGCAGGATCTTGCTGCGCTACGCCCCCGCCCCTGCCCCTGCCCCCGGCACGCAGGCGCCGAATCTCCGCGTGCTGGGCCTCGATAGCTTTCATCACCTTGTCGATTAACGCTTGCGAAGTCTCCTTCGTGCGAGGTTTGTCCAGGAACTCGGAGTAGTCCAGCGGCTCGCCGTAGCTGATGTAGATCCGCTTGAAGATCTTGGGAATCCGATGGCCTATAGGTAAAACTTCCTTCATGCCGTCGATCGCCACCGGTATGACCTTGGGCCTCGCAGCCAACACCAGCAGCCCCGCACCGGCCCTAGCGGGTCCGACTGCGCCATCCCGTGAGCGCGTGCCCTCGGGGAAAATCGTCATCACTCCCTTTGGCAGCACTTCGACCATGCGGTGCAGAGCGCGCGGATCGCGTCGCCCCTCCACGATGGGTATGCCGCGGAAGTGGTGGATAAACCACGCCAGCACGCGCGGCCGGAAGAAATTCTCCTCGGCTGCCGGGTTCCATGGCAGAAGGTGTGGCTTGAGCAGCGAGTGCGGGTAGAACGCTCCGGCCCCGACGATGAAACTGTCGATCATCGACTGATGGTTGGACAGCAGCAGCGTATTTCGAGCTTTGCCCACATTGTGACGTCCGATCACAGTCGTGCGATTCAGGACGAAGAGGTAGAACCAAAAGATTGTGATCGTGATATTGGTCAGTAGGTAGCTTAAGATCCTGAACGGTGTGCTATCCTGACGATGGCGTTGGCGCGGCCGTCTTCTTCGGGAAGTTTTGCCCATCGAGCCTCAACACTGGGGAGTTGCGCCGTTTGACAGAGCCTCAGCCGATCCGCACCACACCACTATTCTAAGCAATATTGCGGCCGCCGCACCCGCCGCACCAGGCGCTGCGTCACGCGTTGCCCTACGCCAGGACTTTCAGGCCGAAAACCCTGGGGTTGACCACGGGCGCCAGCGGCGCGACGCATGACACGACCGCTGCACGCGATTATTAGCCATCCCCATTCGCTCCCGTCGGGATGGTTCGGCTCTTGGCTCGAGCCCTCCCTCGATTGATGGGTCTCGCGGCTGACTTGCCGGGCTATTTCTCGCTCCAGCTGTTAGACGCACAAGGGCGGGAGCGGCGGGGCTGTCGCGCCGCCTGGGTGCGCCCCCGCCCCCGCCCCCGCACCCTTCAGTTTCGGGACCTTGACCAGCGACTCGCTGATCCGACCCGACTACTTTCGCATCTCGGGCTTTGCTTGGCCAGACCCGATCGGGCGAGCCCCCCCTCTCCCTCTTCCCCCGGGTGGACGAGGCTCGCCGCTTCGGTAGTTTTGCAGACACCATGATCAGATCAGTCTGTGGATCCCGAGTCGGCTCCGTTCCGAGGATAGAGGATCGAGGATAGAGGGCATGCACGCGCCGATCAGCCTTGTAGCTCAGGGTAGGCGGGGGACGGATGAGCCAACCCCGAGCTGGCGCGAGCGGCTCGCCGCGCTTCGCTACGTCCCGGCCCTATTGAAGCTCGTCTACGAGAGCGAGCCCCGCTACACGGTCGCCATCATCATCCTCAGAATCGCGCGCTCCGGGGTACCGGTGGCGTTGCTCTGGGTCGGCAAGCTGATCATAGATGGGGTGATCGCCGCGATAGCCGCGGCGCAGGCCGGACAGCCCGTGGGCTGGCGGTACCTCGCTGGCCTGGTCGCGGTCGAGCTGGCTATCGCGTTTGGAGGAGAGGTGCTGGCGCGATTCTCTTCGCTGCTCGAGAGCCTACTGGGCGATCTGTTCTCCAATAACGTCAGCGTCCGCCTCATGCGACACGCTTCCACGCTCGACCTCGCCCAGTTCGAGGACGCGGGCACCTACGATCACCTGGAGCGCGCACGCCGCTCCACCGTACGCCGCATCGGGCTCTTGGCGACGTTGCTCGACACGTTGCAGAACCTGATCACGTTGGTCACTCTGACGCTCGCCCTCCTGCTCTACGTTCCCTGGCTGCTACTCCTGCTCGCTATCGCCGTCATACCAGCATTCCTGGGTGAGACCCACTTCGCGGCGTTGGGATACTCCTTGCTCTTCCAGTGGACGCCCGAGAGGCGGATGCTCGACTATCTACGCTACGTCGGGGCGAGCGATGCGACGGCGAAAGAGACGAGGCTGTTCCGCCTCTCCAATTTCCTCGTCGGTCGCTATGCGAAGCTGGCTCAGGATTTCTACGAAGCCAATCGCAAGCTGGCGGTGCGACGGAGCCTGGTGTCCACCGCGTTGGCGCTGCTGGGCTCGCTCGGTTTCTACGCCGCCTACGCCGTCATCATCTACCTCACGGTGATCAGCTACGAATCACCGGCGGGCGTCTTCACCATCGGCGTCCTAACGTTTCTCGCGGGATCGTTTCGCCAGAGTCGTAACCTGATCCAGAACGTGCTCCTGTCGCTCACCCAGACCTACGAGCAGAGCCTCTACCTGCGGGACCTGTTCACGTTCTTCGATATCAAGCCTCGCGTCGTCTCTGCCCCCGATGCGCGACCGGCCCCGAGACAGATCCTGCAGGGGTTCGTGTTCGAAGGCGTCGGGTTCAAGTATCCGGGGTCGGACGCCTGGGCCCTGCGAGATATTTCGCTGGAGTTCCGACCGGGTGAGCGGACGGCCTTGGTCGGTGAGAACGGCGCAGGGAAGACGACACTCGTGAAGCTGCTGGCTCGACTCTACGACCCGGACGAGGGTCGAATCTTGCTCGATGGTGTTGATCTGCGCGAGTACGAGTTGGAGGGGCTGCAGAGCATCATCGGGGTGATTTTTCAGGACTTCGTGCGCTATGAATTGCTCTTCCGAGAGAACATCGCGGTCAGCGAGATCGACGCGCTCGACGACGGGCGGCGCGTCGAAGAAGCCGCTCGGCGGAGTCTCGCCGATGGCGTCGCTCGTAGCCTCGCCGGCGGTTACGAGCAGCAGATCGGTCGAAGATTCGAGGGGGGCGTCGAACTGTCCGGCGGTGAGTGGCAAAAGGTCGCTCTGGCTCGAGCCTACTTGCGGGAAGCGCAGTTGCTCATCCTCGATGAGCCGACGGCGGCGCTCGATGCACGGGCGGAGTTCGCTGTCTTCGAGCGCTTTTCCAATCTGACGCAGGGGAAGATGGCCGTCATCATCTCACACCGTTTCTCCACCGTCAGGATGGCCCAGAGAATCGTGGTCTTGAATCAGGGAGAGCTGCTCGAGTCCGGTTCCCACGAGGAGCTGCTGGCCGCCGATGGGCTGTACGCCGAGCTGTTCAACCTGCAAGCCGCCGCCTATCGCTGATCGGCCTTTTCGGAAGGCCCTCCTGATGACGCAAGAGGGCGACCCCGTAAGGGCCGCCCTCTCGGGCTGTTGTTCTGAGCGATCGCTCTCTCGAGCCAGGACCTCGAGCGCCGCCCTATGCGTGGCTAGTTCGCGATCGCGAACGTCACCTCGACCGCGACGAGAGTGAGAGGGTTTTCGATCTCGACGTCACCGGCACCGTAGGCCACCACGCTCAGACTGTTGTTGAGCGCTTCTTTGACGGCCTCAAGAGACATGAGCCCCTCGCCTTCGCTCGGCGGTTTGATGTCCGTGCCGTCGACGATCTTGACGACCGTACCGTTGGTGAGGGTGAAGGTGCCTGCATCCAGGTCCACCGAAGTAACATAGCCCTCGAACTCGACGAGATGATTATCTTCGCCGTCGCCTTCTCCGCCTGCGATCGCGAAGTGCACTTCGAGGGCGACGATCATCGTCGGCCCGACGCTCTCTATCCGACCGCCACCCCAAGCCACGACATCCAAGCCCTCCTCCAGAGCAGCCTTCACGGCGGCCAAGGAGTTGAGTGCGTCGCCACCGTCGCTCTGCGCGATATGCGTATCATCGACGATGAACACCACTATCCCGTCGCCGAAAGTGAAAGAGCCGGCTTCCAGGTTGACCGACGCGACGAATCCTTCGAACTCGACGATATCGGACACATCCCCGCCGGCTTCGCCAAGCTCGGTTACTCCATCGCTGACCCGAAGCTCTATGCTGAGTCCAAGAACATTCACCCAGCCGTCCGGTTCTCCGTCCTGGCGATTCGTGTTGATGACCAGGTTGTCGTCGTCAACGTTTATCTCGATCGATGGACTCGCTTCGCCATCGTGGAGGCGAATCTCGTCGGCTGCGAAACCGGCGTCGTTCGGATCCTGTGGCGAGTCGGTTGGATCGCGGCGGATTTCGACGGCTAGATCCACCGACTCGGCTAGAAACGCTTCGACCCGATCGACGAACCCGGCGAAGCTCAATTCGTCATCACCCGCGATGAATCGGGTGCCCGGATGAAAGCTCACCGTGAGCCCACCGAGTGCGAGGGTCAATGTGCCCTCCTCACCCGATACTTCCATACCGGTGATTAGACTTTCGAGCGACTCATCTTCAGAGATCGACTCGGCGCCCTGCACTACTACATCGCGCGCGATGAGCGCTTCGGCTAACAGCTCGATCTCCAGGCGCGCAGTTCCGGAACTCAACGTCTGTTGCAGGTCGCTGAGTGTGATCTCACGGGAGAATTGGGTCGGCGACCCGGGATCACCCGGTCCCAGCAGGTCATCGCTACAGCCTGCCAGGGTGAAGAGGGTTGCCAGCCACAGTGAACCCAGCTGGCGCATGTTAGGGGCTTTGGTCAGCATGACTACTCCAACTCCAAGGCCAAAGGTGAGGCGGGGTACTCTTGAGCGGGTGGAAAGGGGCAAGGCGCGTGCCGAGGTCAATCTGACCGACGATGCCAGTGACGAAGGGGCAGAACCTCCATTCGCGATTTATAGTTACAAGAATTTCTTGCCGGACATCGCAAACTTGTAAGGGATTGCAAAACCCGGCGAAGGTCGCGAAATGCGTGAGTGCCGGAGCGCCCAGGGACACGTCTGCGGCCGGGCTGGCGCGGCGACGCGGCGAGGTAGCCCGGCAGCCTCTGAATCGGTAATTTTGCCACGGCTAATCACGGACATAGCGAATCCGAGGAGCGGACCTCTATGCGCGAAGAACGCTACGAGAAGTTCAATCCCGAAGACGTGCACGACCCTCATGCGTCGAAAGATGATGGATTCCAGGCAGCTCTCTCGAGGCGCAAATGGCTGGGTTTGATGGGGGCCGGCGGGGCACTGGCGGCGCTGGGTGGCTTCGACACGCTTGGATCGGACGGTCCGAGACGCCGCGCCTCCTCTCAGGAAGTGCAGCAGGCCGAAGTGCCCGGTAAGCCCGGCATGATCATTCACAACTCGAGACCGATCAACGGCGAATTTCCGCCGCACCTGTTGGCAGATGACGTGACTCCGTCGTCTCGCCACTTCGTTAGGAACAACGGCCAGGTACCCGAGCGAGCCCGCAATCAGGATCCACAGGGCTGGACGCTGACCATCGATGGAGAAGTGGACCGCACGCTCGAGTTGACCTTGGCCGACTTGAAGCGGATGCCCTCGGTTACGATGGCACTCATGATAGAATGCGGTGGCAACGGGCGTGGGCTCTTCGATCCCGCCGTGCGAGGCAACCAATGGCGGCGGGGAGCCGTCGGCTGCAGCGAGTGGACGGGTGTGCGCCTACGCGACGTCCTCCAGCAGGCCGGCCTGAAGCCCAGCGCGATCTACACGGCGCACTACGGCGAGGATGCGCCTCTCGGCGCGGCGGCGCCGTTCTCCCGAGGGATCCCCATCGACAAAGCAATGAACGAGAACACGATCATCGCTTATCAGATGAACGGTGCAGATCTGCCCGCGCTGAACGGCTATCCCGTGAGGCTTGTGGTGCCGGGCTGGATCGGCAGCTGCTCGCAGAAGTGGCTCACCCGCATCTGGGTGCGCGACGTCGTGCACGATTCAGACAAGATGTCCGGCTACTCCTATCGCGTGCCTGCCTATCCCGTTGCCCCAGGGACTCGTCCGCCAGAGTCCGATATGCTGATCGCGACTTCTTGGGTCATCAAGTCGCTGATCAACACACCAGCTGCGGAGAGCCACTTCGCCGCGGGCGAAGAGATAGGCGTTATCGGCCACGCTTGGGCAGGCGAGAATCAGGTGAGCAGGGTGTTGGTCTCCACGGACCACGGGATGAGCTGGAATGAAGCCGAGCTCAGCCCTCCAGCTAATAAGTACGCATGGTACCGGTGGGAGAGTCGAGTAGTCCTTCCCGGCAAGGGATATTACGAGATCTGGGCGCGGGCCTTCGACGACGTCGGGAGCGCCCAACCTTTGATCCAGCCTTGGAACCCCAGAGGTTATCTCGGCAACGTCGTCCACAGAGTTCCGGTGCTGATCGGTTTCTGACAACACTACGCAGGCGCATAAGTGAGAGGCCGACGTCTAGGATTCGCCGTCAAGCTGTTCGTAGCCTGCGTGCTAGGCTGTGGCATCAGCGGTTGCGGCTCGGGAGGAGGCTCCGAACCGCAGCCTCAGCAGCAGGAGGCCCGAGCTCCAGCTTCCGCCGACAGCGCACTCGTCGATGCCGAGGGACTATTCGAAACGCATTGCTCGGTGTGTCACAGCCTCGAGCTTCCGACATCCCAGCGGCTCGACCGGGCTAACTGGGAGTGGGTTGTGACAGACATGGTGAGCAAGTACGGCGCCACTTGGATCACGGAGGAGCAACAGGCCATCATCATCGACTATCTCGTGGACAACTACGGTCCAAGTCGCACCGGAGGGGCGTTCTACGAGTTACGGAGGGAGCCATGACCCGATGCCCGATGCG
>CANPVX010000029.1 GCA_947581815.1 Candidatus Indicimonas acetifermentans | reverse complement strand
CTGGTCTACGTCAGCCCAGATCACGACCTCGTCGTCGTGGTCCGCTGGCTGGAGAGGCGTGGGCGAGACGAGTTCTTCCGCCGGGTGCTGGAGGCCGTCCGATCGTAATGCCGGGCTCGGGTCCCATCCTGGACGCCCGCGGGCAGTTCGGGTACCTTTTGTACGACCAAGCGACACTATAACGCCAGACGGAGGGTGGCACCCCGCTCGATGCCGAAGCGGACAGACATAAAGAGCGTCCTGCTGCTGGGTAGCGGGCCGATCGTGATCGGGCAGGCCTGCGAGTTCGACTATTCGGGCACGCAGGCCGTTCGCGCATTGAGGGAAGAGGGCTACCGGGTGATCCTTGTGAACTCGAACCCTGCGACGATCATGACGGACCCCGATCTGGCGGATGCCACATATATCGAACCGCTCACCCGAGAGTGGGTGGAGCGAGTCATCGAGCGCGAGAAGCCGGACGCTCTGCTGCCCACTATGGGCGGCCAAACCGCCCTCAATATTTCCCTCGAGCTTTCCGATGCCGGCGTCCTTGACCAATACGGAGTGAAGCTGATCGGGGCGGACGCTCGGGCGATCCGGATGGCGGAGGATCGCGAGCAATTCGCCACCGCCATGCAGCGCATCGGCCTCTCGGTACCGCACGGCGGTTTCGTCGGAAGTCTGGAAGAAGCGCTGCAAGTCGTTGAGAAGATCGGCTTTCCGGCCATAGTTCGTCCCTCCTTCACGCTCGGCGGCACGGGCGGGGGGATCGCCTACAACCGGGACGAATTCGATCAGGTCGTCCGTGCGGGGCTGGCGGCCTCGCCCGTCGGCGAGGTCCTCGTGGACCGCAGCGTGATCGGCTGGAAGGAGTTCGAGCTCGAGGTGATGCGCGATCACGCCGATAACGTCGTGATCGTCTGCTCGATCGAGAATTTCGATGCGATGGGAGTGCACACCGGCGACTCCATTACGGTAGCGCCGGCGCTCACACTCTCCGACTTGGAATATCAGCGGCTGCGCGATGCGGCGATCGCCTGTATCCGCGAGATCGGAGTGGACGCCGGAGGCTGCAACATCCAGTTCGCTGTGAATCCCGACGACGGTGAGATGCTGATCATCGAGATGAACCCGCGTGTTTCGCGCTCGTCGGCTCTCGCCTCGAAGGCGACCGGGTTTCCCATCGCGCGGATCGGGGCCAAGCTCGCGGTTGGCTACCGCCTGGACGAACTGCCCAACGCCATCACCCAGATGACGCCGGCCTCTTTCGAGCCGGTCCTGGACTACATCGTCGTGAAGATCCCCAGGTTCGCGTTCGAGAAGTTTCCGACCGCCGACGCGACCTTGGGCGTGCAGATGAAAGCCGTCGGCGAGATCATGGCGATTGGCCGCACGTTCAAGGAGGCCTGGATGAAAGGCTTTCGCTCTTTGGAGAACGGACGCTGCGGTTGGGAGTGCAGCGATACACTCGCCGACGACGGCCTAACTGGCGATGACCCGGCATCGCTCCTCGCCGCGCTGCGCCGGCCGACGGCCGAGCGCCCCTTTCAGATCAAGCGCGCTCTGCAGGCAGGGCTCGATGTGGAGGCGATCAGCGAGGCGAGTCACATCGATCCTTGGTTCATAGCCCAGCTCGAAGAGATCGTCGAGGCGGAGGACCGCTACGCCGCGGTCGAGGCCGTCACGCGTGATGAGCTGCTCGAGATGAAGCGCTTCGGCTTCGGCGACGCGCAGCTGGCAAGGATTCGCGGCGCGAGCGAAGCGCAAGTTCGGGAAGAGCGCTGGAATTTGGGGATCCGCCCCTCGTACAAGATGGTGGACACGTGTGCCGGGGAGTTCCCCGCCGCGACGCCCTACCTGTACAGCACATACGAAGATGAGAACGAATCGATTCGGAGCGACCGCCGGAAGGTGGTGGTCCTGGGGAGCGGCCCCAACCGGATCGGGCAGGGGGTCGAGTTCGACTATTGCTGTGTTTCGGCGGCCATGGCGCTGGCCGAGGAGGGCTACGAGACGATCATGGTGAACTCGAACCCGGAGACGGTCTCCACAGACTTCGACGTCAGCGACAAGCTCTACTTCGAGCCGCTGACCCTCGAGAACGTTCTGGAGATCGTCCACCTCGAGCAGCCTGAGGGGCTCGTGGTCCAGACTGGTGGCCAGACGCCACTCTTGCTGGCCAAGAAGCTCGACGCTATCGGCGTCCCGATCCTGGGCACGTCCGTCGACGCTATCGATCGGGCCGAGGACCGTGAACGGTTCGAGGCGCTGGCCCGCGAGCTCAAGATTGAACAGCCGGCCAACGGACTCGCCATGAGTGCGGCCGAAGCCATCAAAGTCGCGGAGAGAATCGGCTATCCAGTTCTCGTTCGCCCAAGTTACGTGCTCGGTGGCCGGGCGATGGAGATCGTGTACGACGACGAGTCGCTGAAGAGTTACTTCGAGAGAGCGATCCGCGCCTCTCCCGAGCATCCGGTGCTCATCGATCGCTTCCTGGAGGACGCCTTCGAGGCTGATGTCGATGCCGTCTCCGATGGCGAGCGGGTGCTGATAGGCGGAGTCATGCAACACATCGAAGACGCCGGCATCCATTCCGGTGATTCCGCTTGCGTGGTCCCGCCCTATCTGCTGCGCGACGATCACGTGGAGGAGATGAAGGCGCACACTAGAGCCCTCGCCACCGCTCTCCATGTGGTGGGACTGATCAACGTGCAGTTCGCCGTCAAGGATGACGTCGTCTATGTGCTCGAGGTGAACCCCCGCGCCAGTCGCACCGTGCCCTTCCTAAGCAAAGCAACGGGAATCCCGCTCGCGCGTATTGCCGCGCGCTGCATGGTGGGGCGCAAGCTGGAGGAATTCGGGTTGTCGTCCGACCCGCTGGTCAGCGGCGTAGCGGTGAAGGAATCGGTCTTCCCCTTTGACAAGCTCCCGGGCGTGGATCCGCTCCTGGGTCCCGAGATGCGCTCAACGGGCGAGGTGATGGGAATCGCCGATTCGTTCGGCCACGCGTTCGCCAAGGCGCAGGTCGCGGCGGGCAATAAGCTGCCGCTGTCGGGGCGCATAGCCGTGACGGTTCACGATGAGGACAAGCCCAACGCGATTCCGATCGTCCGGCGCTTTCATGAACAGGGGTACGAGATATGGGCGACCGCTGGGACCGCCAGGTACCTACAGGCCCGCGGTATCCCCGCGAAGCCGGTGCTCAAAGTTCACGAGGGACGCCCGAACCTCGTCGACCATCTGATCTCGGGCGACATCGACATGCTGATCAACACGCCGCTCGGCAAGCACGCTCAGCACGACGACTATGCGATCCGCCGGGCCGCCATCGAGCGCGGCGTGTTGTATACCACGACTCTGTCGGCCGCCTCTGCGTTGTGCGACGCGCTGATCGGGCTGCGGTTCCGTAAACCCGAGGTGCTCAGCCTGCAGCAGAGGGTGATCGGCGCCGGCGCGTTCGCCACGACCGATCTCGAACCCGGCATGATCACGGGGGTATGAAGTTGAAATGAGACCACTCGTAGGGCGAGTAGTAGCGACCGAGCGCAAACCCAACACGACCCACGAATTTCACTTCTGGACGGGTCGTGATGCGTCGATCGGGATCGGCTCGATCGTCAAAGTGATAGCCGACGACCAAACGGTTTATGGAGTGGTCGTCGAGGGTTTCAGCTACACCGATCTCGCCTCCCCCCTCCACGACTACATCGGCGCCGATGCCGATCCCGCGGCCGAGCTTCGGACTCCCTCCCAGAGACCCGAGATCCGGCTCTACTCGGCCGCCGTCCTACGCCGCGAGCCCGAAGAGCCCGTGCAGCCCGTGCCTATGGGCGCGGTTCATCTAGCCGCTGACGAGGACGTCGCCGTCGGCCTGCGCATGGATTCCTATGTCTTCGGCGATGAGCACACCGGGATCCCGCTGGGCCTTTATGTCAGCGGGGGGCTGGAGGCTCCGATCTACCTCGATGCCGAGTTCCTCTTGGGCCCCGAGGCCGCGCATCTCAACATCACGGGCGTCAGCGGTCTCGCCACCAAGACGAGCCTGGTCGAATTCCTGCTCGCTTCCGTATTCGAGCACCTGCCGCCCTCGAAAGGCTCCGTCGCCGCGGTCTGCTTCAACGTGAAGGGGCCGGACCTCCTGTTCATGGACCAGCCCGGCGAGCTCGATGACAACGACAGGCGCATGTACGAACGGCTGGGGATCCCCGCCGAACCTTTTCGTAACGTGTGCTATTTTGCCCCCTACCGGCCCGACGGTTGGAATCTGAACACGCTACGGACCCATCCCGACCTCATCCACAACGTCGAGCCTCTGCGCTGGGGGTTGAAGGAGGTCATGCAATTCTCCGAAGTGCTGCTGACGCGTGACGATCTGGACGCCAAGGCGGATGCGCTGATCGACTTCATCCGCGACCGCGTGATCGACAAGCGCTTCGGTCCCGAGGAAGGGCACTGGATTCAGCGCAGCCACATGGTGCGAACGTTCCGAGATCTGGAAGCGTGGTTCGACGACGTCTTGTCGGCGTGTGAGCAGCGGGGCGACGATCGCTGGGAGACGCATCACACGGCGACAATCCGTAAAGTTCGCAATCGGTTGAACGGCATCGTGAGCCGCGCCCACGGATTGGTGGTGAATGACGACTCCGTCGGCGACCTTCCGTGGGG
The DNA here is from genome assembly GCA_947581815.1 of Candidatus Indicimonas acetifermentans. GTDB lineage: Bacteria > Gemmatimonadota > Gemmatimonadetes > Palauibacterales > KS3-K002 > Indicimonas > Indicimonas acetifermentans. Next base: position 15,096 of record CANPVX010000029.1, on the reverse strand, counting down.
AGAGCTCGAGGACCGCGCCGTCTACGTGATCGATGTGGCCAACGTGGAACCCGAGGCGCAGGATCTCGTGTTCGCCCGTGTGGTGTCGCAGCTGCGCGAGGGGCTGGAGGCCGGAAACCTGGGCGTCAAGAATGTCATCGTGTTCGCTGACGAGCTAAACAAATACGCGCCCGCCGACGGGCCCGACACCTACGTGCGCAAAATGCTCCTCGACATCAGCGAGCGGGGACGCTACCTGGGCCTCGTACTGTTCGGCGCCCAACAGTTCCGCTCTCAAGTACACCGGCGCGTCGTGGGGAACAGCGGCTCCTCGGTCTACGGGCGCATGGACATGGATGAGCTGGCCACGCCAGGCTACAGCGTCCTCTCGGCGGCGACGAAGACGAAACTGGCCGCACTGCCCAAGGGCGAGTTGATGGTCCGCCACCCCCACTTCACGCAGCCGATCTTCGTGCGGTTCCCGCGGCCGGCCGTGATGCGCGGGCGCGACGGAATCGAGAGGTTTCCTCCCAGGCAGGAAGTGCCCTTCGAGGATGCCGTCGCCTTGGGTTTGCGACGGATCGATACGGCCATATCGGTGAACGAGGTCAAAGACCTCATCGCTGGCCGCGATCCGGCGGAGGTGCTGGACGCGTTCCACCAGACTCAGCGGCGTCGGCCGATCGACGCCTTGAAATTCTTCCGCTCGCGGCTGAAGAAGCAGGTCCAGGTGGAGGTGGTGGAGCCGGAGAGGCGAGCCGTTCCAGTGCCCGACGATCCTTACGGAGGCGACTGATCCGTGAGGCTGCGTGTCTCCCTATGGCTCGTGCCGGCCGTGGCCGTTTTGATATGGCCGGCAGACGCTGCCCCACAGTCGAGCGGCCGAGGGGAGACTCAGGCAGCCCTGCTACGTCTGGCCACCGATTCGGGCGTCGTCGGCAACTACGGTTTCACGACACAGGAAACGCATACGCTGGCGTTCGACATCGCCGCCGACGATCCCAGAGCGTCCATGCTCTCAACGGTTGCAGGCACCAAGAAGCGTACGACGAAGATCGCCGTGACGATCGTGGCGCTTCCCAAAGAGCCCAACGATGATCGGCGCTATTTGATCTACTGGCTGGCTTACAACCTCACGGGCGATGGCGTGCGCAGCCTTACTCCGATACAGTGGGACAGCATCTTCCAAGCGGTTGGGCGGCGCGCGATTTTCAAAGTGTCGCCGACCGGGGAACCCCGCGGCGTCAACGTTACCTCGGACGCCGTCCGTCCTGTGGGTCAGGCTTTCGCTCTTATGCTGTCTGGATTGGCTCTCGACCTGCCGGTCGACAGCGTAGCCCCTGGCGCCACGTGGCAGGGGCAGGTGGCCATCCCCATCCAGCGGCCCAACGGGTCGAGGGCGATGGCGCCCGTCCAGGTCACGTATCGCCTGCGCGAGCTCTCGCGAGAGCCTTACGGCTGGATCGCTCGTATAGAGTTCGACGGGGAGCCGCTGCCCTCGGATTCCCTTAAGGCCACGGGACGCTATTTCGGCGAGGCGGTCTTCGATGCTGCCGCCGGGCGCTTCGACGATGTGATGGCGTTGGCGGAGCTGGAGGTCGAGTGGCCGCTCGATCCCAGCGGTCTGCCGCCGAGCCGCTCCTTCGTCACGTGGCAGACGGTCGTGACCCGCACCAGGACACAGTGACCATGCGTTTTGGGATCTGGCTTTTCATTCATCTCCTCGGTATGGCCATGTGGTTGGGCAGCATGCTCACGCTCGGGATGTGGACTGCGAGGGCGCGTCGGACCGCCGAGCCGAGGCTCATCTCCTTCACCTACTCGACCGCGCGGCGCCTCTACAAAGGGGTCGTGACGGCCGGCGCGGTGATGACAGTCCTCAGTGGCGCGCTACTCATGGTGGAGACGGGGCGAGGTTGGTTCCGGCCTTTCCCCGAGCACTGGCTCTTTCAGATGCAAGTCGTCGGCCTGGCCGCGTTCCTGGCCACGATCTTCTACGTTGTACCGAACGCCGGCAAGCTCGCGGCTCTTGCCGAGCGGGCCGTCGAGCACGATGTCTCGAGCGCTGAGTTTGGTTCTCGCGTTAAGCGGCAGGCAATCGTCGCCAGCGTGATAGGCGTCGGGCTGATCTATGTGGTACTCCTGGGGGGATTGCGATTCTGAGCAGGATCCCCCTTCTGGTCCATATGGCGCTGTTCGTGCCACCCTTGAGCTTGACCGGCATGCCCGACGCTGGGCTCGCTCAAGAAACAACCTACGATCTCCAGCTGTCCGACCGTGTGGGCGACTCGAACCTCTATCGCATGGTATTCAGGATCGAGATGAGGGCGGACTATTCGGGAGCGGGTGCGATGGAGGATCGGGCGCGACAGATGATCGAAGCCCTCGCATCGGGCATGGAGTTGCGTACTAGCATCGAGTATGAGCAGCGGCTCACTGCGGTCGATCCCGACGGAACCCGTACCTTCGCCGTGACCTGGCATGACTATAAGTTCGAAGGCAAGGTCGGAGATCGGTCTATACCTCCGCCTCCCGGCCACACGGAAGCGACCCGAGCGCTCCTATCCGGCACGGCGACGATGCGCACGTCGCCCGTCGGGCGAACCCTCGATGTTCGCTACTCCAGCCCGGAGTTGGAGGCGCTGGGCGGTCGCTTCCGTGAGCTGAACGAGTCTATGCCCACATCCCTTCCCGGTGAACCCGTCGCGGTGGGCGACAGCTGGACCAGCGTGACGCCATTCCGCACGGGTCTGGAGCCGGCGGGCGACTCCGCCGTCACGAACCTGGAAGTTCAACACATGCTGCGAGAGGTACTGGATGGAACCGACGGACCGCTCGCCGTGATCGAGCTCTCGGGCTCGTACTCACAATTGCAAGGTCTCGAGCTCCCCGGCGTCGCCTCGCCGATGCACGTCCAGTTCACCGTTACGGGTTCCGCTCTCTTCGACATCACGCGCGGGCGTTTTGCGGCGGGAAGTTACCAGCTCGATATGTTCGCGCTACACGCTGTGAACGGCGTCGAGCTGCAGCTGACCGGTTTTGCGAACGGGACCCTCGAGCTGATGGACGCGTCATGAAGATCGTGCACCTTGCCGACCTGCATCTCGGCTATCGCGCCTATCATCGAACTCGAGCCCTAGGCATCAACGTCCGTGAAGCGGATGTGGCCAAAGCCTTCCGTGAAGCGTTGCAGAGGGTGCTGGAGATAGGCCCCGATCTGGTACTCGTGGCCGGAGACGTCTTCCACACCGTTCGACCATCTAACTCGGCGATCGCTGACGCGTTTCGCCAGTTTGCGCACTTCTGTGCCGAGTCCGACGGCGCGCGGGTCATCATCATCGCGGGCAACCACGACTCGCCGCGCGCCGCCGAGACCGGAAGCATCCTCAGGCTGTTCGACGAGATCCCCGGCGTGCACGTGGTCCACCACGGGGCCAAGCGGTTGGTCTTTCCCGAACTGGATGCCGCGATTCTCTGTTTGCCTCATAGCGAGCTCATCGCATCCGAATCGGCGACGGCGATCGAGCCGGCGCCGCACGTCGCGCACAATATCCTCCTGGCTCACGCTGCCATCGATGACGAGCGGCTGAAGCTGTTGATGGATTTCGGGGCCGCCCGCCTCAAGCGCGGTGCCATCGAGCCCGAGCAGTGGAGCTACGTAGGGCTGGGACACTACCACCTCCGCTCCCGGCTCGCGCCCAACATGTTTTATGCGGGCGGCATCGAACGAACGAGCCTCAACATCTGGGCCGAGGCCGATGCGTTGCCGGCACAGGAGCCGGAGCTGAGGCGATGGGCTGGCGATACGTGGCCGGAGGCGGCCTGGGGGAAAGGCTTCATCGAGTACGACCTCGAAGATGATAGCGTCGCGTTCCACACCTTAGCGAGTCCCCGGCCCGTCATCGATCTCACTCCCATCATTCGCGACCAGGAAGAGGCAGAAGAGCTGGACTCGGCTATCGAGTCTTCGCTGGCCAAGATCCCAGATGGGATCGACGGGAAGATCATCCGGCTGCGTATCTTCGAGTTGCCGCGAGACATCTACCGCGAACTCGATCACAAGAAGATCCGCGAGTATCGCACCCGCGCGCTGCATTTCCATCTCGACACCAAGCCACCCAAGGCGGTGCGCCACGAAGGCTCAGCTGCCCCGGGCCGACGGTTCACGCTAGAGGAAGAGCTCGCCGCGTTCTTGAAGGGACGGTGGACTCCTTCCTCCAAGAGCGTTGACATGGAGGAGCTCGTCCAATTGGGGGTCCGTTATCTGAGGGAGGCCGAGGATACTCATGCGCTGGAGAATGCATAGCGTATGCGGTTGATCCGGCTCTCCCTCGCCAATTTCCGCCAGCACGCCGATACCGTGTTGGATTTCCGGCCTGGACTCACCGCCATCATCGGGCCGAACGGTGCTGGCAAGACCACAATCCTCGAGGCGATAGCGTGGGCGATCTACGGCGCGGCCGCCGTCCGCGGGAAGGTGGACTCGCTGCGGTTCAACCGCGCGGCCGGCCGCTCTCTGGTTCAGGTGGAGTTGGACTTCGAGTTAGGCGGCGAGCGTTATCGAGTGGTCAGATCGCCGCGGCGGGCCGATCTCTACCGGGCGGACGAAGAGGCACCCATCGCCTCCGGGATCGGCGAGGTGACACGCCAGCTGACGCGACGTCTCGGTATGAGTCGGGACGAGTTCTTCAATACCTATTTCACCGGTCAAAAAGAGCTTCAGTTCTTGGCCGCGATGACGCCGAATGAACGCCGGCTCTTCCTTTCCCAGGTCTTGGGCTACGAGCGGCTTCGCGAAGCACAGACTCGCGTTCGCGAGCAGCGAAAAGTCCTGAAGGGCCAGATCGAAGAGCTACGCCGCGGTCAGGCAGACGCCGACGAAGTCAAGCGCGAGGTCGAGGACGCCGAGCGCCGCTTGAGCGAGGCCACGCAGACGCTCGCCTCGTGCGAGCGGCACCAAGTCGAGTGCGCAGCGCGATTCGCCGAGCTCGAGCCGATCTGGACGAACCTCCAGGTCGAGCGCGACCGTGATCGCCAGCTGCGCGAGGAGCTTCGAGTCGCGCGGGCGCGTCTCGAAGCGGTGGCCGATGCCAGAACCGCAGCGGAGAAAGAGCTCGCCGAGCTGGCTGCGCTGTCGGATCAGTTGGCTTCGCTTCGCGGGCAGATGGCTCCCCTCGTGGGACTCGGGGACGAAGAGGAAAAGTTGCGCCGCCTGGCCGAAGCTGCGGCCCAGCGGACCGCGCTCGCAAAACGCTTGCAGGAGCAGCGGGAAAGGATCGAGTCTCTATCGAAGAAGGGCGGCGAGCTCGAGTCCGCGATTGAAGTCCGTGACGATCTCGAGAGAAGAGCGACCGGGAAAGACGAGGAGCGCGCGAAGCTCGAGTCAGAGCGCGACGAGATACGATCGAGCTGGGGGCGCGACCGTCAGGATGTCGATGCGAAGCTCGGGATGCTACGAGAGCGGTCGGCAGACATCAAGAAACAGGTCGCGCAGATCGAAGCGGCCGGACCGGAAGGGGTGTGCCCGGCGTGCCAGCGCCCGCTGGGCGCCGAATTCGACCGGGTGCTGAACGACTTGCGCGGTCAGTACGGTGATGTCGTGGATGAGGGCAAGTGGTATAGCAAGCGCGCGGAAAAGCTGAAGGCCGAGCCTGCAGAGATCAGGGCCGCGGATGCGAGGCTCGCCGCGGTCAGAGTGGAGCGAGATCGCCTTCGTAGCGAGCTCGCGGCCGCTGAGGCGGCGCGCGTCCAGCTAGTTGCCTTGGGCCGCGAGCTGGAAGCGGAGAAAACGCGGGCCCGCACGCTCGCGGGCGAGATGGCCGCCATTCCTGAGGGATACGACAGCGAGCGCCATTCCGAAGTGCGACGCGGACTCGAGGAGCTGCGAGAGCTCGAGAAGAAGATCGTTCAGCTGGAGGCGCGGCTCGAGGCGGGTCCGCGACTGAAGGCCAAACTGGCCGAAGCGGCGGAGGGGACGAGGCAGATTGACGCCCGGATCGGCGAGCTGGAGAAGAATCGCCGCGAGCTCGGTTTCTCGGAGGAAGAGTTCGCTTCGGCGCGGACTGAGTACGAAGCGGCGCGAGGTGCCTTGGAGGGCGCCAGGCTCGGGGCGGAGCGTGCTAGGGCCGACCTCGATGCGGCGCGCCAGGCGACTGAGACGGCGCGCCGTAAGGCCGAAGAGCAGCGAAGGGTCTCCCGCTTGATCGGCGAGCGCGAGGCGGATCAGAGGCTCCACAACGAACTCGACTCGGCTCTGGTCGCTCTGCGCGATGAGTTGAATGACCGTGTTCGGCCGGAGCTCTCCGAAATCGCGAGCGAATTCCTCGCCGAGCTCACCGATGGCCGCTACAACCAGATCGAGATCGGAGTCGACTACGATATCGTCGTGCTCGACGCCGGCGAGGAGAAGCCTGTGATCTCGGGAGGAGAAGAAGATATCGCGAACCTCGTCCTCAGGTTGGCCATCAGCCAGATGATCGCAGACCGTGCCGGCCAGACGCTCTCGCTACTCGTCTTCGATGAAGTTTTCGGCGGCCTGGATGATCAGCGGCGCGAGGGCGTGGTCCAGTTGCTGCGGAGGCTTCAGGACCGGTTCGAGCAGGTCGTGCTCATCACTCACATCGAGTCGATCCGAGAGGGTATGGATCAGGTCGTGCGCGTCGAGTACGACGAGAGAAGCGGCGCGAGCGTAATCCGTGAGGAAAGCCCCGCCGCTAGCGATGAAAGCTTCGAGCCGGAGGAGCTGGCCGCGCTACTGACTGAGTGAGTTTGACGGAGGCCCGGAGTCCGATCCGTCGACATCCTCTATCGGGACGGTTCCTCTGTCCCCCGGCCCCCGGCCGACCGGTTCTACAGGCCCACCCAGATTCGGCACAGTCAACGCCTGACCGAGAGAGACCTCGGCGAAAGCCAGACCCGTCACCAAGGCTTCTTGCGCCTGTTCGTTGTCGCCGCGGACCAGGTATCCCGTGGCGAGATCGGAGTAGGCCTGGTAGTACTGGAGCGGGATGCCGTTGGTCGAAAGGTCGGGCCAGAAAGACCACTCGGTCAGATCGCGGTAAATGTAGTAGTCGTTGAGCAGCGCGTTCGTTCGATTCATATCGATCCAGTACGGCCTGATGCCTCCGCCTTGGCGGCGGGTTGCCGGCGGGTACAAGAGCAGCGAATCGCCCGCCGTTACCTCGCTGGTTGCGAGCTTGTATGCTACCCCCTGGCGGATCAGGTACGGCTGCAGATTGAACCGCTCGTAGGTACCGGTAGTGCTAGCGAAATAGGCGGGACGGTCGCCGGCGGTCGTTTGTAAGATGCTCAACACCAGAATGTCATTCCGTACGAGATTTCGTCCCGGAGCGATTAGGCCGGCGATCTGGCCGATGGGGACGACGACCGAATCGCTGAAGGCTCGACAGGCGCCGAAACTGTCTCTCGGGTGACAGTCGGGCAGGTTGTCTATCTCGGCGTCGTTCATCGCCAGCATCGATTTGGTTGGGACCTTCCATTCCCGGTCCCGGTACAGTTCGACCGCTCGATCCGGCTCGAAGGGACGCTGGCAGGTGATGACGGTCGGATCGGCCAGCGGATCCTCTTCGCCACACGGCTTGGTCAGATCGCGGAGCTGTTTCGCGTACCAGGAGGTGGCCAGGTAAGAATAAACGATGACCGTCACATCCCTCCGCAGACCTTCCACTTCCTGCAGATACCAGAGCGGGAATGTGTCGTTGTCTCCGTTCGTGAACACCACCCCGTACGGCTCCACCGACATCAGGACATTGTAGGCCCAGTCCCGAGCCGCGTGATCGCCGGCCCGGCTCCCGTACTGCCAGTTGAGCATCATGGGCAGCAGCGCTAGCGCCATGACGGGTATCGTCCGGAGGTAGCTAGTGGATGTCAGCCGCCCCGCCGCCTTCGCCGCCGCGCCCGCGACCGCCTGCCAGACCGCGGCTAAGCCGATGCCGGCCCAGATCCCCCATTGCGAGAAGGAGACGATGAAGAAGTAATCTCGCTCGCGGACTTCCCTCCATGCGCGCGGCACCGGAACCGACTCGCCGCCGGAGAGGGTCGTCGCGCCTACCGAGTAGCCGTACTTGAAGTTCAGATAGATCACGAGGCCGAACGACACCGTCGCGAATAGTACGGCGAAGTAAAGCCACGAGATCCGATCTCGCTGGAAGTGGCGCCATGCGCCGATCAGACCGAGTAGCAGGAAGAGCAGGGTAAACGGCGCGCGCGCGCCGGCTAGGAACGTGTTTTTGCCGTCGAGGCTGCGCGCCCACTGCCAGTCGAAGTACTGCGCGTAGTTGATGAACTGCCACTTTGTAAGTTCGACACCTCGGGGCTCCTCCCGCCCGGGGAAGATCGGGTTGACGCTCAGCGCCGGCTTTCTGTACTGCTCGCGCATGAGCGAGGACGCCAGCGCCTCGCAGCTCCGCGAGCGGCCAAAAGTGAGGATGTCCTTCGAGGCGTCCACCAACGACTCGCAGCGCGGATCGCCTTCCGCGATCACCGGACGGTTCTCGGCCCGAATCGGAAGAGCCAGCTGGGCCGAGAGCCCCAAGGCCCACGCGAAGGCGGCGAACCCGTAAAGCTGCCAGCGCATCAGCACGCCGGGATGAACCGCGATCACGAAGATCGCCAGCGCCGGCGCCGCTAGGAAAACCATCAGGTGGTTGCCCACTGAAAGCGCGAGCACGAACACCATGAGTATGAGAAGGTTGTCGTCCTTTCCGCGGCCCTGGTTGTCACGCCAGCGAAAGATCAACCAGGTGAGCAGCGCGACCGTCATCAAGCTGACCGGGTAGACCTTCTCGTTCACCACGGACTGATTCCAAACCGTGAATGCAGTCGCGGAAATGAGAGCGGCTCCCAGCGCTCCGATGCGCCGGAACAGCTCCTCCTCTGAGAAGAAAGCCAGGATGCGGTGAGCGACGAGGAACCAGAAGGCCGCCGCCGCCGCGCCGTTCGCGGCCGAGAACATGTTGATCTTGACCGCCGTAGACACCGGGAGCGGTGCCAGCAGTAACGTCCAGGCTCGAGCAAAGAACACGAACACAGGATTCCCAGGCGGGTGGGGGATCCCCAGTATGTGGCCCGTGGTTATGTACTCGCTGGTGTCCCAAAAAGCCGTGGTCGGTGCCAGGGTGATGACGTAGAGGAGGAAAGCGCCCAAACCGACGAAGGCAGCCCATCTGTAGGGCGGCTCATATGCCGAAGGCGCCGACGCAGGTTCCCTACTGCGTGGCGATGTAACTATCTCAGCTTCTGCCGGCGTAGCCATTAAGCTCTCAAATCTCAAACACGTTCCGCAAAAATCTTAGACGCGCCGGCGCTCTGCCAGGGCCTCGATGCGGCGGCTCTATATATAAGATTGAGACGGTTAGACGCTAGGCTTCGCCTACGTTCTAGCTGGCCAGCCCTTCGCTAGGAACTAGGACAAGGTCTCCCGATTCCGCCACCGTGGCGGCCCAGCCACCCGGCACCCAAGTGGTTGCGCTGTACTCGGCGATCACCGCGGGGCCGGGAAGCTCCTGCCCCGCCTGCAGCGCCGGCCGGCTGAAGAGAGGGATCCGCTCCCAGGAGCTGCCAAGGTAGACTGCCGTGTCGGTCTCGGGCTCGGGCGATCCCGTCGCTCGCTTGATCTTCGTCGGTTTCGGTTGCACGACCCGAGCCCGCGCCGAAACCCGTAAGGTCACCGCTTCTACGGCCGCCTCCTCTCTGGCGAAACCGAACCTTCGCAGGTGCTCCGCATGGAAGGACCCTATCCAGTCGTCCGTTGCCGGGACCGGTAGCTCGTAGCTCTGGCCTCGGTAACGAGCATCGATAGCGCGCTCGGCGATCACTTCAGATCCGGAGAAGCCCTCGCTCGCCAACTCGGCCAGCGCCGCACCCTCGAGCTCGGCGAAGTCGCGCTCGAGGGCGTCCAGGCGCGCTTCCTCACCAGCGCGCAGGACGCTCTTCGAAACATCCTTCCGCACGTCGGCCACCAATATGCCCCGGGCGGAGAGGGTTCCCGGGTCGGGAGGTACGAGCACGCCGGGGACACCCAGGCGTGCGGCGAGCTCGGCTCCGTGCAGCGGCGCCGCTCCGCCGAAGGCGACGAGGAGGAGATCCGCGGGATCGTGGCCTCGCTCGACGCTGATCAGGCGCAGGGCGCTCTCCATCCGCGTGTTCGCCACGGCGAGAACGCCCTCGGCCGTGGCTTCCGGCGACTGTCCCAGCGCGTCGGCGAGCCGGGAGAGCGGCGCTTCGATCGCGGCTCGGTCGAGAACCTGCCGCCCGCCCAGAAAGCGCTCCGGCGGGATGCGACCGAGCCACACGTGCGCATCGGTCACCGTCATCTCTTGCCCGCCCAGCCCGTAGGTGATCGGTCCCGGGACGGCACCCGCGCTCTCGGGCCCTACCTTCAGCGCGCCTCCCGGATCGAGCCGGGCGATCGAGCCCCCGCCTGCGCCCACCGTATTGATATCGATGACGGGGATCGCCACCGCTGAGCCGGCGATCGTGTACTCCTTCGTGTGTAGCGGCCGGCCCGGGCAAAGCGAGACATCCGTGGATGTGCCCCCCATATCGAACGAGAGGACGCCCTCGTGGCCGGCGCGCCGCGCCGCCTCGAGCGCTGCAATTACACCGCCCGCGGGGCCGGAGAGCACGGTATGCACCGGTTCGCGGGCCGCGCGCTCGACGGAGAACGCTCCGCCGCTCGAGGCCATGATCCGCAGGCGGGTCGCGCCGCTCCGTTCGGCTAGCGTTAGCAGGTAGCGGCGCACCAGCGGGGCCACATAGGCGTTGACGACGGCCGTCGAGAAGCGCTCGTATTCGCGGTATTCAGGCAGGAGACGGGCCGAGCGGGTGACGGGCACGTCGAGATCGTCCAACGCAGCGCTCACGGCGTCCTCGTGGGCGGAATTCGCATAGCTGTGTAGGAGACCGATCGCGATCGATTCCGCATCGCGCAGCCTCGCCGGCAAGGCTTTCAGCTCTTCAGAATCCAGCGGAGCCTCTTCGGAGCCGTCCCTTATCAGCCGGCCGCTGATCCCGATCCGATCCTCCGCTGCCACGAGTGGTTCGGGACGCCGCCCCGCGAGCGCATACAGTTCGGGTCGGTTCTGCCTGCCGATCTCGATCAGATCCTCGAATCCTTTGTTGGTCACCCAGACCGTTCGGGCGCCGCGGCGCTCGAGAAGCGCGTTCGTCGCGATCGTAGAACCGTGGGAGAGCACGAACTCCTCGCCGGGCTCGACGAGCTCTGCCAGGCCCTCCAGCACCGCCCGCGCCGGGTCGTCCGGCGTCGACGCGCGCTTGTGGACGCGCAGTTCGCCGTCTCGAAGGACGACGAAATCTGTGAAGGTCCCGCCCGTGTCGATCGCGATCGCGGTCAGTCGACGCTCGTTCATAGCCGTGACAAGCTATCTCTCGGGTCGCGGGCCGAAAAGCTGGCCCCGGCGTCGTGCATGGCTTAGGCTTCTGCGCATGCCTGTCGATCATGGTGTGGCCGGCCCCGTTCCGGACCGCGCGGAGTTCGTGCGTCTCGCCAAGGACGCGGACCTCGTTCCGGTCTACCGCGAGATCCCCTTCGATAACGAGACCGCGGTCACCGCCTACGCGAAGGTAGCGCGGCCTCCTTATGGCTTTCTCCTGGAATCGGTTGTCGGGGGAGAGAAGTGGGCTCGCTACTCCTTTCTCGGCAGCGATCCTCTCTCCGCCTGGCGGCTGAAAGGGAGAGAGCAGGAGATCTGGTCACCCGCGTCAGGCTGGAGCGCCGCCGGCACAACGGATGACCCGTTTGCCGCCTTCCAAGCGGCCATGCCCGGGAGAGCCATCGCCGAGGTCCCGGGCCTGCCGCGCTTCTGGGGGGGAGGCGTGGGATACTTCGGCTATGACGTCGCGCGTTTCTACGAGCGCCTGGGCGAGCCGCCGCCCGACGATCTCGGCGTCCCCGACGCGTACGCCATCTTCAGCGACGTTGTCATCGTCGTCGACAAGCTGTTCGATCGGGCCAAGATCGTAGCTGCGGCACGGACCGATAGGGGTTCACCGAGGAGCGCATACGACGATGCCCTCGAAAGAATCGATGCCACGCTGGCTCGCCTACGAAGCGCGCCGGGGCCGCCCCCCCTTGCCCCCCTCGCCTTCGACGGCGAGGCATCGCTACCCGAGTGGACGTCTAACTACGCGAGGGGTGACTTCGAGCGGGACGTCGAGCGCATCCGCGACTACATACGCGCAGGCGACGCGTTTCAGGTCGTGCTCTCTCAGCGGCTGACCACTGAGCTGACGGCGGAGCCCTTCTACCTTTATCGCGTTCTTCGCACTCTGAACCCTTCACCCTACCTCTACTTCCTCGAGCTGGACGGTGTCGGGATCATCGGCTCGTCTCCCGAGGTGCTGGCCAGGGTGGAGAATGGCCGCGTTTTCCTCCGACCCATCGCCGGCACGCGGCCTAGGGGACGGACCGAAGAGGAAGACGCGGATCTCGAGAAGGAGCTTCGCGCCGACGAGAAGGAGAGAGCCGAACACCTTATGCTCGTTGATCTGGGCCGGAACGATGTGGGCAAGGTGGCCCGCTACGGATCGGTCGTCGTCCCGGAGTTCTTGACGGTAGAGCGGTACAGCCACGTCATGCACTTGGTCTCTCAGGTCGAAGGCGAGCTGCGAGAAGAGCTCACACCGATGGACGCGCTCAGAGCTGCCTTCCCCGCCGGAACCGTCAGCGGCGCGCCGAAAATTCGCGCCATGCAGATCATCGACGAGCTGGAGCCGACCCGCCGGGGCTCGTACGCGGGCGCCGTAGGCTACCTGTCCTATGATCGCAAGACCATGGATACGGCCATCGGTATCCGAACTATCCTGGCGGAGTCGGGGCGAGCGCACGTCCAGGCCGGGGCGGGTATCGTTGCCGACTCCGTTCCAGATCGAGAGTACGAGGAGACCCTCGGTAAGGCCCAAGCCCTGCTCAAGGCGCTGGCCATCGCCCGCGAGCGATAGCCGCGAGTGGCTGGCGGGCCGGCTGCTTGACACCGATTCGGGTGCGCTCTACGCTGGCGGGCCATGGTAGCAACCCCGACTTCGCGCGCCGCCGTATGACAGGAGATGCAGGGCCCGACCCGGAGCTCCGGCGCAAGTACCGGCAGGCCGCGGTGGTCTACTTCGCCTACGGCGTCTACTACTTGGCTGGTGTGATCGGCCTGGGGCGCCGGAGCGGCTGGACGCTGCACGGCTACAGCCCGATCACGGCGGGGCTGTTCATAGCAGTCGGCGCGGCGATAACGATCGCTTTCCCGTTCTTCGTCTGGCGCCAGGTCCGCTGGTTCACACGCGCGCTCGCGATCGTCGTGTTCGCCCGCTCTGCGTACCTGTTCACGGAGCTGACCCTGCCGTCGTTTCTCGGACCGTTCCTGGTGGCTGCCGCCGCGGCGTGGGTGCTCACGCGGGCCGGTTGGGACTTGTAGATGGCTCGCCCTCGTCATCGTTGATGGCGAGGATGAGGGCGATGGGGATGCTATGAAGAAGGTGCGTACATACTACGATCTTCCTGCTGGCACCCGCTCGGATATCGCGGGGCAGCTGGCCGCGCAAGTCGAGCGGCTCCGTCGCCGGTTGGAGAGCGTCCGTCACACGTTCGCCGTGCTCAGCGGCAAGGGTGGGGTCGGAAAGAGCCTGGTTACCGCGAACCTGGCTGCGGCGCTGGCCGATCGCGGCTTCGCGGTCGGCGTTGTCGATGCGGACCTCAACGGCCCCTCAATGGCGAAACTGCTGGGAGCGGGACGCGAACCGCTGGAAGTCGTCGAGGATGCCGTGCGGCCGGCTCTCGGCGCAGCCGGTGTCAAGGTCATGTCGATGGATCTCTTGCTCGAAGGCGAGGAGGCGCCTGTTAACTGGACGGGTCCCCTTCAGGAGAGCTTCATCTGGCGCGGCACGCTGGAAGCGAACGCATTAAGGGAGTTCTTGAGCGACACCGAATGGGGCGAGCTAGACTATCTCATCCTGGATCTGCCGCCCGGTACCGATCGCGTCATCCCCGTTCACGGCCTACTCGCCGATCTCGGCGGGGTCGTGCTAGTCACGCTGCCGTCAGAGCTGTCTCGCTTCATCGTGAGCAAGTCGCTCACCATGTCCCGTGAGCTGGGCATACCCGTGATCGGCTACGTCGAGAACATGTCGGGGTACGTGTGCCCCAATTGCGAGCGGGTCGGTCCGCTGTTCGAGTCAGACGGATCGAGCTTTGAGTTGGAAAAAGGTGTGCCACAGTTGGCGGAGATTCCTTTCGATCCTATCTTCGGACGCGAGACCGAGTCCGGAAGACCGGGGGTGCTGGCGTGCCCGGAGTCGCGCAGTGCTCGCGCGCTTCAAGCGCTCGCGGATCGAGTTCTAACGCACTTCGAGGGTAAATCACCATGAAGTTTCTTTGCGTCGAATGCGATGCCCAGATGGAATCGTTCGATAAGGGCGCGCCGGGAGATGGGACCCTCGCCCTCATGTTCCGCTGTCCCGAGTGCCACCGACAGATCGCTATGCTCACCAACCCCCAAGAGACTCAGATGGTGAGTAGCCTCTGCGTGCACATCGGGGGTCGTACCACCGCCGAGCAGCCGTTCGAGGCGGTACGAACCCAACTCGAGACGGGCGGTGAATCGGCGCTAAAGGACGTTGCGGCGAAGGAGGGTGACCCCGCCTGGACTGAGGATGCCGAGGAACGGCTGCAACGGACCCCGGGCTTCGTCAGAGGCATGGTACGCCGACTTTACTGCGACTGGGCCCGGGACCGCGGGATCGACGAAGTGACGCTGGAAGTGATGGACTCCGCTAAGGCCGACCTCGGATTGGAGGGGGGGGGGATGTGAGCGAGCGCGTGATCAGCGACACCGAGAAGTTCTCGGAGCGCAACAGGCTGCTCGTTCAGGTCGACCATGAGATCTGTGCGGGGTTCGCAGATTGCGTCGGGGCGGCACCCGACGTTTTCGACCTGAACGATGACAGCCTAGCGATCATACTCGATCCCGATGCGGTCGAAGCGGACGTGCTCGTAGAGGCGGCCGAGGTCTGCCCGGTCAGTGCTATCCTCCTCTTCGACGAAGATGGTCAGCAGGTCGCCCCAGAGCTCTAGTCCACCCACCTGCCCAC
>CANPVX010000028.1 GCA_947581815.1 Candidatus Indicimonas acetifermentans | reverse complement strand
CCGTGAACGATGAGTCGATCCGTGAACCCGCCTGGCAGGCCGAGCGCCAGAATCGGGTCGCCGGAGGTGCACTGCAGGCTGTTGGGCCCCCCGAATATATCGATCGTGGCGCCGCAGTTCGCCGCGGGAGAAGCGGCGTCGAACGCCCACGCGGTTATCTCAAAGAACAGCGTGTCCGGCAATACGTTCGAGTCGAATAGCGCCAGTGGAAGCGAGTCGGGGACCAGAACGAACCTTATCGGAACCGTCCCGCTGATCGCGGGGCTTAGGATGCTATCTTGGAAGATAGTGTCGGAAACGTCACCGCCGAGAGTGGCGTTCTTTATGACAAAAGTTACGCCGATGCGCGTGACGGCGGACTCATTATCCGCGGCAACGACATCGACAATGAGCGAGTCGTCGGCCTCCATCCTGGCGGCCTCGGCGAGCCGCCGCTGAACGCCTCCCGAGACCACCATCGACACCACGGGTGGAATGGTGTCGCCGGTGACCACTTGGGCGACCGTTACCGAGATCGAAGCGAAGGCGCTGATACTGTTTAGATTGATCGCCTCCGCCGTGATCGTAAGGGTTCCCAGGTTACCACTAGGTATAAAAAAATCGAGTAACGTATCCACGTTTGTGCGGAACACGCCAAAACGAATCGTGTCCGCTTGTGGCTGAGTCACCACACCCGTGAGAAGAACGTTGAGCTGGGCGAGTCCCGTCGCATCCGACGCCAGAACTCCGACGCGGATCAGGGTGTTGTCCCGGACGGTTTGACCGGACAGAGGAGAAAAGATGCTGACTACCGGAAAACCCAAGCCGCCCCCGGTGGTCCCGCCACCCGCCAGGATGATGGTTGCCTCGGTTACCGCCTCGTTCAACTGAGCGTCAATCGCTTTGGCGCGGATCGTGATGATGGTCGGCTGGGTAAAGAAAGTCTGGAACTTCGAAATGACCGTAACGTCGGTGTTGCGGCCGGAAAACCGTGTGGTATCGACGCCCAGCAGGAATCCCAAGACGAGGGTGTCGCCAGCCGGCGTGATCTCGGCGACCAACCGATTGGGATCGCGAATCTCCGTGATCACCACACTGACGGCGATGAAATCCTCAGCCCGCACGGTAATGTCAGTGAACGGCTCTACTTCCTGCACATCGACGATACTGACGGTAGGCGGAACATCATCGACGAACGGCCCGAAGGCCGCATCTTCCTCTTCGCATCCAACGATTCCCAGCACGGCCAAAGACATCGCGCCAGCCATCAACCGCGCCCATCCCCTTGCGCTCAGCATAAACGTCACTCCTCAGGTGTTTCTCTAGAGATCACGGCGTCTCCCGATATCAACTCTTACAAGTGTACTCGCCGTGACTTTCGCCCACTGCGCGGCGAAAGTGTTATCACCTAGTTGTCAACTATGTGTGGCGTGACCAGAATCAACAGGTCTTGCTTGTTCTCTTCAGACCTGGTCGTCCGGAACAACGCACCTAGGAGGGGGAGGTCCATAAGAATCGGTATGCCGCTCTCCGACTCGGTAACTTCGCTCACCGTGAGCCCGCCGATCACCCCGGTCTCACCATCGTTCAAGATGAGCCGCGTCGTACCTTCCTGGGTCTGGAAGATGACGCCGATGTCGCCGGGGGCCACCGACACGCCGGAGCGTTCCGCGTGGAGATCCATCACGATCTGCCGATTGGAGGTGATATGCGGGGTAACTACAAGCTTGATGCCCGTTTCCTGGAATGTGACCGTCGACTGCGGGAACTGGGCCGTCGCGCCCTGGCCCGTGGCGCCACCGGCGCCGTAATCGACGACGCGTACCGGGGTCCGCTCACCCACGAGAATCTCGGCTTCCTGGTTGTCCATCGTTTGGATCGTCGGCGCCGCCACGATATCCGATAGGTCCTGGCGTTGCAGTGCGTCGACGAAGGCGAAAAGCCGGAAGTCGCCCAACGCCACCGACGTGAGCAGCTGCAAAGCAGGCGAACCGATACGGTCCCTCGCATTCGCGATCGATGCTATAGAGGACCCGGAGAACGAAACCTGATCGAAGTTCGTCAAAGGCTTCACGAGGGTCTCGGGGATCCCATCGAAGTCAGCGTCGACGAGCTCCCATTCACGCGGGTCCAGAGTCGGACCCGGAATGAACTCGTTTAGCTGATTGCCGTTGGTATCCTTCAAGTCGTAGCCGATACCGAGCTCGTTGATGTCGGTCCGGTCGACGAAGACGATCTTCGCGTTGATCACGACTTGGGGGGTGCGGACGTCCAGGTCCTCGATCATCTGGCGAATGACCCCGATGTTCTCGGGAAGATCAGTCACGATGACTGAGTTCGTCGCATCGTTGGGGATCACCCTGCCACGCTCCGACAGCACGGTCTCGAGCGCCCCGGCCAGATCGGCCACGGGAGTGTAGTTGATCTTGAAGATCTGGGTCTGGAGGCTGATCAGCTGCTGCCGCTGCTGCAGATTCTCGAGTCGATCCACTCGTATGATACCTGTGGCCGTTTCCAGAGCCGTCAGGCCCTGCGAGTCGAGAATCGCCTTGAGCGCAATGTCCCAGGGCTGGTTTCTTATGTTGGCGCTGACGCTGCCCTCGACGCCCGATCCCGGCACGAACGACTTCCCCGTAAACTCGGCGAAGCTGCTCAGTACATCCCGTATGTCCGTCGCCTCGAAGGTGACCGTGATGCGGGGCATCTGGCTGATCGCCACATCCATTTGCCGCCGAATGACGCTGTTGGCCTGCGCCTGCTGCTGCTGCGGGCGAGCCGGGAAGCTAGGCTCGGGAGCGCTCGCTCCCTCGGTGGGCGAGCTCGCCGCCGCGAGGCGGGCCTCAGAGTTGCCTGGCCCGCTAGCCCAGGCCTCAAAGGAGAGACCAACCAGATTCGGGAACGAGACTCGGATCTCCCTCCCCTCGCGGGTCAGCTCGTAGCTCGTCACTTCGACGAGCTCGACGACGACGCGGACCACATCATCTCGGAACTGGCTCGTACGCAGGCGAATGACGCCGCCGCGGTTGATATTTTCGTAGTTGTCGCTCGGAAGGGCATGGCGTGCGCCCTTGATATCGACGATCAGCCGCGGTGGGCTCATGAGCAGGAAGTCGCTATACTCCACCTCTT
Organism: Candidatus Indicimonas acetifermentans; assembly: GCA_947581815.1. GTDB lineage: Bacteria > Gemmatimonadota > Gemmatimonadetes > Palauibacterales > KS3-K002 > Indicimonas > Indicimonas acetifermentans. The sequence continues at coordinate 17,797 of CANPVX010000028.1, read as the reverse complement.
CACTCGTCGTGATGATCACCTCGGTGTAATCCGCCACAGGCTCAACCCTGAGCTCGGTAACGTCGACCGGACCGTTAGCCCACGCCGCGATCCATACCATATAGACAAGCGTACGGAGCATCATCCTTGCTCCTCCTCCTCCTTGCGAATGCCGAGGGTCTCACTGCGCGTCACGCCGAATTGTGTGACGCGAAAGACCACGGCGTCCGGGCGTATTTCCACCACACTCGCGTTACCAACGCTGTCACCGCGTCGGATCCGGTAACGCCTTTCAGTGGCCCTGTCGATCAGTGTCGCCACGCTACCTTGCGACGCGCCAAAGATGACGCCCAACAAGTCAAGGTCCTCGAACTGGGGGCCCGCGTCATCCAGGCTCAGCAGGCTGACGAACGGGTTCCTGCGATTGTCCGTCGGATAGACGAACCTTTCGCGCCGATAGATCAACTCCAATGGCGCGGACTGACCGGCCGACGGATCGGCCTGATCCTGCGCGGCGGCGGGCCGGGGCGCAGGACTTGCTAAGCTGAAGCCGATGATCAGGAGGACCGCTCCAACTTTGGTCACCGTAAGACCTCCATTAGCCTGCGGCGGCGGCAGTGTCCGGCAAAGCGCCGACGACAAAGGTCTCGATGACGAGTGATACCTCCAGCGGCGCATCCATAAACCTCGTTGCTCGGCTCCTGGCGGCCGGAACGAGAGAGATATTCGTCGGCTTGATGATTCGAGGCAGAGACGCGATCCGAGCCAAGTACCGCCCGATATCGTGATAGTCGCCCATCACTGACAGCTCCCACGTTTGTCTCGCGTAGAACCCCTCGCCCGCAGTCGCGGCGCGAGGACGGATGCGCGCCAGCTCCACACCGGTTAGCGCTGCTTCGCGGGAAATAGCATCCAGCAGCTCGGGTACTTCCTCCGACTGCGGGATGAACTCTTCGAAGATCAGCAGCTGGCGCTCATACATCTTCATGCGCTCGTTGAGATCGTCACGCCGCGCGGCCAGCGAGCGAGAGCGGCGGTTCTTTTGCTCGAGCGCCTCCAGCTGATTCTCCTTGATTCTCAGACTTTCCCCGCGTTCCTTGAAGTAGTACGCATAGCCTGCATACCAGCCCAACCCCAGAACGAGGCCCACGAGCATGAGTTGGGTCCTCCGCGTTTTTGGGTCGGGCGCTAAGAGAGCCAAAACTACTCCCCCGCTAGAATGATCGGCTCGGTCGTAACGACCGATGAATCGGGAATTTCATACCGAGCCAAGAGAACGAAACCATGGACGAGCTTTTGCCCCTGCTGCACCTGTTCCTGCGAGACGAGGCGTACATCACGCAAGAAGGGTGACTCCGCCAGACCGCGCATGAAGCGAGTGAGCGCTGCCGTCGCGCCCGTCTGCCCCTCGATCCTGAACTCCACGTCATCTCCGGAGCCTGCGCTCTGCTGCATGGCGGTGAGCCACGTGAACTCAGGCAGTGCGACGCTCACCTCGTTGAGGATGTGGGCCCAGACGTATCGATCACCGTCGATGGTTCGAATGACATTGGCTTTCGCAAGCAGAGTATCCTGCCGAGCTCGGAGGCTGTCTGCCGCGGCGATATTCTCCGCGAAGCGTACCGAATCCTGACGCTGCGCCTCCAAATCTGCCTCGACACTGCCCAGCTTCTGCGTTTGAGTGACGAAGAGGAACCCAAAGTGCCCAACAACCGCCACCGCGAGCACGATCAGTCCCAAGATAAGTGGATCACCTTTCAGATTCTCGCCAAAGCCCTCGAACGACGGCATCGAGAGCTTTCGCCCGGCCTTCGGCCTGCCAGCTCCCCGCTTCCCGCCAGGGAGTAGATTGATATCAATCAGGGCAAGCATCTCACCATCCGTCCGCTGGAATAGGATTCAAGGCCGCGCACCCTAGGCGGCTCGCCTTAGGGCCAGACCTACCGAAAGCATCAACATCGGACCCATATCGGCGATCGATATCTGGTCGAAGGCGCCAGGCTCTACATCGACCCGCTGAACGGGGTTCGCAATCTCCGCGGGCACCTGAAGCCGGTCGGCGATCGCCTCGGACATCCGCAGCACGCGAGCGCCACCGCCGCAAACGTAGATGCGCGACAGGCCCTCTTGGGTCGTACTCGTCTGCAAGAATGCAGCGGCTCGCTCCACGCCCAACGCGATCTCATCCGCCCGTTGGCCGATGAACTCCTCGAGCTCAGGATCGCTCGTCCGACCCTCGAGAATATCCTCCGCTGCCTCCGCCGTTAGACCTCGCTCACGCTGCAGGTTCTCTCTGAGCCGCCGCGTGCCGAACGCAAGGTCCCGGGTGAGCACGGGCATGCCGCGCTCGAGCAAATTAACGTTCGTTGTTTCGTGGCCGATGTTGACGAAGCCGACGACGCCGTTCATCGCCTCTGGATAGTTCAGCTCGAACGCGTTATGCAGCGCGAAGGCGTCGATGTCGATGATTTCAGGCTCGAGCCCCGCGTCATACAGAAGAGCAGTCTTGTTTTCAATCAGCTCTCTCTTGGCGGCCACGAGCAGCACTGACATCTGGAGACCTTCGTCATGGGGATCGAGGATCTGGAAGTCGAGCTCCACGCTCTCCATATCGAATGGGACGTGCTGTTCCGCTTCCCAGCGGATCACTTCGCGAGCATCCGCCTCCTTCATGCGGTCCATTTGGATCCGCTTGATGATGACGTCACGACCGCCCACCGCCGTGACCACTTTCTTGTCCTTCAACCCAGCGGTCTCGAACAGCGAGCGGATGGTGCTGGCCACGAGGGTCGGATCCATCACCTCACCTTCGACGATCGCGTCGGCGACCAGGGGTGTCGCTGCGGCCATGGCTACCTTCGGCTTGCCTTTGCCATGATCCATGACAATGACCTTGATGTAGCCGCTGCCGATATCGAGTCCGACGGTCCGCTTGCTGCGGCCCAGTCCAAAGAGCCCCATAAATGTCGTAACTCTTACGTGTTTAAGGTGAAAGCTCGCTCGACCTCATGCATTGCTGAAAGCGAGGGAAATTAAGATGAAGTGGGACCTAGGGGTAGGGCTCCGCTATCATAGCTGCACTCGGTCATCTTGTCAACTACAGGACATTGCAACGCGGCGGAGGGGAGGGGTGCCGGCCCGCTAAGAGCCGGTGCTACTTGAATATCTCCAACCAGGCGCGTTGCGCAAGGGGGCGTGCCTGATTGAGCTTCGAGCTGGCTAGCGCACGCTGGACCGCACAGTGGCTATAGATCACGCCGGCTCCCTGCGCCAGGCGTATCTCATTGTCCTGCAGCCCGATGGCCACCACAGACCCATGGATCTTGGTCCCGGGCCCGTCGGCTGACAGGCGGCCACTCAACAAGACCGGCCCGTAGAACTCGAAGCCGTTCCCGATGTCGAGGTTTCCGTCCACTATGAGTACGCCCTGGCCCGTACCGCCCTCCAAGAGGGTCAGGTCGCCGGGCACGTAAATGATGGGGAAGTATTGAGAGCAAGGGTGATCGACGAGCTTCGGCGCGCCCCAGTTGTTGGCTGCGTCGTACAGGCAGCCGCCTCGAGGATCCATGGCGGGGCGCAGCTCCGGGAGGTCTGACCCCGCTGGGTAGCGCTTGTCGGCTCTATCCAGTAATCGGGCGCGTATTTCGCGCGCTCCGGCCAGGACTTCATCGGCTAGCGGTCCGGACGAGAGGAGCGGAGGTTGGCCTTCAACCCATCCTTCTCCGTCGTTGACGAGCTGTCCTGTTTCAGCGAGCACGATGCCCGGGCCGGGAGTGCGCTCGTCGTTACACACGGATTCGCTCCCGCTCCCGCTCCCCCAGGGGTCCGGCTCGACATTATTGCCGTCCACGTGGCCGCCCTCCACGACTGCGACCTCGCCACTCGCCACGATCGCCGCGGCGCAGCAGACGGAATCTAGCGATTGGGAGCGTACTAGGAGGCCGACTTGGCGCCGCCCGCCGCGTGGGCCGCTGGCGAGTCCGACCGACCGAATCAAGTAGTAGGCCGCTCGAGCATCCTGCCCACCGTCCAGCCGCGTGAGCCAAGCCTCGTATGCATCTCCCGAGGCCAGTGTGCCGGAACCGAGAGCTACGGTGGCGCCAGGCGCAAGCTCGGCCGCCTCGGCTGGCTCCCAGGCCGCGAGCGAAGCCTGCAAGCCTGCCTCGGCGGAGTACAGAGCGGCGCCGACCGCGAGCGCGGCGCCGCCCGCGCGGAACTGGCGGCTGGCGACCACGTAGCCGCCCATCACGACAGCGCTGATCAGGCTGATCGCGAAGACGGCGACTACGAGAGCAAAGCCGCGAGTCGGCACAAGAGGACTATGAGGTTCGGCCCGCTTCATGAGTTTCGAAGATAAACGACAATCGATAGGGAGTCAGCGTGAGGCTTGGCATTCTTTCTCCTGAACACCGAGCCGTCACTAAGCACCTTCAGATTGATTCGCACTTGTGTGACCGCGTTCGGGTCGTCGGTAGGAAGCCCGCTCGCACTGAGGTACTCGAATCGTAGCCCGCCCGAGCCCGGGGCCGCGAACGGGCCGACTACCGGCTGCAGCGTCCCGCCACGCAGACGCTGGCCGAGCCACCAGTGGCCGCGTCTTTCGTACAACTTGTAGACGTACGGGCGAAAGGCTCGCACGGCAGACCCAACGGTCACCCCTTCGAGATTCCCGCTGACTCGCAGCTCCAACTCTGGCGCGGCGCCGTTCGGACATTCGCCTGCTGTGGTTTTACGTGCAGATGTAATGTCAACCGGAGCCCACTCATCATCGGTCGACGTTTCGAAGCTGTGCTCGCTGAAGACGAGCGCGCTATCGGACGCGGCGTCGCCGAAGCTTCCTGTGATTATCCATAGCTTGATGACTCCGTCACTAACCTCGCAGGCGATCCCGTAACCAATCGTCGAGCGCAGGGCCACGCTGTCCGTCGCGAGAGCGTAGAGGTCCCCTCCTTGCGGGCTGACCTGCCGCAATTCCCCACTCAAGACTGCGGCCGCGATTCGAACCGCATCCCGAGTCTGGGCGACTTGGGCTTGTTCGGAATAGAATCGGTGCTGGCGCTGGAGGACCGTATAGATGGCCGTCATCACTATAGAGAACACAGCCAGGACGACGCTGATCTCAGCGAGCGTATATCCGCGGCGTTCGCTCATAATGGCAAGCTCACGATCGTAGATAGGGTGTCCGCGAAGTTTGCCCTTCCGCCATCATGGCCGACGATCACCAGCACGTCTTTCGAGCCATCACCGCTCACGCGCCACTCGACGTAGTAATCGCCCGACCGCCGCGAGCCCGAAGTCAATCGGTCGTGGCCGCCAGCGAGGATACTCTCCATCTGGCTGCCGCCAAGCTCCTGTAGGCGGGTAGCGACCTGGGCGTGATGGACCTGCGAGCCGGAGACGCCGGCCAACGCCGCTAATCCGAGAATGCCCGTGGCCAAGAGTATCAGAGACACGATCGCTTCTACCAAGCTCAAGTCGACCCCCTTAATCCCTTCGCTGAACCGTCACCGTTCCAGAAGCCTACCCAACCTGGAGATGGTCACGGTGTCGCTGTAGCCGCCGAGACTGAAGACGACGGTCGTGTTTGGAAGCTGGCAGTCTCTGGCCGCCGTGCCGATGCCGCGTGGATCGAAGCAGAGCAAGCTCTTGTTACTGGAAATGCTCACCCCACCGAACCGATCACCGACATAGACGACCTCGCGAATCGTGTCCTCCATCTCCGGGCCCCAGAGTTCCGACGACGTATCCACTGTGACCCAGAAACTGTTAGCGCGGGGGTCGATATGAAGCTTGCTGAGCCGGCCGTACTGGGGAGCTATCTGCCTGGCGAGAGCATGACTTGCCCTGAACGCTCGCCGAGCAGAAACAACTTGAGCCCTCGCGCGCGAACCTACGAAGGAAGGAGCCGCCAAGAGGAACAGTAATCCGAGAATCGCGAGTACCAGCGAGATCTCGACGAGAGACAGTCCTTTCCGAGTGGCGGGTGTCTTTCGACACGCGAAGATCCTATCCAGCGTGTGATCTTTCCAGCTTCATGCCAGCGGTCAAATCGTGCTGCCAGTCAAGTTCCGCGCTCGTTGGGGCGCTTGGACGAAGAACAAAATCGAGCTCGCTCCTTCTTACCCTAGCGATCTTGCCGCCGCGGCCCTGTGGCCTCCGGGGCCCCGTTAGCGACGGCTGCGCGGGAAGGATGGCGAAGCGGCGTCAACAAAACGTCAACGCTCGAATCGCCGTCCACATGTCGGCGTGAGTTGGTCCTGACGCGGAGATTCGGAGGGGTGCGGGGTTAGTCGAGGCCGTAGTCCCTGATCTTATACAGGAGCGCTCGATAGCTAAGATCGAGAAGGTCGGCGGCCTTGGTCCGATTTCCGTCAGTGGTTTGAAGCGCCTTCGCGATGAGGCGCCGTTCGAGGTCGGCGGTTTGCTTCTTGATCGAGAGCTCGTCGGCCGGCAGCGTGCCCGTCGGTCCCTCGACAGTCGAAGTCTCCGGATGCCTGATGAAGTCGGGCAGATCGTCGGGGCCAATCGTATCGCCGTCGGCCAGGACCATCGCACGCTCTATGACATTCTCGAGCTGGCGGACGTTCCCGTACCAGGGACTAGATACCAGCAGCTTCATCACGGCGGGTTGGAGACTCGAAATGTTGAGGCCGAGCTGCTCGTTGAAGCTCGCGAGGAAGTGACGAGCGAGGTGAGGGATGTCCTCGGTTCGCTGGCGCAGCGGTGGCAAGTGAATGCGAACGACATTGATACGGTAATAGAGGTCTGAACGGAATCCGCCGTCCCTCACTTCCGCTTCCAGGTCGCGCGCCGTAGCGGCGATGATTCGGACGTCGACCTTGCGGGGAGCGCTGTCCCCGACGCGGCGGATCTCGCTCTCTTGCAGCGCCCTCAGCAGCTTCACCTGCAGCTGCGACGGGAGTTCTCCGATTTCATCGAGGAACAGCGTACCGGAATCGGCCTCCTCGAAAAGCCCTGCGCGATCGGTGTGGGCGCCGGTGAACGCACCTTTGGCATGGCCGAACAGCTCCGACTCGAGCAGGTTCTCCGGAATCGCGCCACAGTTGATCGGCACGAAAGGACCACCGGCGCGCGGGCCGCCAGAGTGGGTGAGCCTAGCGATCAACTCTTTGCCCGTCCCGCTCTCGCCCGTGACCAGCACGGTTGACGGGTGCTGGGCGACTTTGGTGGCCAATTCGATCGCCTCTCGCATCCCTGCGCTCTTCGCAACGATCTCGGGGAACCGTTCATCCGCCTTGACCCGCCGCCGCAGCCGGGTTACCTCGCGCCTCAGTTTTTCCCGCTCTTCGGCCTTCTTGATCGTAAGGATCACTTCGTCGGCCGTGAACGGTTTCGGGAGATAGTCGTAAGCCCCCAGCTTCATGGCCTTGAAAGCCAACTCGTTGCTTCCATAGGCGGTGATCGCAACGACCAGTGCCTGCCCCTTCGCCTTTCGGTATCGCTCGAGGAACTCGAACCCGTCCAACCTGGGCATCCGGATGTCGCAGATGATCAGGTCCGGTTCATCCTCGGTCGCCCGCTCCAAACCCTCCTTGCCATCCGACGCCGTGGTTACCTTGTACCCCTCGTCTTCCAGGATCATCGAGAGCGTGCGACGAACGCCAGACTCATCATCAATGACAAGAATCCTCACTGCTCGCTTTCCCTTTCCTCTGCTGGAGTTCCGTCGGCCACCGGGAGAAGGACGGAGAAGCGCGCTCCCCCCTCCTCTGGACTATCCACCTCGATAATCCCGCCCATCCCCTCGATCAAACGCGCGGACACGGCCAAACCGAGGCCGGTCCCCTCGCCCGGGTCCTTGGTGCTGAAGAAGGGGTCGAACACCCGATCCATTATCTCGTCGGGTATCCCGCGCCCATTGTCGACGACGGTGATTCGCACTACTTGTGTCGCCGCTCTGAACGGCGGCGGCGTAAGACCCTCTCTGCGCGCCTGCAAGCGCCGCAGGTGGGAGTAATCCACACCCGGCGGGTCGTCGCGGCGGCGGGCCGGTGGACCGCCCATTCTGTAAAGCATGGAACCTGTATCGACCTCGATACGATTGCCGTTCCCGGGCTCCATCGCTTGAGCGGCGTTCAACAACAAATTCACCATGATCTGCTCGAGCTGGTGTGGATCCGCATCGACGCTTGGCACAGCGTCGTTTAGATCCGATATCACATCCACTTCTTTGAAATGACCTTGAGAATCGAGCAACTCGATCGCGCCGCGTACGACCTCGTTGACCTCGATGAGCCGCGGGGCCGGTTGGCGCGGGCGAGCGTAATCGAGGAGCCCTTTGACGATCCTATCGATACGCCTCGTCTCGCGCCGCATATCAGCGATGAGGTCCAGGCCAATCTCCGGCCTTCGCCCCGCCACATCCAGGTAGCCGAGGATCGCGCCGAGCGGGTTGCCGATCTCGTGGGCGATCCCAGCCGCGAGCTGTCCCACCGAAGCCAGCTTTTCCGCTCGCACCAGCTCGTCCCTAGCTTCCGTAAGCTCCCGGTTTACCTGGCTCAGCGAGTGAATGTTCTCCGTTAGACGCTGCTGATTGAGAATCAGCCGCTCGGCCATCTCGTTCACGCTGGTCGCGACTCGCTGCAGCTCATGCGCGCCTTCCACCTCGATCCTACCAGAGTAGTCGCCTGAAGCGATCGACTCGGCCCCATCGACGATCGTGTTGACAGGTCTGAGCACCATTTGGCGCAGCAGGTAATCCCCAAAGAGCACGAACACCCCGACATCCAAGACGATGAGGAGCGCAAGAAATAGAAACAGGCGGGCTATCGAGCCGCCCACCGGGAGCACCGGGAGCCATAGCCAGATCGCCACGGCGGCGAGCCCCAGCGAAGCGAGAAGCAGGAGGGCCAGCCCGATAATCAACTCACGGCGCAAAGAAGCAATCTGTCTCACGGAATTCCGTCTAACAGCGCTCAATATGGGTGTGGGGAACCGCCTCAGTCTTCACTGACCTGAGCCGATGGGGCGGGGAAGCCATAAAAAAATAGCGCGAAGGTCACCCTTCGCGCTACCCTTGGTGTGTGCTCAGCTTAAATCAGGCACACTGTACAACACCTTCCTGGTTGGCGGTGCTCTCACCACTGACGGTGCCGTAGTAAAGCTCGCAGTTCATTATCGTACCAGTGTGCGATGCCGTCGCCCTCCAGCCCTGGGCGGTACCCACAGGGATCGAGAGGGTGACGGACTGACTGGTGTTGACATCAACGGCCACGACGCTGGTGGTGTACTGCAGAAAGTCTGCAAAGTACGCTTCCTCGGCGGCAGCCAAGTTACGAAGATCGGACTTCATCGCCGACACGTAGGCTTTCTCCTTCGTGTTGGCGAACTTCGGAATCGCGATCGCGGCCAGAATGCCGATGATCACGACGACGATCAGAAGCTCGATCAGGGTGAAACCTCTTGAGTTCCGCAACATTCCTCTTTCCTCCTTCTAAGTTCCCAACCACATGGGGACGAAACTGCTAACTTCCCGCGGGTTAAAGTGGCAAACTTGGGGCCAGGAGCGCATTATTGGCCACAACCTGTTACAGCGCAATCAGTTAACCTCTCCGGGGTCGGGTCGGGCCCCTGCTCCGAACCCCTGAGGACCCCGCATTCTGCAACGGAACTGGCATCGCGCAAGCTGGATGGCGCCTATCCTCGCGCTCAAAAGCGCCCACCTGCGCCAAAATCAAAGATTTCGGCAGCTTAGGGACTCCAAGCCCCCTCGAGTGAGTCAGCCAAGGACAGGTCGGCGCCGTGCCCCTGGCGGGCCGAGTCGAGCGCTACGAGGGCCGCCGCCGAGTCGCCCGCCGCGACGCGCAAGCGCGCTAGCCGTAGCCAACCGCCCCAGACCGGGGCACCCAAGTTGATCGCCTCCCGTTGGGCGCGAGCCGCTTCCTGGAATTGGCCAAGCAGGGCATGCGCGTCGGCCCTTAGGATGTAGAGATCCCAGTGGGGACCTGAGATCTCGAGGGCGCGATCGAGCGACCCGAGGGCGGCCACACCATCTCCCATGCGAACGTGAATGAACGCCAGGAGCTTATGGTAGTCCGCGGCGCCAGGATTCAATTCCACGGCCATCTCAGCCCGACGCCCGGCCTCTTCGAGCTCCCCCGCTCGGCTCAGCACGAGGGCAAACTCGGCCTGGTATTGGGCGTGGTAGGGCCAGACCTCCAGCGAGCGCAAGAACCACTTCATCGCTTCCGGCCAGTCTCCATCGCGGTAATACTGGCTGCCGACTCCCCATAGAACGCGTGAAGATTCGGGGTGCTTGCGTCGTAGATCCTCGAAGACGGTGTCGGTGCTGGCCCAGACGGGGTTTCGCTTGATCGTGACGACAGAGAAGAAGAGCACCCAGGCCGCGAGGAGGGTTGCGACCCAAGCGCGGCGAGGAGGCTTGACACGCGCCAACGCGAGGCCAACCACGATGGCGACAGCGACCGAAGGTAGATAGAGAGTGCGCTCCGCCAGCACGATCTCGGTTGTCAGGATGAGATTCGAGACAGGGAGGAGCGCCACACCCGCCCAGGAGACAGCCATAGCGAGCTCGGGCGCACGACGGATTGTGGCGAGAGCGAGCGCCAGCGTCACAAGCACCAACAGAAATCCAACCGAGCCGCCCAGCGTAAGCCGATCCGCAGGCAGGATCACCGCCGGCGAGTAGTCCGCCGACAGGCTCAACGGGAACACGAGGAGCTCGAAATAGCGGGGCCAAACCCGAGCCATCGTGAACAGACGGGTCGGAAAGCTATCGTCGAACACGAAAGCCCGGTCGGGGACGCTCTCCAGGGCCGCTCCCAGCACGCCGAACCGGGCGCCCAGCAGCGCGATCAGCACGGCCGATAGCAGGGCGAAGAGCGGTAGCCGGAGGCGGACGAACGAGCGCAGCTCTGCACGGCGGACCTTGGCCAGCAACGGGATATCGGTCGCTAGCAGCAGGCCGGGTAACACGAAACCGGTTTCCTTCGAGACGCCAGCCAATGCGTAGCAAGCGCCGATCAACAGCGCCGTGGGGACGGAAACTCGATCCCCGCGCACGGCGCGTGCGTAGATGATGCACGCCAGCATGACGAACAGCGCGGCCAAGAGCTCCGCTTGACCGACCACGTTTGCGACAGCCTCTGTGTGAACGGAGTGAACGGCGAAGACGATCCCGGCCGCCCACGCCGCCCACCAAGGGAGGTAGATCAGCAGAAAGAGGGTGACTAGCGAGCTGATCCCGGCATGCAACAGGATATTGATGATGTGAAACCCTAGAGGGCTTCCATCCCAGATTCGCCATTCGACCGCGAAAGCGAGAATAGTCAGGGGTCGGTACAGACCAGAGTCAAAATCCTTGGGCCAGTATTCGAGGCTGAGCAGGCGAGTCAAATCGCCCAGTTGGTGTATATTGTCTCGATACAGGATGATGAAGTCATCGTCGTACGCGAAGCCGTTGGCGAGGGAGTTGAGATAGACGACAAGCGCCACGAACGCGACACTCGATAGCAGGAATATCCTTAGATGTCGGGAATCGATCTTCATGGCGCGTCCGAGATCTCTTCACCCTGCGTCTTCAAAGCCGTGGCTTCCCGGGCTAGCTCAGCCCTCCGGACCTCGAAGATGAGAACGCCGCCCGGAGTCACGTGGATGAGCTTGAGGCTCTCCGGATAGCGATCGATAAGCCGGTCGATGGGTTCGGCAGCGGCGGGAACATTCGGACGCACGGCCAGGTAGTCTGCTTCCATCTCGCGCAGCAGCCTGGCGAGCGGTTCGACCTCAGTGGCAGCCGAGCGATACCAAGAGTGAATCGGCTCGTAGTTGTTGGGCACGGCGGTCCGACCGGAGTAGAGAGCGACCAGCGGATCCAACTCGAACGCTATAACGGACTGCGGTCCCGTATTCGCTGTCACCCACCCTATAACCTCGGCGCCGACGGCCGACTTTCTAAGCTGGGCGCCATCCCACACACGGTTAGACAGCGCTCGCGATTGGCGATAGGCCATGTTCGCGATCAGCAGGACCCCCAAGGCGAGCATACCGAGTCGCAGTCGACGCCGGCGCGCCAACACGGCGGGATCGATCTCCGGTCCGGCCACGCTGAGCCGGGCCAAGGACACGCAAGCGACAACCGCAAGAGCGAAAAGCAGTGGAAAGAGAATGAAGACGAATCGGAAGGGCGGAAACGTCCAAACCGAGATCAGTGATAGGTAGAGCCACGGGTATACGGCCGTCGCCGGCGCGGCGCTAAAGATCCTCCAGGAGCCGAGCGCCGCCAGCCCGATCAATGCGCTGCCTACGGTCGACTGGATCAATGCACCCGCCTGCGGGATCAACATCGAGCCAAGGGTCTGCAGGATCGCCCCGAGGTTCACCGCCATCGTCTCGAGAGCGGCCACGGGCGAACCCGAGATGCTCGCAAGATACAGCTGGATATAAGAGCCGTAGCGAGGAATCAATACATCCGGTATCTCGCGGGCGCCCAAGAACGTGAAGAGCAACCACGGCAGAAGCATCAGAACGCTCGTCGCGGCAGTGATGGCGGCGCTCCGTCGACCATAGCGGTAGCCCGTACCGATAATCACGGCGGCGACCAGCGTGATCCCCGCCATGCGGGTCAGCGCGACCAGCCCGGCGAGCATGCCAACGCTGAGGAGGCAGACTGTGCCGCAGCGCGCTCGAGCAGAGTCCGCTTTCCAGAGAGCCAAATACAGCAAGACGAGATACAACGGCTCGGAGAGCAGCCCCGAGCTCACGAGCATCATGGAGCCGGATGCGAAGCCGATCATCGAGACGCCGGCTACCAGCGGGAGTGACAAAATCGAGAGCTCGACGAGAAAGAACGCGAAAAGGCCAGCGGCCACACCTATATATAGACCGTTTGCCAGCTTCATCGCGTGCAGGGCGGCGTCCTGCGAGTCCGTGAGAACCCAGAGGGGCACCAGACTCATGGGGTAGATAGGGGGATACTTGATGCCGGGCAGATCGCCGAGCTCGGTCAGGCGATAGCCATGTCCGTCCGCGACGGCCCGAGCCAGAAGGGCATATATCGCGTCGTCGTAATTCACGCCCACGAGAGCCGTGTTCTGGGCCCACAGACCCAAGCTGGCGATGACGATACCTATAGCGAGGGCGGTCAGCACGCGCCCGGCTCGAAACCCGGGTTCAGGCGTCATATCATCAAGTCTCGGCCCTAGCCTCGAGGGCACACGGGTCGGCGGCGCGCCCTCCTCTGGTCATTCGTCGGCTTCGAAACGGGCGAGCTTGCGGTAGAGTGTGGAGGGATCGATGCCAAGCACCTCGGCGGCCCGCGTCTTGTTGCCACCCTCCGACCGGAGGACCCACTCGATGTAGGCTCGCTCGACGACTTCCAGCGGTGGGTTGGGTGGTAGTTGCTCGGTGACCAGAGGACTGGGCTCGGGTTTGACCACCTGCTCTGGGAGCACATCAGGTTTGATGACCTCTCCCTGCCCCATAGCCACCGCGCGCTCGAGAGCGTTTTCGAGCTCCCGCACGTTTCCAGGCCAGTCGTAGGCTAAGAGAGTCTCCAGCGCTTCCTCCGCCAGACGCTTCGGCTTGGCCTCCCTGTGGTCGGCAAACCGAGTCAGGAAATTTTCAGCTAGTAGCGGGATGTCGTCGCGCCGGTCTTTGAGAGGTGGAAGGTGAATAGCGATCACGTTGAGTCTGTAGAAGAGATCGGTGCGGAAGTTGCCGCGCCTGATTTCGGCGTCGATGTCGCGGTTGGTCGCGGCAATGATTCTGACGTTGACCTGGATAGGCTCGGTAGCGCCAACGGGTACAACCTCGTGGTTTTGGAGGACGCGCAGCAACCGCACCTGGGTTGCGGGCACCATCTCGCCCACCTCATCCAGGAACAACGTTCCGCCTTCAGCGGCGACGAACAGCCCCTGCTTGTCACGGATCGCCCCCGTGAAGCTCCCCTTCACGTGCCCAAACAGCTCGGACTCGAGTAAGCCCTCCGGTATCGCTCCACAGTTGATGCTCAGAAACGAACAATCCGATCTGTGGGAAAGTTGGTGTATATGGCGGGCGAGCACTTCCTTTCCTGTGCCACTCTCGCCTTGTACGAGCACTGTCGAGTCCGTGGGCGCGACCGTCTCCGCGACGCTCAAGGCTTCGAGAAAGCTCGGGGAACGTCCGATGGGCCTCGAGGAAACCGATCGGTCGCGCCGCCGTATCTCGCGCTTCAGGTCGCGGTTCTCGGAAGTGACCCGGCCAAAGTCCACTGCTTTTCGCAGTATTACGAGAAGCTCATCATTGGTGAACGGCTTCTGTACGTAGTAGAAGGCGCCCTCGTTCACGGCCTGGATGGCAGACTGAAGCGATGCCTGCGCCGTCATCATGACGACCGCAGTATCGAGATTCCGCGCACGCGTCGCTGCAAGCACATCGATACCGGATATCTTCGGCATCCGGATATCGGCGAGTATCACGTCGGGCATCTGTTCCAGCTTCTCTATCGCCTCTTGTCCGGACAAAGCAGAAATCACTTCGAAGCCCTCGCGCTTGAGCAGCACCGTGAGCGTGTCGACGATGCTCTGTTCATCGTCTACAATTAGGATCCTCGGCTTCGCAGCGCTCACGCAATCCCTCCCGCCGCCGCTTCTTTCGACGCCGGGGGGTGCGCCGGCAGACAAACTGTGAAGCGGGCACCTCGGCCCGGGCTCGACTCGACGAGTACGGTCCCGTGGTGGGCCGTTACGGCCTTGTGGACGATAGCGAGACCCAATCCCGAGCCGCCGCCGCGTCCGCTAAAGAACGGGTCGAAGATGCGTTTGAGGTCTTCCGACTCGATCCCCGGCCCGTCGTCGGTCACCTTGAGAAGGCGGGGCTCGCTGACGTTGACGCCCCGGGGAGTGGTCCGGATATCTCCGTTCAACACTTCGATCCGAATCGTGGTCCTGCGGCCGCGCTCGGCGACCTGGACGGCATTAAGCACGAGATTCGTTACCACTCGATACATCAGATCTTCGTCGCCCTGGAATTGCACCGGCTTGGTCGCAAAGTCTGCCTCTATGACGACGTCCTCATGACAACTGGGATGTTGCCGCACAACTTCCAACGCGTGTTCCACAATGTCCCTCAAATCGAGTCGCTCGAAATTCACCGCTGGAACGCGTGAGAAATCGATGAAGTCGCCGAGCAGACGCGACAAGCGGTCCGACTCTTTGAGAATAAGCCGGGCCAGCAGTTTATCGTCCTCAGCGAAATCTCGCGCGAGTTGTAGCTGCTGAACCGAACTGCTGATCGACGCGAGAGGATTTCTTATCTCGTGAGCGAGAGAAGCCGAAAGCTCGGCTACCGCCTCCAGGCGCTCGGCCTGCTTCCTTAACTCCTCCATTCGTTTGCGGTCGGAGATATCGCGCATGATCGCCGTGACCGAAGGTGGGCCCTCCTGTCGGTCGAGGACGGCCGTCGTGACACCGACGGGAACGGCCCCGCCGCTGCGCCGGACTTCGATCTCCGCGCTTGAGACTGCGACGCGGAAGTTTTGTGTACGCTCCAGAAGCCTCGGAAGGTCGCGCGACCGGCGCTTCAGCTCTTCCATGACAGGCTGATCGAGCCACGCGTCACCATCGATGCCGAGCAATTCCTCCGCCGCCGGGTTGAGATAGGCGAGGCGCCCTTCCCCATCCACCGTCAAGACGGCGGTTGGGATGTTTCCCAAAATGTCGCCCGTGTCGAGCCGCAGCTGTCGCAGCTCGTGCTCGACGTGCGACAGCTCCGCCCCCGTCTCTTGCAACTTGGTCGCGATCAAGCCGACGAACAGCGCGACCGCAACGAAGATCGTGAGCTGCAGCGCGACCACGGTGTCCACATTGGTGCCCTGCCCCCACACGACATCGGCGATGTAAGCCATACACGCCATGCCGGCGACCAAGAATCCACCGCGCAGCGGCAGCATCAACGTGTACGCGCTGATGAGCAAGATGTAGAACGGAGCGACGACGCTGTCGCTCCCACCCGTCAGGTCGACTATGGCTGTCACGAGAAGCGTGTCGAACAGTGCCTGGGCGTAGATGAAACTCGTGTCCGGCCGGGCCTCCTGCACGTGGGTGTACCAGTACGACAACGGCGTCAGGATCAACGCCGTCACCAGCAAGAGAGAAGCTGTCAGTGTTTGGAGGGGCGACGCGGCCGCCCAGGCGAGGACGGCTCCGGCGAAGACGCCTCCCGCTAGCCCGATGCGCGAGAGATAGATCCAGCGCAGAATGTCCACTCGGCGGAATTCGCCGCTCCTAGGCCGGGGGCCGCCATTCGGGTCGGTCGCGCCGTCCAATTGGATCTTCGCCGCGGCTGCGCCTTCCCCGGCGACCGCCGGCGGCGGGCCGTCCAGTATGTTCAATAATCTGCGGGCTAAGGGCAGACGCTGGGTCTTGGTCATTGAGACAAGCTCATGCCTGTGGTCAGACGAACCAGCTCAGGGGGGCGGGGGGAGGACTCTCGAACGAAGGAGCTCGGGTAGAGGAATTCCGCCGCCCAAGCAGTATGAAGCTTAACTCGACTCTTGCAAAATGCAATACCCGGCCGGGCGACTTCGGGCGTGCTCAGGGAGCTGGATCGCGTATGTGCCGCCGCAGCTTACCCTTGCTGGACAGCTTCGGCCACGTATCGTTACGGCCTCGGCAAGAACAGTGCTTGTTTGCAGCATGGAGGCGAACGACCCGTGCCTGATCGGCTGTACATACCCTAAGCAGCGATGATGAGCCGGAAGGCGGCATGAAGGTACTTCTCCAGTGCCCCTACTACGCCCCCGAGGTGGGCGGCCTCGAAAGCCATGTGCGAGACCTTTCCGAGGGGCTCGCGCGGCGCAGCCACAAAGTGACCATGCTTACGAGCCGCTCGCGCCCCGGCCTCAGCGCGCGGGAGGAGATCGCGGGCGTAAGGGTTCGGCGCGCATGGATGCCAGCGCGGACGCCGACCGGCTGGATCGCGCACGTCGCGGCGACGGTGCCCGTCCATGCGCGCCTGGCCCGCGACGCGGACATACTTCATGCCCACACCTTCGCCTCGGTATTGCCGGCTCTCCTCAATCGCTCGAGACATAGGCGGCCTCTCGTCGTCACCCTTCACACTTCTCACTTCTTGATGCGTGCAGAGAAGACCCGCTGGCGACCGATTCTTCGGCGACTGATCAGAGCCGCGGACTATTTGCTGGCGACGAGCGAGGAGATCAGGGACGTGGCGCTCGGGATCTACCCGCATCCGCGAGCGGAGGCGATCACGAACCCAGTCGACACAGATCGTTTCTCACCGACTGACGCACCGCCTGATAGCGGGCGGCTGAGGATCATCGTGCCGCGGCGCCTCTTTCCAAAGAACGGAGTCGAGTACTTTGTTCGCGCCATGCCGCTGATCGCGCAGCGATTGGATGCGGAGGCTTGGGTCGTCGGCGACGGCCCGGAGCGGGTTCGGCTGACGGCCCTGGCGGAGGAACTGGGCGTCCGTGATCGGATCGAGTTTCTCGGGGCTCGACCGCATGATGAGATGCCCGAACTGCTGCGCAGCGCGCACCTCGCCGTGATCCCCTCGTTGATGGAGGCCACATCGATCGCGGCGCTGGAGGCGATGTCCAGCGGTCTACCGGTAGCGGCGTCGGCCGTTGGCGGGCTGCCGGAGCTTATCGATGATCAGGTGGGCGCGTTGTTCCAAGCGGGCGACCCGGAATCGATGGCGGATACCATCACTACGCTACTCCAGCGGCCGGGGCTACGTGAGCTCGGAAGGATCGGAAGGGAGAGAGTGGTCGCGAAATGGAGCTTGGGGCGCATGCTGGACCGCCACGAGGAGATCTATCGTGAGCTGCTGGATA